>CBHTTJ010000017.1:0-44418 GCA_966095605.1 uncultured bacterium | reverse complement strand
TCGAACCGGGGTTCCTTGCTGTTTTCAGGAGATTGAGGTTGTCCGCGAATGAGGTCTGTGCCAGAGGGTTTGTCGATTGGGAAGCTTTTCCGTCAAAGTTCCGCCTTCGCGGATCCAACCCAATATGAACCGGTTTGGCTTCTGTTCCACCGAAAACAGTGAGAAACCTGTCAAAATTATACAAGTTGCTCCATCACAGATGGTGCCGCCGATAATCCCAAAAAACAAAAAACCCGGACAGTTGCCTGTCCGGGTTTGTGTACTTACAGAGGTGGAATTATTGCCACTTGATAGCGTCAGCCATCACGTTGAAACCAGTGCCGGTCCAGCAGGAAACCTGGACGTCGTCACCAGAGGTGAAGCTGTAGCTGCCGAGGGAAACCCAAGTGCCGCCATTGATCTGTTGGTTCACGTTGACGGTCGTCGAAGCGCCGCTGTGGTGAATGATGTAAGGCGTTGTGGCCGAGCGATTGGAACCAGCTGGATAATAGCAATAAACAGCTTTCGTGCCGCTGCCGGTGTAGTTATACGAAGCAGGTTCGCTGACTGGAGCTGTGCTGTGATAGCGGTAATCAGCACCATATTTGTCGGTCGAGGACGAACCAGTCGCCCACGTGCCGGTGAACGTCGCGCCAGTGTTGTCGATGATGGTCGAGCTGACTGGAGGATTGATGACATTCATCAACGTGGTCCAGTTCCAGTTCAAACCTGGGTCGGTATGGCTGTTGCAAGTTGGGTCCATGGAGTAGTTTGCATTGACCCAGGTGACCCATGAAGAAATGCGCTTTTGATCGTGGCCGATAACGTGGTTACGATCCTTGGGCTTTCCGCTGACGTTCAACAAATGCTGTTGGAGCAAACCGGAAGCATTGTACATGGCGGTGGTGTACCAGGCAGGATTGCTGGCAAAACCTTCATGTTCTGTGCCCCAGGACCAGGTATTCCAACACTTGGCATGCCACGCATAGTTCGCTTCACGAACGGATTGCGTGATTTCGCCGGCCGGAGCGTCGCTGGTGGCATCTTGCTTGCCGTTAACGCCGTAATGGATGGAAGCGGAAACACTGCACTGATTCAAATAGGACATCGAGGAGAGGTAATAACCTTCCATGTCGTGGATAACGCAGAAAATGTGTCCATTGCCAGTCGTGTACCATTTGGAACAGCCGGACATCGGCTTGTAAATGGCTGGACCGTAGTCCGTGCTCGCTTGAGCGGAAGTGGCAACGGCGGCGACGCCGAGGGCGGAGTATTTGATGAGACTGAGGATTTGTTTGTTCATTGTGGCTTTACTTTGAGTTTTTGCAGAAGTAAACCCGGAACAGACTTCCAGTACAACAGTGGAGGCTGTTTGGGGCAGACTTTTGCAAGTTGCTTCTCATGGGGAACGGTGCGTTTGTCGCATAAACATATGACAAGTGTCAAGTAAAGAGATGCACTGTAGTGTTTTGAGGCAGTTTTTTGCGTAAAGCTTTGATAAAAACCGCCCATGACAGGTCTTAGGAGCCCTTTCGAGGCGCTTGTTCTTTGCAGATGAAGGGCGAGCTGAATTCTGGAAGCGTAAAAAATCGGGAAAAACGATTATTCCTTAAGCATAGCTTCCAACTTTTCGTGACGGTCTTCTTTCGAAAGCTTCGCGAGTGCTTTCACAGCATCATAGAATTTGGGCAGGTCACCGTTTTGCTGGTGCAAAAGTTTTTCGAAGGCCGGGACGAGATGATAGTACGTCGAAACGGTGTTCAGTTGCGCATTATTTAACGGTCCCGCAAACCACTCGTCGTAACCTTTATAACCGCCCCATCGTTCCTGTTTCATCCTGGCGTAGTTTGTCCGGAGTTCCTGGATGATTTCCTTTTTTCGCTCTCGCTTGCTATCGGTCGGCAGGTTCAGGTCTTCGTAGACGGCCTTCAGTTTCTTGCGAGTTTCCAAAATGAGTTGGACGAATTCTTCCCGACGCTCTTTGCGACCTTTAAACTTTTCCCACGCCTGTTCGTTGGTGGCGCCAAGCCAGCGCCGAATTCCTTCCCGTTCCACCGACACGGCAAACGCTTCATTGAACGCGGTGTCTCCGCCGACATAAACACGCTGATGGGCGAGTTCGTGGAAGATCGTTTCGGCAAGGTCGGCATCTGGCTCGTAAACAAACGTGTTTAATATCGGCTCTTTAAACCAGCCGAGGGTTGAATAGGCGTCGATGCCTTCGTAATAAACGTCGAGGTTCTGCTTCTCGAGTTTGTGGGCAAATTGTTCTGCATTTTTCTCGGAAAAATAACCGCGATAGGTGGCCCGACCCGCGAAGGGATACCACCACGATTTGGGAGTGAGAGAAAGTTCCGGCGCGGCGTGGACATTCCAGACAACGTGTTCGCGATGGATATCGGCGTACAGGAGATAATTGCCATCCGCTGGCAACGCCAATTCCTGTTGAGCGAACTCACGTGCCTTCAGGATTAATTCCAACTTGCTCCGGAGGCGAGCCGTCGTGTTTGTATCTGCAATTACCTCTTTGATCGGACGTTCACTGCGAAAGATCTGCAGCTGGCCCCTTACCGCCTGCGTGTAAAATTTAAGGGTTCCACAACCCGACAAGACCAGCAGAAGGGTCAAACCCAGGACAACGGTGGATAGCAGTTTTCGTTTGCGCACAAAGAGCCAGAGTTTGGAAAAATAGTTTTTCAATGCCAAACGTTAATTTTTGCGATGCAGCCCCAATGTAACTGCAAGAGCAATGATTTAAAGGGGAAGATTCAATGAATGGACACTGACTTAGGTTTGTGCTGGCAGGGCGCAAAGGACTGCCTGGCGGGGGAGGAAACGTTACCTTCAATCTTTTTGTACAAAGTTCACGCCATGTCAGGGGCTTTCCAAGTGGCAATTAGGATATTTTCGCAAAGGGGATTGATGGAATTCCCCGATCTGTTCTATTATAGCCGTTTATGCATCGGATTCTTTCAGCCTTCGCTTTGTGCACTTTACTCGCGGTAACGAATTCAGGTTCGGCTTATACCTTCACACGGATTGCCGGAACCAACACCAGCATCCCGAATGGCTCCGGGACGTTTGCCGGATTCAGCAATGCCCAGATTCAACAAAGCAACGTTGTCTTTGCCGCAACGGGCGCTTCCAGTCAGAAAGGATTTTATCGCTGGAAAAATGGCAGCCTCACCCGTCTGGTGGACATGAACAGCACGTTGCCGCCGAACAATGCCGGGATCACCACGCTGCCCGACTACGATGGCCGGTTAAGCGAGGTGAATGATTTTCTTTTTTCCGCCAATACGACTGAGGGAAAAGGGCTTTATCGCTGGAATGGATTCAACGATACGTTTTCGATGCTCGTTGATACGACTTTCGATATCCCGGGAACGAGCGGAAAGTTTTCTGCTCTGCGCAGTCTTTACCAGGTGCAGCCGCCGGGTCGCACGGTGTTCGTCGGTTACAATTCGAATTTCAACGCGGGAATTTATTTCCTGAGCGACACGAACGTGACGACATTGATCGGACCAGGCGGCAGTCTTCCTAACACCAGCGCTACGTTCGTCGGTTCCGATTACGGCGTGTTGCAAAGTGGATCGGGCGGCAACGTCGCCTTCCGCGCGTTTCGATCCGATAACTCCGCGGCCATCTATTGTTATTCCTATACCTTTGACGATACGTTTCTCGTGGTGGACACGAACACGGTGGCACCGGGCCAGTCGGCGAAATTCGTCGGCTTCTCCGAGCCCGTGGACCTGGAGAACGGGACGATTGTTTTTTATGGAAGCTTCTCCGGAGGCGCGGGGCTTTTCTCGGCTGCGTTCGACGGCGGCAGTTTGACGAAGCTTGTGGACACGACGATGACGGTTCCGGGGACGACGAATCATTTTTCGTCATTGGTCGGCGGATTCGATTACAAAGGCGGCAAACTTCTTTTCTACAGTTCGTATTTCGACAATGAAGCCGGCAGATCGCGTCCGGGCATTTATCTGTTGGATGGTGGAACGATCACGACGGTCGTCGACACCTTCACGACGCTTGATGGCGAAACGCCGACGAATCTTGGGTTGGGCGGCATGGACAGCTCGGGCAACATTGTTTTCACCGCGAGCTTCAGCAGCGGGGCGAAAGGTGTTTACACGACACTGCCGGTGGTGGTGAGCAATCCGGTGGTTCAGTTCACGTTGACAACAAATGTCGTTGGCGGCGGTGCGATTCAACTTTCCCCGGACAGCGCTGATGGAAAATATGACTCGAACACGCTCGTGCAGGCGACCGCAGTTGCAGCGGATGGTTACGCGTTCAAGGGATGGAGCGGTGCCCTGACGTCCGTGGTGAACCCGGTGCAATTCGCGATGACCACGAACAAAACATTAACGGCAACGTTCACGAACATTCCCGTTCCCGGAATGGTGACGCTGACTACGAATGTTTCTCCTGCGGGTTACGGATCGATCACGGTGGATCCGTCGGGCACGTCGTTTGCGTCGAATTCAGTCGTGATGTTGACGGCCAACCCGGCGGCTGGAAAAGTCTTCGCGCATTGGTCCGGAGCTTCGACGAGCAGGACCAATCCATTGCAACTGACACTCAACGGCAACAAGACCATCACCGCGGTGTTCAGCAATGCTCCGCCGTATTACACAATCACCACCGCCATCACTCCTGATGCCACTGGCACGATCAGTCTCTCTCCTCCCCCGGGAACCAATGGTTATGCGGCGGGCACAGCCGTCACGATCACGGCCACGCCGAACACTGGATACAAATTTGTAAAATGGTCCGGATCGTCCGCGGCGCTGGCGAACAAAATTGTGATCAAGATGACCGCGAACAAGACGTTGACCGCGAACTTTGCCGCGCTGGCGCAGTATCAATTGACGGTGAATCTCAATCCTCCGACTGCGGGCACGGTTATCAAATCGCCGACGCCGGTTTCGGGAACCAGTTACTACGCGGGCACGCACGTCTCTTTGACCGCGGTGCCAGCCACGGGATTTAAATTTGTGAAATGGGTTGGACAGGTTCTGCCCAGCGCGAATCTGGCCACGGTCACGATGAATGCGAACAAGACCGTCACGGCAGTGTTTGCGAGTGTTCCCGTTTATCAACTCACCGCGGCGGTGACGCCAAATGATGCGGGTATCGTTTTCGCGGATCCGGCCCCTGCGACCAATGGGTATTCATCGAACGCGATCGTCACGTTGAGCATGACGCCCAACGGAACCAATCAGTTTGTCGCGTGGACTGGAGGCGCTTCCGGCTTCTCAAACCAGGTCCAGGTCACGATGAACAGTAACAAGACGGTCACGGCCGTCTTCAATACGCCCGGCAAAATTTATTGGCAGAGTCTCAATAGCTTCGTCTCGCTCTGGCTGATGGAAAACACGAACTTTGTCGGCTCTGCTTTGTTGAACAACGGCAAGTCGATTGCGAGGGCGTGGCGTCTGGCGAGCACAATTGATTTCGATAACAACGGCAGCAAAGACCTGCTTTTCCAGAACAACAGCGGCGCGGTGATGTTGTGGATGATGACGAACAACTTCATCACACGGACGCAGGCCCTCAAGACTGCTCCTTTGGGAATGAAACTGATTGGGGCGGGAAATTTCACGACGAATACGTCGCCAGACCTGCTCTGGCAAAAGATCAGCACGGGAGCTTTAACCATTTGGACCTACGGCGGCACCAATGGCGCCACCTATACCGGCCAGCAAGTCATCAACAGCACGGTAGCACCCGGCACAACGTGGAAAGCGGTTGCCGTGGCTGACTTCAACAATGATGGCAATAGTGACATCGTTTTCCAGAACACGGATCGTCGCGTGATGGTGTGGTTGATGAACGGAACGACCATGACGTCGAGTGTTGTCTTGAACGAGAATCTGGCGGCACCTGCCGGCTGGACGATCGGCGGGGTCAGCGACCTTGATGACAACGGCACACCAGACCTGCTCTTCCAGGTCACTGGCGGTAAATCCGCGACATGGTTGATGAACAACACGAACATCATCGACGTGAACTTCCTTGCCAATGGCGGCGCAATGCCGACGGGCTGGAATTTGCGAGCAGGGAAGTAAAATCCCTTTGAATTAAAAAAGCGAAAGGCGACTCGAACAGGGTCGCCTTTTTTATTTCGCGATGTCCAAGGATCGAAGATACCAACGGGCCGTTTTCCAAATGGGAATTTTTTTCAGACTGGTTCGCCCTGGCTGGATGCGGCCAGTTGGGCACGTAAAAGATCGTGCAGAGTCAGAACGCCAGTCACTTTATTTTCAGCGAGGAGTACCGCGACGGCCGCTCCGTTTTCCACCATTTTCTGTTCCACCTGTTTGATGGTGTCGTTGTGAGCACAGAGAGCGGCCGGGCGAAGCACAGGTTCCAGATTTTGTTTCAACGCGATTTCAGCGTCGTCACGATGCAAAATTCCCGTGACGGTTCCATTGATAAAAACGGGAAAACTTTGGTACGGATATTGATCGAGAATGGTTCGAACCGCAGGGGCAGAAAGATTTTCCACGAGGACAGGACGTGAACTTGCCAGGGGTGAAGCCTGTTGCAAATGCCACGCCACCAGGTCGCGTGGGGGCGCAAAATGCTCAACATCGTGTCCATCCTGTTCCAGAAGAGCATCGTAAAAATTGCGTCGGAGCAACAACCGACTTGTAGTCTGGCTGATCAACGCCGCCAACATCAATGGCGGGACGAGAGCAAACTCGTGCGTCATTTCAAAAACGATGAGGATACTCGTTACCGGCGCGCGAACCACTGCGCCCAAAGTCGAGCTCATCCCAACAACCGCGAGCATGGCAATGCCGTCAGGTTGAAGCGGGACAAAAAGTTGCGCGATGCCGGCAACAGCAATCCCAGTGGTGGCGCCGAAAAAAAGCGTTGGAGAAAAGATTCCCCCACAACCGCCGCTGCCGTAGCAGGCGATCGTGGCAATCAGTTTCGTCACAAGCAACACCGCGGCGATCTGCCATGCCAGTTTTCCTGCGAGCGCATCCGAGAGATCATCGTAGCCGAGTCCAAAAACTCCGAGGTGCCCTGTTTTGATGAACACCGTAGTTCCCAATGCCCAACAAATCATTGCTCCGACGGCTGGACGCAGCCACGCCGGGAATGTGCTGCTGCCGCGACTGAATTTCCGGACGGCCAGGGAACTTTTCTGAAAGAGTGCACCTACGATCGATGCCGCAATCGCAACGATCGGAAGCAATAAGTAGGCGCGCCAGGTTGGTTCGCCCACCGGTGAGAGAGCGAAGGCGGGTTGTGGTCCGAGAAGGCCATGCGCAACCAATGCCCCGAGCATCGCAGCCAACAAAATACTACCGAGCAATCGGCTATTGAGGTCTCCAATTAATTCCTCCAGCACAAATGTTACGGCGGCGAGGGGCGTATTGAACGCTGCCGCCAATCCGGCTGCTGCGCCAGTGACCGCGCCATGGCGCCGCTTTTGTTTTGGTTCTCCCGCAGCGCCAGCAAGATTCGATCCCACGGCTCCAGCCAATTGCACGCTTGGTCCTTCGCGACCGAGACTGCTGCCCGAGCCAATTTGCAGGGCACCCGCCAGGAACTTCACCCAGATTACGCGCATGCGCACGAATCCGAAGTCCCTCCAGATGGCCAGCTTCAGCTGCGGGATCCCGCTGCCGGCAGCTTCTTTTCCAAACGAATTCAGCATCCAACCGACCACCAGCGCTCCACCCACCATTAAAAGAAAACTACCGACCAGGAAAGTGGTGCGAGACTTGAGCGCCAGCGCTGCCAGGCCGTGGCGATAAAGCAGATTCATTGCGACCTGAAAAAGCACCGTTACCAGGGCGGCCGCCACCGCGTAGGCGACCGTAACCACGATTACTCGTGTCTGCTGCGGCAACTTGCGCAGCCACGTTGAAATGGAAAACACACCATTCAAGGCTCGAACCTATACCATCTGCGAACGAGTCAGCACGGAAAATTTTGCAGAGACGATGAGTTGCTCCGGCATTTTTAGCTCAACGGCAAGCGAATCGTCGTGATGGTCATGCGTGGATCAGAAGCGATTGCGATCGTTCCGCTATGGGCGTCAACAATCCAGCGGGCAATGCTCAAGCCGAGCCCGCATCCTTCGATGGCGCTGCAATGACTGGCGTCGGCACGAAAGAAACGATCAAAGACCCTCGGCAACGACTCGGCCGGAATGCCGGAACCGGTATTGCTAATTTTCACTTCAACGAAGGCATCGACGCGGACGAGAGAAAGGATCACTTCGCCTTTGGGCTGATTATATTTTACAGCGTTATCGGTGAGGATGAGCAGGAGCTGACGAAGACGATGACGGTCGCCACGCACCACGATACTTTCGCATTTATCCAGACAAACGCCGATCTGCTGCGGTTGCGCGAGAATTTTGGTGTCTTCGCACGCGTCACGCACGAGCTCGTCTAGCCGGACTGGTTCCTTCTTTAGTTCCACCTGGCCGGCATCAGCTTTGGTCAGGAGCGTGAGGCCATCCACAATTTTGGTGAGACGTTCCATTTCATCCAGTTGGCTGAGGAATTGATCGCGTTGCGAAGGTGTGAGTTTTTCCTGAGCGAGCGCAGTTTCAATTTCACCGCGCATGATGGTGAGCGGAGTTTTGAGTTCGTGCGACGCGTGCAACGTAAATTCGCGGATGCGCTGGAAAGAAGTATCCAGACGCGCGGTCATGGCGTTGAAGACCTCCGTGAGGCGATCTAGTTCGTCGCCATTACCGGAACGCGGGAGTTGCTGATGCAGGTTTCGGTCATTGATCTTCGACGCGGCGGCGGTGAGTGACGAAACCGGCGCGAGTGCCTTGCGCATCAGGAACCAGCCACCGACCACGCCAATGATCGCGGCGGGGATACCGCAAATGAGGAAAATTTTCAGCGCATCATTAAAACCTTCGGCTTCCTCGGCAGCTTCGTCGCTGACCGGAGCGTTATGCAGGATTTGGTCCTCGCGCAATTCGTAATAAGACCATGCACCAATCAGCAGGATGGAAACGAAGAGAATCCCCGCATACCACAACGTCAGGCGAGTGCGAATGGTCATGACGCCTCTTTCAGGACGTAGCCAGCGCCACGCACGGTGTGGAGCAGCTTGCGTTCGTGACCGTCGTCGATTTTCTCGCGCAAACGACGAACGTAAACATCCACGATGTTCGTGCCGGGATCGAAATCGTATTCCCAGACATTTTCAAGAATCGCCATGCGACCGCAAATGCGGCCTGGCGTTCGCATCAAATATTCGAGCAGACGAAACTCGCGTGTGGTCAGGTCCAGTCGATTTGTGCCGCGCTGAGCTTCGCGCTTGAGAATATCGAGGGAGAGATCAGCGACCTTCAGCAGCATCGATTTATTTTCATCGCCGCGTCGCGTCAAGGCCCGGACGCGGGCAATCAATTCGGCCAGCGCGAAGGGTTTGGCAAGATAGTCGTCCGCACCAGCGTTAAGGCCGTCGACGCGTTCGTTCAATTCACCTCGGGCGGAGAGCAGCAGGATGGGTGTTTTCTTTTTGCGTTCACGGAGTTGGCGCAAAACACTCAAGCCATCGCGACCTGGCACCATAATATCGAGGACAATCGCGTCGAAGACTTCTGTCGTAGCAAGCTGAAGCCCGTCATCGCCGCGGCCTGTGACATCGACCGTGAACCCTTCCCCTTGTAACGCGCGGCGAATAAAGGACGCGGTTTTTCTTTCATCTTCGACAACCAGAACGCGCATGAATGGCTGAGACTAACGTTATTGAGGGGCTTTTGCGAGCATATCCAAAAGGTCTTTTCTCGCTTCATCGAAAGCGTCGAGCATCTTCTTGGATTCGGCGTTCTGGCGGTTTTTTTCAATCAACTCCAGGCGAGCGCGCATCTTGCGGAAGTCATTGGCGGACGGATTTTTTTCATTCAAACCGTCCTGATTCAAATCTTCCACCAGTTCGCGGCGGGCATCTTCGGGAATACTTTGATCGTGAATGGCAGTGCGCCAGAGGGCGTCGGCCTGGGGACTCTCACCGGCAAAATTCAAGGCGAGGCGCGCGAGAGGTTCTTTCTGTCCTCCATCCTTCAGGCGCGGGTCCTGGTAAACCTGCGCGATCGTCGGGAGAACTTCGGCGCCGAGCGTTTTTTCCAGATATTGCAATGCGCTCTTGTCGACTTTGCCATCGCCCTGCACGAGTTTCGCCTGCGCATCTCCGGCGAGCGAACGATCATTGTAAAACGCGAGCACGCCGAAGAGATAGTTCCGTTCATACTTATCCAGATTGCTCGTGGAACCCGTGGCCGTTGGGCTGGCGAGAAGGTCTTTCGCCGCAGTCAGCGCGAGCTCGCGATATTTAAACGGCGCAATCTGCTGGAGAACGCGCGTGAGATACGCAACTTCAACGCCGCGACCCGTAATGTGCAGGCTGTCTGAAAGAATATCCTCCGCTGATTCGCCACCGATCTGCCGCACCACATCAAATAATCCAAAGCGCAACGACGGCGGGAAAACAAAGTCAATCGGCACATTACCATCCCGTGAACCGCGCCAGGAACCGAAGATGGAAGGATCGTATTCAATGTCTTCCTGTAGCGCGAGGAATGCCCTTATGTCCGGCAAGGCTTCGGGTCCGAGTTCGATCAACGCTTCAAACAATTGGATGGCCTGACGGACATTGCGGGTCTCGCGTTGAGAAACGCGCAACGTTTTCAACGCATCCAGGATTTCCTTGGCCGATTGTTTTTTGGCGACGGCAACGACTTCGGAGTGGCCCGAACCTTGGCGCGCTTCTGCCAATTTGCGCTGCGCTTCCTTCAAAGCGGCCTCCAGTTCGGCGCGTTCCTTTTCCCAGGCGGATTGGTCTTGCAGGGAAATTGTCGGAGACGATGCCCGATTGCCCGCGAGGAAGTATGCCGCGCCAAAACTTACGACTGCGGCGATTAAAACTGACACGATGGATTTCATAAAACGAGTGGGTTCCAATCCATTATGGCTATTTCTTTGCGCTGTGTTTGACCAGTTTCAAATCACCTTCAGCGACGAGACCAATTTCCGGAGCGTATAGTTTATATTCCGTGCCGGGTTCGATAGGTGTGGTTTCTTTCACCTTCAAACAATCCTTGTAGGTGCCAGAAGGCGTCTTCACCGTTTCCGTGATGGAAACATTTTCCCCGCGATCCATGGCTTTTCCGGGAGCCTTCTCCTGATAATATTTGTCGCCCACTTTGGAATCACCAGGAATCAGAACACCTTGGTGAGCGCCATCCCGGTCGGCGCGCCATGAACCCTCGTGCGACGTCACTTTGCCGTTCTTATACATATCCACCTCTTCGCCGAAGTAATAAACGTTGTGCGTTTCATTGCCGATGGCGAAGAAGTTACGTGAGACTTCGATGAGCTTGCCGTCCTGCGATTCGCGTTCCTCAATCACGCGAGTTTCGACGTCACCGACCTTTTCCGTCTCGTTCAGGACCGTGATGATCAGCTCGGTTCTTTTGCCATCCTCCTTACCTTCCAGCACGAGCTGATAACCGGGTTCGAGAACAAAATATTTATTACGCCCCGTGGAAGAATAACTTTTGTCGCTAAGGCTGACGGTTTCCTTGAACGAATCCGATTTGCCTGCCTTGTCCTTGGCAAAAACTGTTTGTGCGAAACACACAGCTACGCTCAAGGCCGCGAAATAAAGAGTACGTTTCATTGAGTTTTCCCTTGGCCGAAGAGATTATTTCTTTTCGTCGTTGTCGTCATCATCGTCTTTTTCCTTCTCGTGCTTTTTGTGCTTCTTTTCCGCCTTCTCTTCCTTTGCTTCGCGTTCTTCGTCCTTAGGCGTTTCGGTGACCACGGCGACGACTTCACCGGTCTGGGCATCGATGTTTACTTCCGTGATATCCTTCGTTCCTTTGGTTTTGATATCGAAGGACCAGATCAATTTCCCATTCTCCTCCTCGAGTTCACTATCTTTGATCTTTCCGCCCGGAACTTTTCCCAGAGCGATCTTTTGCGCTTCGGATTTTGAAATTTTGGCCTGGGCTTCGAGTTTTTTGTCTTTAGCAGAGACCGAAAGACAGATCGCCCCCGCGAGGAATGCCGCGCTGAACAAACGAACGAATGTTTTGATTTTCATGATATTTAATTTGATTGAACCGACGCTGCCAACCTAGCACGGGAGACATGAAAGAAGGGTGAACGTCAGATGAAAAAATGTTCATCTGAAATCCGCCAAACTACTGAGAAGAGAAAGCGGCCTATGATTCCGAGTCGTCGGCAAGGTCGCCCTGCTCAGAATCTGGAAAAGCCAGGTTGAAAATGCCACTGATCAATTTCCATGCGCCAAAAACACCGATGGCAATCGTGATACCAAAGAGTTTTATAGAGATATAACCGGCGTGTTGAAACGCAAACCATGCGCCGACCGGCACAAAGATCAGAGGCACACCGATGATGATCTTTTTGATACCGGAAGCACGAATCGTGGCGCGTCGTTCCGCTTGCATTTCCTGCACCATCCCCCAGGCATCCTGGGCATCAAGCCCATAAGAAATAAGATAGGTTACGACTTGTTCGGGTTCTTCGCCCCAGAGGATTTTCGCCCGTGCCTGGGTTTCCAATTGTTCGCGGCTAAGTTGATACATGGTTGATTCCCGAGCCGACTCTGAGCGGATTCACCCGTTTAGTAAAGCATCAACCGGCGATTGCGCCTATTTCACCTGGTTCACGAAACCCCGTTCTTTCAGCCAAAAAATGCAATTGTCCGTCCACGGATGGAGCTTGCCTTCGCCTGGTTCATATTTCGCGTAGGGACGAAAGCCGAGTCCCATGCCGTGCGGACCGTTTTCGTAAATATGCATGGAAAACGGCACTCCGGCTTTGCGCAACGCGGCACCGAACATCAAACTGTTTTCTACAGGCACACCGGAGTCGGCTGTCGTATGAAAAATAAAACAAGGCGGCGTTTCTTTGGTGACATGCAATTCATTTGAAAGTTCGGCAACCAGTTCGGGCGACGGATCCGGTCCGAGCAGATTTTTCTTCGAACCGCCATGGGTTTGTCCGCCCATGGTAATCACTGGATAACAAAGAATGCCGAGGTCAGGCCGGCTGCTTTCCCGTTCGATCGCGTCAGATGCATCTGCTTTTCCGGAATCAAAATGTGTCAGCAACGTAGAAGCCAAGTGTCCACCAGCCGAAGAGCCCATGAGACCAATACGGTGCGGGTCCAGTTTCCAACCAGATGCCTTTGATCGCACGAGACGAACCGCCCTCGAAACATCCTGGAGCATCACGGGATGCCTGTAGCCTGCGCTGCCGAGGCGATACTTCAGAACAAAACAGGTAATGCCATGATCATTTAAGAACAGCGCGTAATCTCGCCCCTCGTGATCTGCCAACCCTCCGTAACCGCCACCGGGACAAACCACCATCACGGCGCCATTGGCCTCTTTTGGCCAATAAGGTGTCAGCGTTGGAATATCTTTTGGATCGGTCCCTTTTGCACCGGGAGCCTTATCGGGCCAGAGCGGAAAAGAATTTGTTGAATCCATCGATTGCGCGTGGACAAAAAGAGATGAAAACGCGATGAGTGCCACAGCCAAAAGTGATTTCATTTCGCGGACTATAATGATTCGCAAAAAGCTTTCAGCAATTATGTCAGGCGTTCACACGGCCATGATCGAGGATAGTTCTGACAGCCTCTGCCAGCTTTGCGGGAGAATAAGGCTTTTGCAGAAAATTCGAGCCTTCATTCAGAATCAATTCCTTCCCGAAGAGGTCCGGGCTAAAACCACTGGAAAAAATTACTTTCAAATTCGGTCGTTCGACATGAAGGATTTCTGCCAATTCACGTCCACTGACACCGCCCGGCATCACCATGTCCGTGAGAAGAAGATCAATATGCTCAAATGTTTCTTTGCCGAGGAGCAGAGCCTGCGCCGCGGATGGGGATTCCAGGACGTTATAACCCAGATCGCGTAAAATTCGACCCATCAACAAACGGACCGCCTCTTCGTCTTCCACCAAAAGGATCGTTTCCGTCCCGCCCCTTATCGAGCAGTCATTTTCTTCCACAGCCGGTGCCGCAATTTTTCCGGCGGATGGAAAGAACAGCTTGAAAGTAGTACCCTTCCCCAACTCACTTTCGACGTCGATGAACCCTTTATGTTGTTTTACGATTCCATAAACCGTCGCAAGGCCAAGGCCGGTTCCTTTTCCCACCTCTTTCGTCGTAAAAAATGGTTCAAAAATTCGGGGCAAATGCTGTTGCGAAATACCTGAGCCCGTATCAGCAATCTGAAGACAAACATACTCGCCCGGAGAAATCCTGCCGTTCTTTGATGAATAGTTTGAGTCAACTTTTGCTGGCGCAAGGTGGATGGTCAGCCTGCCGGCGCCATTCATGGCGTCACGCGCATTGATGGCGAGATTCATAAGAACCTGCTCCATCATTCCGACATCAGCACGGATAGCCGGAATTTCACCGGTATATTCCAGTCGTAAATCAATGCTCCCACCCAACAACCGCCACAGCATTTTCTCCATGTTTCGAACCACCTCGCTGAGATCGATATCATTCGGTTGGATAACCTGTCGGCGGCTGAAAGTGAGCAATTGCCGCGTGAGATTCTCTCCACGTTGTGCTGCCAAAACAATTTCCTGCAAAAATGCGGCGCCTTCTTCGGTCACACAATCCTGTAGCAGAACACCGTGGCCATGGATCACGGTGAGAAGATTGTTGAAATCGTGTGCCACTCCGCCGGCCAATTGACCAATGCATTCCATCTTCTGCGCCTGGCGCAATTGCTCTTCGGCTGCTATACGCCGGCTGATATCGCGAAAACTCCAGACATTGCCCGCCGCCACTCCATCGACAACGCGCGGATAGGAACAGCACTCGAAAACCCGTCCGTCTTCAAAACGGATGAGATCGAATTCATTCGCAGAAGATGTATAATTGGGCGTCTGCAGCTTTTTCTTAAATTCAGGCGAATTCGTATGGGAAACGATGTGTTCAAAAATCGCATCGGCCTTTCCCTTTTCCACCAAAGTCATCGGAACCTGCCACATTTCAAGAAGCCGCCGATTGAATGTGAATGTTCCGCGGTTGATCGCGAGGATTCCGTCAGCGGTTGCTTCAAGGGTTGCCTTGATCATCGATGCTGATTCAGCGACCTCTAACGTCCTGTCGTGAACCGTTTTCTCCAGGTCTCCGACGTGAGCTTCGAGTTTTCGCGTGAGATTCCATTTTTCGGTAAGGGAAGAAACCAGCTGGTTGATTTCGATAATGTCGAAGGGTTTTTTCAGAATCAGCAATCGGTCCGAATGTTTCAACTTTGCGCCGATCTCACTCCAGGAATAATCCGAGTACGCGGTGCATAGGACGATTTGGATTCTCGGATCGACTTCCCAAAGATAACCAATCGTTTCAATGCCGTCCCAGCCGGGGGGCATGCGGACATCGACAAACGCAAGGGTGTACGGCTCATTGTCGCGAAGAGATTTTTTGACGAAGAAAAGCGCTTCTTGCCCCTGATACGCCGAATCAATTTGGAAGTCGTTGGAAGCTTCCGCTGGAATCGGGTCCCCAAACAACGCCGCTTCAGCGGCCTGCATCTCCGAGGAGGTCTTTTTATTTCCGAGGATTTTTCTGAAATCGTCGTGAATCGCTGGATTATCATCAACGACCAGAATTCGCCGACGAACAGAATTTGCCGGAGTTTGAATCGACGGAACCGCAGCAGTCGACGAGCGTGCGTCAACCGCAGCAGGATAATCGATTGTAGATGGAGACATAGGTTGTTTGGAGATTGGTTGAGCTTAGTTGTTTTGATTTGGAACGTCGGCCTTACGTGGGAGGTGCAGCACAAAGGTCGCGCCTTTTCCCTTTCCCTCGCTTTCGACGGTTAAAAACCCGCCGAGTTCTTTAGCAGCCAACGCACCGCTGTGCAGACCAAACCCGTGCCCGGTTGGTCGAGTCGTAAATCCATGGTTAAAAATTCTCGTGAGATTCTCGGGAGGAATGCCAATTCCATTATCGACCACCGCGATCGCCACCTCAGTGCCGTCGTCAGTCACCCGAACGGTGAGCAGTTTATCAGCAGGATTACCTTCATCGCAGGCGTATTTGGCGTTGCGAATCAGGTTTACCAAAATCTGTAAAACTTTGTGGCGCTCGACTGACACAGGAGGCATTTCGTTGTACTCTTTGACAACCCGGACGTGATGACGCTTCAGTGCGCCGGCGTTCATATTGAGTGCATCCTCGACCAGATCTGTGATTCTAACAGTTTCCACAACGCCTGAAACTTTCGCGTAGTTTTGTTGCATCACTACAATGTCCTTGATGTGCTCGATATTCTTCCGCAGCAAATCCATCTCTTGAATAACATGCTTGCGCTCTTCGGAGAGATGGTCGGCCAAGGTAATCAAATACGCAGCCAATTGCTTGCCGCGCGGATCGTTGGAAAAAAAGGCACCGAGCTGGTGTTCGTTCTCTTTAAGAAGCGCCGCAATCCGCACCAGGTTATTCGCTTTGGACTGCCGCATTTCATCAGCCACGATGGAGGCTGAGACATTCACGCTGTTCAGCACATTACCGACATTGTGCAGCACACCCGTGGCAACTTCAGCCATCCCCGCCTGACGGGACGCATCCACGAGTTGGCGATGAATCGTTTCGAGTTCCTGCTCCGCCTGCTTGCGTTGCGTAATGTCTCGAAAGATACTAAGCATCAAAGACGGCTGTCCCGTCACTTCGAGAAGAGAATTCGAAATCTCAAACCAAAGCCTCCTGCCGTCCCACAGCGTCACGTGCGTCTCCAGGCGCGAACGGAACTTTCCTGATTCGAATAATTCAGAATGTTTGCGCAAAATCTCCATTTGCAATGGTTCCGCGTGAACCACGCAAATGGATCTCCCCTCCAACTCCTCCCGCGTTTTCCCGATCATCCTGCAATACGCGTCATTGACCATTTGGACAATGCCATCCCGTCCCACCAGCCTCATGCCATCCACCGAGGTATTCCAAACAGCGCGAAACTGCGCTTCGGATTTGCGTCGTGCTTCGTCAGCCCAAATGCGCTCAAGCGCTCCACCACATTGGTCCGCGAGCGCCTGCAAAATGCGTAGATCTTGTTGAGTGTAAGCCTGCGGAGTATAGCTTTGAACTGAAAGAATCCCCACCACCTTTGTCACCGAACGAATCGGAACAAACATGAGGGAAGCAGAGGGCCGGTTATTACCAAATGAGACGGCGCCCGGCAAAATCGCCGTGGCATTGTCCCGAAGAATTAATTCAGGCCCGGATTTTACAATGCGGCGATGCAGTTCGGTTGTCTTACGCGCTCCGGCCGGAGGAACAAAAACTCGCTTTCCATCGATCGTATCAATGTTGACCAGGGAGTAGATTAAATCGTCCTTTTCAGAATAAAGTTGCAGCCAGCACGAATCCCATCCAAGCAAATCTTCGGAGATGGTGCTGATGATTTCGGCGGCCTGTTTGGCCGAGGTAGCCGAGCTCAGCTGATATCCCATCCGTGAGAAGGCGACGGCAGAGATCTCCGCCTGTTTTCGTTCAGTAATATCCTGGAGGATCCCAACTGAACCGATCAATCCGGTGTCGTCCGTATTCTGAACGGACGCATCCGAAAGCCATCTCGTTTTTCCTTCGCGAGTGACAATCCGCATGTCGCAACGCCAGTATTTTAATTCTCCCACCAAAACTTTTTGTGCTGCTTCGGTCTTTTCCAATCCCGACGTTTCCCCCTGCATGATCGACTCTTTAATAATGCGCTTCCAAAGATGAGGACTGATCTCGTGTGGTTTGTATCCGGTTAATTCTTCAATCCCTTCGCCAATGAAGGAATAAGTCCGTGTTTTATAACTATACGAATAAGGAACCGCTCCCGCCCCGCCGATTGCGCGCCGATATACTTCTTCCGTCTTCCGTAAGACGGTTTCAGTGGCCTGCACCAAAGACAACGAATTCTCCAGCTCCTTGGTTCTTTCATTGACACGTTGCTCGAGAACCTCCTTGGCCTTCTGCACCTCAGCATCACGAATTTGGATTTGTGCGAGCATTTCGTTGAAACTGCTCACTAATGCAGACAATTCATCGTCGCCGTGCGCAGCCGCGCGCATGGAGTAGTCTTTCTTTTGAGCAATGCTGCGAGTGGTCTGGACTAAATCAAGGATTGGACCGGAAATCAGTTTTTGTAAACGCATCGACAAAAATGCGGCGATGAGCAATGCCATTACAAAAACGGCCCCAACAATGATTCCATAGCGCTCCAAACGATCGTACAGCTGTTTCGAATTTGCCTGAACATAGACTGTCCCCATCAACTCGTCACCGTGACGAATCTCTTTGAAAACGTGCAACGTCCCGCCTTTGAACAAAAATCCGGCACGTTGAGGCGGCGGCAATAGAGTTTTGCTCTGTTTGTTCTCGCGGCTGTAGCTCGCCAGAATTTCTCCAGCCTTATCGTAAACACATCCTGCCTCAATCCCGGGTTCCGCACGCAACGCCGACACCGTTTCTTCAGCGCTTTTGGGATCATGAAAGTCCAGCGCTCCTTCACAATTATTCCCGACAATTTCGGCAATCGTGGAAACATTTGCGACCATGGTTCGCCGGAAGGTAACCACGTCGTAGATCGCAAAGGCGACGCACGCAATGAGAAGGGCAACACCGCACGTTAACAGGATGATGCTGGTCTGCTTTTGCGGAAGGGACTGCTTGTTTAAGAATCGCATAGGCTATTGCTTTCCTTTCACGACATCGGCGACGCTCAAAAGTTTGGAACTTAACCTCAATTGAGACACTCGGGCTGCACGCAGATCAATTTCCAATCGGACCATCCCATCTCGTTTCATGAAATTGATAATCCCTCCATGCTCTGTAAATTCCTCCGTTTCTCCGACCGTAAGGATTGGCTGCGACCTTACATGATCGAGAATCATCCTCAGGCGTTTCTTTTCCGAAACACTCACGAAAAGCATGCGACATTGTTTAAGGTCCTCGTCGTTTTTGATCTCTTTCACCACAATTAAGTGGCCTTCCACAGTCTTGCCTTCCACCAGATTGATTAAGTCGCTTCCCAGTTTATTTTCACCCGCAATGCCAATGATAAAAGCCGAGTTCGTTTTCCCTAGAATTTCCGGTGACCACTCGATGTATTTAATAAATTTGTAGAGGAACAGCGCTTTAACCTGATACTCCGTCAAAACTGGCTCCGCTGCTTTCCCGGATCCACCGAGCAGCACCGCAACCAAAACGAACAATCCAACAAAGGCCTTGAGAGAACCTTTCACCCGATCGCTTCGATTGCGCAGATTGGAGCTCAGGTATCGCATCAGAATTTATAGGTGAGTTTGATGCGAAAACTTCGGCCGTCCTGGGGGATAACATCTTGATAATGACCTGTTGAACCAGGATAGGCATACCTTTCGTCAAAGAGGTTGTAGATCGTCGCGGAGACATCAAGGTTCTTCACAATTTTCTGGCTGTAAACGGTGGCATTCATCACGAAAAATCCCGAGGTCCGGTTTCCAGCAAGAGTTTTCAGGCCGCTGGTGTATTGAGCTTCCAAACCAGCATAGACTTTTTCTTTGTAGATCGGTGCAATCAGGTTGGCTTTGATCAGATGACGCGGCGAATTATTGAGCTCAATTCCCGTGCGCCCATCGTCGGCCCGTTGAATGGCGTAACTGACCCGCGCCATGAGGCCTCGTGTATAATGACCTTCCACTTCGAATTCCGCCCCTTTCGCCGTAACACTGCTGATATTTTGAAATACCAACAGCCCGTCGGAAGGATCAACCCGTTGCGAAATGAGATCATCAACTTCGTAGTAGTATCCTGAAAGACTCATTCGATGGTTCAATGGAAGGTACTGCTCATAAACCGCCTCATAAGTATGAATCGTCTCAGGCCGAAGGAATGGGTTGACCTTCGAATAAAAAGGCGACGCCTGGTAAAGCTCGTAAGCGTTCGGAGCTCGATAGGCCTGCCCATAGAGCAACTTGAAAGTCGTCGTTTCCCACGGACTAAAGATCAGCCCCACACGAGGATTGGCGGTCCCACCAAAGTTACTGTACTCGTCATATCGCACTCCGGCGTTGAGAAGGAGATTTGTCAAAATGACCAACTCACCCTGCGCATAACCCCCGACCGACCAGCGATCGCGGTTGTCGAGAAAGTTGTAGGTTTTGGGGTTGCCGCTGAAGTTGGACTGGTAAAGATCCAGGTCTCTCCGAAACTCGCCGCCGACAATTACGGTGTGGCGATCCCATAATTTTTTCGTCAACTGAACCTCTGTCCCAACTCCGTCACCATAGTTGTCATCGTGGTTCAGGACGATAAACGGTGGACCCGAGGTGGCGTAATTGAACGGGTAATCCGCGCGATAGCCGTAATAGTCATAGTAACCTCGAGCCATCAACTCGAGATCGTCCGCAAATGAGTGATTGTATTTCAGGTCGAGATAAAACCGCTCGTCCGTCGTTCGTTCGCGTCCATCGTTGAATACCGTTCCGAACGAAGCCGTTGGCACGTGTTTCTCGCGACGGGAATAAGCTCCCGTCAGCGTCAAATCTTTGTACGTCAGCGTCGTGAGTAGGTTATAAGCCGTTTCATCATCCGCATTTCTTGCAACGCCATTATTTGCAGCGCCGGGTGTGGTGCTGATCCGTTGATCAAACTCGGGGTAATAGAGCTGCTTTCTTCCATCGGTCTCAAACAGGGAACCTGAGACAACCATTTCCAATCCGTTGGTGAATTGTTTGCCGAAAGTGAAGCGTCCCTTGTAGCTGTTGTAGGCTCCAGCCTCTGCCGAAGCTTCAGCTCCATCGATTTGCCGTCCCGCTCTTGTGATCACATTAATCACACCGAAAAACGCGCTGTTGCCGTAAATGGAGGAGCTGGGCCCACGAATAACTTCGATCCGTTCAATCAAATCCACGTCAACCATCGCTTCCGTACCAATCAGCGCTGAATCGTAGAGGTTGTCATTCATCCGATGCCCGTTAACCAAAAGAAGGATCCGCGTATTAAAATCCCCAGGCCGACTGAATCCACGAATACCGAAGTTGGAATAGTTTCGATCGTAGGAAACGTACAATCCCCGCACGCTGCGCAAAACATCCGCCAATGTCCGATAGCCAAACTTCTTTATTTCGTCGGCAGTGAGAATGGAGATGGACGCGGGTGCCTGCGTCACTTTTTGTTCATAACGAGAGGCTCCCGTAACAGAATCAACGCGGATGTGAATCAGTTGTTCGAGCGACAGTTCGTTGGGATCAAGCTGATCCAAGACTTCGGCCGCCACAAGCGACGAAGATGTGCCGCAAATGCAAACGGCAAAAATGACTAACAGAAAGAGTGATCGGACAATATTTCTTTTGGCGGTCGATAATGGGAAAAGAGTCTTCTTTCTTTGGGAGGCGATGAATTGACAACTCTCTGGGTTGTCAGCTCGCCCGATGGACAGTTGAATATTCGGGGGACACATAGACCTTCTTTGGGAATAAATGAAGCGTCTGCGGCTTCTGGGGAAAAAAGCCGTTTGGTTAAGACACAACATCCTCGCATAGAATAAGATAACTTTAACAGGAACATACTCAGGGTGTATGTAGGCCTGGCGACCCAATGCGTGTAGGAAATCCGCCCACAACTCATCACGGCTTCAATGGGAGCATGATCCTGCAATGAGGATTTATTGACCCCTTTTCGCCGGCTCAGATTTTAAGTTTACACTTGCCTTCGCTTTTCGAAAGCGCATAAGTCGACGTCATGAAATCCCCACGGGCGTTGTTGATTCTCTCTTCGTTTATTCTCGCGGCTGGTACATCGC
This sequence comes from uncultured bacterium, assembly GCA_966095605.1. Classification (GTDB taxonomy): domain Bacteria; phylum Verrucomicrobiota; class Verrucomicrobiia; order Limisphaerales; family JACDHS01; genus CBHWET01. Next base: position 22,616 of record CBHTTJ010000017.1, on the reverse strand, counting down.
TGCACGGTTCAACCAGCGACGAAGGCACACCGAAAATCCCCGGTAAGACCTTTCACATTCAAGCAGTCGATTCCTTGATCACCAGCCAACCACAAAATCAAGCCGCACCGGTAGGCACCAACTCCGTGACCTTCAGTGTCGGCGTGACTTCGAATGCTCCCGTCCAATTTCAATGGCAATTCAATGGCTTAAGCCTGCCTCGCGCCACCAACGCCACCCTCGTCATCAAGCCAGTGACCAAATTGAAAGCCGGCGTCTATCGCGTCGTCGTCACGGGACCCGATTCCGCCGAAATCAGTCACGATGCCGTGCTCGACGTGTATGCGAAGCAAACCGCGCGTCAATCGATGTCGCTGAGCCTGCAACATCTCCGCAGGGAAATGGATCTGTATCACAATCGATTTCCCGTCTACGACGACCTCGGTTCCGGCGGAAATCATTTCTTCGCCGCCGCAGAGATCTCCCAGGGAGCCACGGTGACCATGGATAATTCGTGGGCGCAATCGCCGCACTCCGGGGCAACTTCCATTCGCTGTGTCCTGTCGACGAATGGCGGCGGATGGGGCGGGTTCTACCTGCTCAACGGCATTCTCGTTTCCAATGCGCCCGTTATTTATTTTGGCGAAGACACCGTTCCCGGCACCGGCATTCCTGTCACTTCCGCCACCGGTTTTAATCTTGCCGGAGCGACCAGTCTCAGCTTCTGGGCGCGTGGCGAAAACGGCGGCGAAAAGATCGAGTTCTTCATGGGTGGCGTGGGACGAAATGCCGTCTCTGGCGCAGCGACCGAACCGTTCGCCGATTCCACCGCTCGTATCCCGAAGCAAGGCACCGTGTTTACGTTGAGTCGTAGCTGGAAACGTTTCTCCATTAGTCTCGCCGGACGAAACTTGACCAACATCATGGGCGGATTTGCGTGGGTGGCGAATAAATCTCACAACCCCAACGGCGCTGTGTTCTATATCGATGACATTCAGTACAACTTAGGCGCGGCAGCTCTGAAGCGTCGGCTCAATCAACCGAGGTTCATTCGCAGTTACTCCACGCTTCCGCTTCAGCCCGGTGTTCCGGAAAGTGACGCCAATGGCAATTTCGATTACGTCCTGCGCAACACCGCGTATTCGTACGACAACGCGCTGGGCCTCCTCGCTTTCCTCGCCGATGGTTCCACCGATAGCATTCGTCGCGCGCGCCTGATCGGCGACGCTTTTGTCTACGCCTCGAAAAAGGATCGCACGTATACCGATGGACGCATTCGCACCGCCTACACCTCCGGCGACATCGCGCTGCCGGCGGGTTGGTCGGTCAACGGCCAGGCCGGAACGATTGCCGTGCCCGGTTTCTACGACGTGCAGTCGCAGACGTTTAATGAAGTTGAAAATATCGACATCGACACCGGCAACAACGCCTGGGCGATGATTGCCCTGTTGGCCCTCTACGAGAAAACGCACGACACCAATTATCTCGCCACCGCCGAAGGCATTGCTGCCTTTATCCAAACGATGCGCGCCGACACCGGGATCTATCCCGGTTTTCGCGGCGGAATATCCAACGCCGAATCGTCCAATCCGGAAAACCGCACCTACGCGAGCACCGAACATAACCTCGACGCCTACGCCGCCTTCAGCACGCTCTACCGTCTCACGACCAACGCGACCTGGAACACCGCCGCGGAACACGCACGTGGTTTCGTGGAAGGAATGTGGGATGAAACGAACCAATGTTATCTCGCCGGAACGAAAGCCGGTGCTCCCGACGAACGGAATGATACCGCGAGCCAAATTCCTTTGGACACCCAATCCTGGAGCGTCCTCGCGCTCACGAACGCCCTGACTTTGCATTCGAATCTCCTGGCGCATACGGAAACCTCACACCATTGCACTTCCGATGGGTTTAACGGCTACGATTTCAACGACGACCTCGACGGGGTCTGGTTCGAAGGCACCGCGCAGATGAGTGTCGCCTACGCCATGTCGGGCAACTCTACCAACGCCGCCGCCATTGCGGAAACCTTGCGACGCGCGCAACAAATGCCGCGTCCGATCGGCAACGGCATGGGAACCGTCGCGGCCAGTCACGATGGAGTGACGTCGGGTTTCGGATTCAGCTATTACCGACGCATGCACCTCGGCGCAACCGCCTGGAGCATCTTCGCCCAACGCGCGTTCAATCCGTATTACCAAACCACGGCGAATCAGAAGTAAGGCCGCCATTTGTCACGCGATTTGCACCCGAAGATCGCAGTTTTGCGTTCCGCCCCGAGCGGAGCATCCATTTTCAGGATAAAAAGAAACCCCCACCGGGCTAGGGCAGGGAATTTTATCCTGAAAAACCACCTGCGACGCATGGCGGAGGAAAATTCAGGATGGAAATTTCCCTTCCCCGCCCGATTCACCCAAAAACGTCCTTACCGGAACCCTTCGAAGAAATTCGGGTCGAATTTCACGATGAAAATTTCCCCGCGACGCGCGGCGGAGGAAATTTCATGATGTAAAATTCCCTTCGACGCCAGAATCAGACAAAAACGTCCTGACGGGGAGCCTGCGACGAAAAATTGAGGAAAAATCACGCTGTAAATGAGCCGTCGACGCGAGATTGGTGTCTTTTCGTTCACTAAACGACCCTTCGACGCGGTCGAAGGGTCATTTTCGTCCTGTAAACGGGTCGTCGACGGCGTCGAAGCACCATTTACGTCCTGAAAATGAGTCGTCGACGCGCGGTTGGTGCCTTTTCGTTCACTAAACGACCCTTCGACGCGGTCGAAGGGTCATTTTTGTCCTGTAAATGGGTCGTCGACCGCGTCGAAGCACCATTTACAGGACGAAATTATGCCGTCGACGCGTCGAAGCACTTTCTACAAGACTGTAAATCAGGGGGTTAGGAAAAATCGGTTCAAAAATGGCTATTTTTGACCAACTCCTGCGAATTTTAAAAATCCATTGCTGGCGTTGGTAATGATCGGCAAAATCCACGCGTTACATGAAGAGTCTTATCCCGTGGAAGATCCGACGCAACTCATTCCAATCAGTCGCCATAGTTGGCCTGATTCTTACCGCCATAATTTCGCCCGTATCACTTCGTGCGCAGACAAATCTAGAGGAAATTTTTTCCTTCGCATCCGGCCCGCAGAGACCTTTCACTCTTGCCGCTTCGCAAGACGGGAATGTTTACGGAACTTCGATTTTTGGCGGGACTAACGGATTGGCGCGCATCTTCAAAGTCACGCCTGCGGGTGAGATTTCGACCGTGGCAACCTTTAATAGCCCAACAGAGATTTATCCCGTCAACCTACTCGAAGGCGCGGACGGTAAACTCTATGGAGCCACCTCCTACGACCGCGACCAGCTAGTCGGGACCGTCTTTCGCGTGGAGGATGGGTTTATTACGACCCTCACGAATTTCCCCACCTCTCTGGACAGCGAAACATCGCTGAGCCTCATCACTGGCACCGACGGGAATGTTTATGGGGCCCACGGGAATGAGATTTTTAAAATCGATTCAAATGGAAACATCAGCACGGTTCACAGTTTTAGTTATCCCACAAATACTGGCCCACTCTTTCTCAATCAGGATGCCGCTGGGAATTTCTACGATTTTTCATCGCTGGACGGTGACTATACCGCCGGGACTTTATTCCGAACTACGCCCGATGGGATTCTCACGTCGATATTTACTTTCAACGGTGATGTCACTGGATCGTATCCGCGAAAATCGTTGATGGCTCAGGATGGGAGTTTCTATGTCCAGGCGTATGGGGTGCCATATTGGGAAGGATACACAATTTCCAAAATCACACCGAACGGGCAATTGACTGCTCTGTGGACAAATGCACCGGCCATTTCCGATTGGATCCAAGCCAGTGATGGAAACATCTATGCGGTGACATTTCCGGCATTTGAAAATCCTGGGGCATTGTTTCGGTTGACGGTGAACGGGGAATATTCGCTCGTCTATGCATTTACAAATGCGTGGACGAATTCGGAAGGAGGTTACCAGGATCTGCAACGGAGGATTGTTCAGGGGAGCAATGGGCACCTTTATTGCGCATTGATGATTGCTGGAACTCCGATGGCGGGAGAAGGTGCCATTTTGGAGTTAACGACGACCGGGGATTTGGTGCGGACAATTTCCCTTGGGAGCGATTCATTCTTTTACGGGATCCCGTCAGGATTCGGAATTCAAGGCACGCTGCAGTTGGCGGATAATGGGAATCTGTACGGAACGACCACGATGGGAGGAAACTTCGGCTTCGGGACATTATTCCGAATCAACTCAGCCGGATTATTTACGAACCTCGCGTCGCTTACTTACGAAAACCAGATGCCGGTTACCGTGCCGGTTCGAGGAAAGGACGGGAATTTCTACGGAGCCGGCCCAGGAGTTGTATCCATGACCCCGTCGGGACTCTTCTCGGCGAACCCCTTTGAGGGTTGGTCAATTCAATCGCAAATCCCATTCATGAAAGGATCCGATGGCGATCTTTATGGAGCAAAAGGAGCTGGCTTTTTTGAAACGGACACCGATCCGTTTCCCAGCATTTTCAAAGTTCTGCCTGGTGGAGGGTACACCAATCTTTATTCGTTCGAACAACACGGCGTTTATGTCGCGACGTTGGTTGAGGATACGAAAGGGAATTTATACGGTTTCTATTCCCGCTATATCCTGGATTCCCCGGAAACCACGAACTACGGTGTTTTCTTTCGGCTGAGCCGGACCAAGGCCTATAACGACCTGTCGATCCTTGATCAGCCGACAAGTGCCTTGATACGCGGGAGTGACGGTTGTTTTTACGGGACGCAGGCAGGCGCAAACCGCCCGATCACGTCTTCGGGGTGGCCTTATCCGGTTCTCACATGGTTTCCGGATCGTGTGATTAAGATTGATACGAATGGTGTGGTAACGCAATTGGCAGTTTTACCATCAACAGTGGGACGTGAACCAGGGCCGCTTTGTCTTGCGACCGATGGAAACTTTTATGGAATAACTTTGATGGGGGGAGCGGAGGAATCAGGCGCGATTTTCCGTGTGACGCCTTCCGGAACGATAACCAAAGTCGCGGATTATCCCAAGGCATATGGGCCAACCCCATCCCGGCTAACGCAGGGTGCCGACGGGAAATTATATGGATTATCCTCCACTGGCGGGCGGGCACGCGCTGGATCAATATACCGTGTCAACCTCGGCCTGCCGGTTCCGACGAACGTTTTTACCAATACACCCGCTGGAACTTATAACGGAACCATGACAGGGATGCTGGGTAAAAAGCGCCTCGTAGGAAATTTCACCTTTCGGCTGGCAGCGAACCGACAGTTCCAGGGGAGAGTTTTGTTGAACGGAATGATATGGCCCTTTAGTGGAGCGCTGGATGAAACTTACCAGGCGACGGTATTTCCTCGGAAGCGAGGAAATCCATTCACGTTTTCCCTATTTCTGACGAGAGGAAACAAATATCCGGAAGTCCATGGCACGGCGACGTTGAATACATGGACCGGAACAGTTGTAGGCCGAAGAACCGTGGGTTTCCGTTAAGACCCCTTGCAATAATCCTGATTGAGTTCTGATCAGCTTGGCCTTTTGCAAAGTCCCGTTAGACGAAAGAGCTCCGAGACTTTTTGGCTGTTGCAGAAGCTTCTTCCGTCCCTGACGGGACTGTGCAAACGCCAACCGCAAACCCAGCGATGAATCGCTGGGCTGTCTTCTTTGGTCCTGCGGACTTGAGGAACGATTCTCTGCTCTTGCCAAGCTATCCTCGAAAATTATTCTCGCGGGCCTCATGGCAAAACAACGGAAGACAACCATTCGGCAGCATGCTCACCAGCAACATCTCGTCGGGAAAATTAATGATCGGCTGAATAAGGTGCTTGCGATTCTACGCAGGCCGCGGGGAACGCATACCTATCGGTCCATCAGCCAGGAGTTGCAGGTCAGTTATGATACGGCCAAACGCGCGGTTGAACGGATGCGTCAGGATCACGGTTATCCGATTAAGTTCGACCGGGATAAAGGTACGTTTACCTGCACGGAGAAAATTTCGGATAACCCGGAGTTGTTGACGGTTCAATTTACCCGCAAGGAAATCCGCGTTGCGCGGCTCGGCGCCAAAGCGTTGTTGACGTGCCCGGAATCGGGTCTCGGCCAGACGGCGCTGAAGGTACATCAAAAATTGTCGGCGCTGGTGCCGGATATCATCGACGTGGATAACGACGACGAAATCCTGGCGTTTGGGTTCACGAGTAAACCGATTTATCGCCGCGGCGTGTTGAAGGCGGTCATCAATGCCAAAGAGGCGCGTCGACGGATCAGGATGAACTACGAAACCGATCGGCATCCACCGGAGTGGCGCGAGGTGGATCTCTATTCGTGCGTGGTGGTGAACGAGTGTTATTACGTGATCGGCTATTGTCACACCCGCAAGAAGCGCCTGACCTTTTGCGCCACGCGCGTCTGGGACGTCGAGGAATTGAATGTGAGGTACGAGATTCCGAAGACGTTTAAACTAAAGAAATATCTGCGCGGGAACTTCGGCATCGTCGGCGGCGGGAAGAAGAGTTACAAAATCGTTGTTCGCTTCCAGAAGGAGAAGGCGTATCTCATCAAGGAACGAATCTGGGCGGGCGAGAAGAAGAAAGTCATTTTACCGGATGGTTCGGTGGAGTTGCATGTGCAATTGCGGAGCCTGTGGGAATTTGAGCGCTGGCTAAAAGGTTTTCCCGGAAGATTTAGCGTGTTGGCACCACTGGATTTTCGCAAAGCCATTTCAGACGCCGGCATGCAGATGCATTTGGATAACAAGGTGGATTAAGCAAATCCGGTAAGGACGCGTTCCATCCGCGGATGGAACGCGTCCTTACCATGTTTTTCCCCGGGCCACGAGGAGTTCGCGGTGACTGCTGAAATTCGTGTTTAAACCTTTCCAGTTCCTTTTTCTCGAAAAAATAAATCCTACAAAAAGGCACCTTTCCTGTTGCAAATCGTTAAACCCCTCGGGAACACGGCTCCAAAGCGGTGTGAACTTTTTCTGACTTTTTGAGGGGGCAGGGCTAATTCTGCCCTGAGGGGTCGGTTAGGCTGGTTTACGTGAAATTCAACGCGAGTCGTTGGGTGGCATGCACGAAGACGGGTTGAACTTAGAAACCTCAACCAGTCGCGGATCTGACAGACACACTTTTGATGTTTGTGGTCGACGGCGATGTGCTTCGTGAGGTCAGAAGTCGGAAGACAGAAGGCAGAGGTCAGAAGACGGATGTCGGAAGTCGGACGATGGCAGTTAGTTAGTAAACGCATTGGAGTAACGGATCGATAGAGATCGAAGTGCGGCGGTCAGAGACGTGCCGCTACAAAGGTTGAATATCGCGGGCATGCTGCCTGGCTGATCCGGAAGATAGAACTGTTTTCTTTTTTCCATCAGCACTGCGAACCGATGCAAAAACAGAAAGGACAAAACGTATGAAACAAAAAGAAATCAAATCAATCCCGGCCCTCCTCGGCTCGGCTGGCACCATCAAGGCTGCCGCTGCTGCCAAAGGCGCAGGTATTCCACTGCTGCACAATACAGCAGTTAACATCGGCATGGACGCCGACGCGCTGACGACAGCGTGCACTAATCAAGATGAAGGCAAGGTCGTTCTTGCCAATTACCGCGCTGTCCTGGCGACGATCGTTTTCACGGTCCGTGCGTTCTTAACGCTCGGCCGTGACATTCTGAAACCGTTGTTCGGCAGCTTCTACTCCCAGTCGTACGATGTGTTGGGCTTTACCAATTCATCGATCGCGATCCCGCGCACCGTCGAGGAGTTGTTGGTGATGCTCATCAAGTTCAAGGCGTACTTCACCGCTCACCCTGAGCAGGAGGACGAGTCGCGCAATATCACGGCGGCCCGTTGCCAGGAACTCTACGATCAACTCGTGGCGGCGAATGCCAACGTAAACCTGCAAAACGACGCGTTGGAAGCGTTGACGGGAGCACGTGACCAGGCAGCCGAAACCATGCGGAACCGGATTCGAAACCTGATCGGTGAATTGAGCACGACGCTCAGTCCCCTCGATTCACGGTGGCTCGCGTTCGGGTTCAACATGCCCGGTGCGCAAGAGACTCCGGATAATGTGGAAGGCCTCATTGCGACGTTGGTTGGCGCCGGCAAGGTGTTCCTGAAATGGAATGCGTCGGCTCGCGCTGAGTACTACCGCGTCTACATGAAGGTGCATGGCACGACGGACGAATACGTGCTGCTCGATTCCCGCGCTGAACTCGATTTCACGATCGAGAATCTGACGGTGAACACGACGGTCGACTTCGTGGTCACGGCGGTGAACAACGGCGGCGAGTCGTCGCTGACGTTGTCTGAGCCGGTGACGATTGCGATTCCGGCGTAAGGGGCAGGGGAGTTGTAGCGGCGTCTCTCTGAGCGCCGCTGAGTTCAAAAGGGCAAAAGAAATGCGGCGGTCAGAGATGCGCCGCTACAGGAAGTAAGTAAAACAAAGCCGCCTCGGGAAACCGGGGCGGCTCTTTGTTTTTGGAAAGGGTTATTTCGAGGCGTAGTAGCGTCGACTTTGGCGGTAGCGTTTTTGTAACGGATATCGACGCCGTAGATTTGCTTCAACTGTTCCATCGCCGGGCGAAACTCGGGCCTTTCGACTTAACTAAACATCGCTTCGCCGCCGTTCACGTGCAGAACCTGGCCGCTGACATAGGATGAATCGATTTCCGAGGCGAAGAACACATAGCTCGGAGCAATTTCGCACGGCTGTGCTGCGCGGCCGATGGGCGTCTTTTTGCCAAATTCGCTGATTTTATCGGCCGGGAACGTTGAAGGGATCAGCGGGGTCCATACGGGGCCTGGTGCCACCGCATTCACGCGGATTCCTTTGGGCGCCAGCTCACGGGAAAGAGAGCGGGTGAAATTCAAGATCGCTGCCTTGGTGCTTGCGTAATCCATCAAATACGGGTCGGGATCGTAAGCCTGAATCGAAGTGGTATTAATGATCGCCGCACCTGATTTCAATTGGGGTAAAGCAGCTTTCGTCAGGTAAAAGAAACCAAAAATGTTCGTGCGAAATGTTTTCTCGAGCTGTTGTGCTGTTATATCTGCCAATCCGGTTCCCACGTGTTGCTCGGCCGCATTATTGACGACAATGTCGAGTTTCCCAAATTCTCCGACCACTTGTTTGATGGCGCGTTCGCAAAACGATTCGTCTCCGATGTCACCACGAATCTTGAGGCCACGTTTTCCCAGGTCGTTGATGGCTTTGACCGTTCGATCGGCATCCTCGTCCTCCTGCAAATATATAATGGCGACGTTGGCGCCTTCTTTAGCAAAGGCGATGGCGGTGGCGCGTCCAATGCCGCTGTCCCCGCCACTGATGACTGCGACTTTATCCAGGAGTTTACCACTTCCTTTATACCGTGGATCATCATCCATCGGTTTCGGGATCATTTGAGTCTCTTCGCCGGGAGGGTTCTGGTGTTGTGGGGATGGAGTCGGTCGTGATGCGGGGGAAATTTTCGGCTCGTGTCTTTGTTTCATTTTATCCTCCTTATTAAAGCTGCGGTAATTTAATCCCGCATTTGTCGGATGCGATTGGGGAAGCGCGCCAAAGAATCAGCAGTTTTTTGCTGAAGGAACGAGAGTTGTTTGTCACCGTGTGAAGCATGGAGTTAACCGAAGCCGAGAACCAAACAACTCGATCGACTCGAAATTTTCATTTCAAAATGCGCTCCCTGATTCTTCTCTTCATTGCCACATTGCTTTTTAGCGGATGTGTTTCCGCCCCTAAATCCAATTCTGCCACCATTGCTAATGCTGCTGCGGCCGCGCAGAAGCGAGGGGATTGGACGGCTGCGGCACGACTTTGGGAGGAGGCGATCCAGAAAGAGAACGGTTTTTGGAAGCCGGAGCTTTCCCGCGCTCCTAAAATCCTGGCAATTTATTATTACGAGTTGGGACGTTCCCTGGGTGTGCTGAGACGATATGAGGAGGCAGAAAAGAACCTGCTGCAGGCCCTTGACCTGGACGAGAAATCGAGCGGGCCCATTGGAATGGATCTGGTGGAGTTGATCCGGCTCAATCATGCGCGTGGTGACCAGACACGGGCAGTATCTTTCTTTGAACAGGTTTCGCCTCGACTGGATGAGGTGTCTGAATCGAACCCCGCGGCGTACATCGCGTTTCTTCGTGAAGCTTCCGAAATTTTCCAGGCTCTTGGAAAGGTGAGCCGTGCGGCTGACTTGAAGGTGAAAGCCGAGAGATTCGCCGTGAATCATCCCGAAGCTAAATTCCCGAAGGATTACGGTTGGACCCCATACGCCGGAAGTTCCAAATAAAAAAGCGGCGCCGGTTAGAGCGCCGCTGTGTAAGCAATTTAAAGTTTTCTTAAGCCACAGTTAAAGGGTATTCGCGACCGTCGGCGCGGCCAGGTTGTGGCACCGGATAACGACCGTGGGCATCCGCGACCACAGGCGGTTTGCTGTCCATGGTAAAATTTTCCACGCCGGGTGCAAATTCGTGCGGGCAGTTGAGCATATCGTCCCACGTGATTTCCTGGGCGGTGTGCGCCGCCATACGGCCCATGGAAGTCGCAATACTTGCATAAACGCCGCGTTTCACTTCGTTGTGCTTTTTGTTATTGCGAATGGAATCAATGAGCGCGTCCCATTCGTTTTGATAAGGATTTTCGCCCTTGTGATTGGATTCCCAAACGGCATCGGCTTTCACGAAGTTTTGTCCTTTGTAAATAGTCGAAGGCTGGCCGTTGCCCCAATCGCCGCTACGGGCAATGACAGCGGAACCTTTGCTGCCGTGAGCGTAGCTGGAGTAGATGGCATTCGCGCCATTCATGCAGCGTCCATCCATGATGAACTTTGCGCCGTCCGGGAACGTGTATTCCACAGAATAGCTGTCGAAGTTTTGATCGACGTAATCGTAACGATAGTGACGTCCGCCGAGAGCCTGAGCTTTGATCGGCCATGCATTCTTCATCCAGCAGCAATGATCAATGTGATGAATGTAAAAGTCGCTGAAGCAACCACCGCTTGCCCAGATGAAGCTGTGGAAACGGCTGATCTGCCAGAGCAGTTCACTTGGTTTTCCTGGCCATTTTTCTGAAAACGCAGAGGCAAGAGGTCCGGGCGCCATGCGATAACCGCGCATGAGGATGATATCTCCGATTTCACCGTCTTCGATGCGCTTCTTGAGTTCGCGCAGTGCCTTGCTGTGGCGGGACATCAAGCCGACGCCAACCTTAAGATTTTTCGCGACGGATTTTTCACCGAGTTCCAGCATTTTCTTGGAACTTGGGCCGTCAGCAGTCAGCGGCTTTTCCATGAACACGTTGATGTTCTTTTCGATCGCATAGGCGAAATGAACCCAACGGAAAGCCAACGGCGTGGTGAAAATGGCGACGTCGCCTGGTTTCAAACAATCCATCGCCTTTTTGTAACCATCAAAGCCTATGAACTTGCGTTCATCCGGGACATCCACCTTGGCGCCGTGTTCTTTTTGCAGTGCATTAAAGCTGTTCTTCAGTTTGTCTTCGAAAACGTCCGCCATGGCGACGAGCTTGATTGGGCCGTTTTGAACAGACAGGGCATTGGCCGCCGCACCGGTGCCGCGTCCGCCGCAACCGATCAGCGCAACCTGAATGGTATTGTTTTCGGCCGCGTGCACATGAGGAACAGCTACACCAGCGAGAGCAGAAGCCGCAGCGAGTTTCCCAGTGGTTTTCAGAAAATCACGACGGTTCGTGAGATTGGATTCCGTGGATTGATTCATAGAGTAGTTTTCTGACGAGTGCGCCAATGAGTCAATTCAGAAGATTTGGTCGAAATTGACCGGATCGCAGCAAAGAAGGGAGCGTGCCGTGAATGCAGACGGCCTTCAGTGGAGTTGGACAACGCGAAGCTCGCCGGGATGAAGGACGATATCGGTGAGAACCGACTTCTTCGATTCTCGTCGCAGTTTCTGCGTGCCAACAGAGACGCCATTTTCATCCAAAAATTCGGCGGTTTCGGCGTGGAACGGGAAGCGAAGATCGAAATGGTGCGCCCCCTTGGCTTCGCCCGGGCCTAAGCGAATTGGTTGACGCCAGATCACGACAAAAAACTCATTCCGATTATTCTCAAAGGCATGTGCTACAACATCGGAATCGAGGACGTTGATCATCTGAACTGTGTGATCCATGCCCCGAAACGGCGTGGAATAGAGTTGATGGAAGAACTTCAGGGCCATCAGAGCGGGTTTTGGATGGTCGTTCGTACCCAAAAGGCCGAGGTGCCGATTGTTCACATCTCCAATGATGTCCTGTTGTTGTGGAAGATCGTGAATTCGATACCACGCGAATAATGGGGCCTTTCCGCTCGCGGCGACTTGCGTGATGGCACGTCCGACACTTACCGCCTGATAATTTTGTGTATGTTCGAAGCGATGCCGTGCTCGATAGACTTCCGAGACGAAATCTCCTTTGCGATAGTCGCTGTAACCTACTTCCGCAAACCAGATCGGTTGATTGCTCCCGTAGTTCGAGATAATGGCCTCTGCTTTATGGGCGATTGCGTAAATGTCTTCCAGAGGTTCCGCGGACCATGTTTCGTTATAGTTGTGAATGTTCACTACGTCCACAACCCCTGCGGCATTTTGTTTTTCGAAGAGCTGTCGTAAAAAATCCAGGTTCCAGGCAATGCCGCCGCTGACAACGTTTGCTTTGGGATCTACTGCACGAACGGCAGCGTTTCCAGCCCGAAGCAATTCGGCAAACTGTTCCACCGACCCGGACCAGTAAGCCGGATTATCCGGTTCATTCCAAAGTTCCCAACTGTGAATCGAACTTTTATAACGACGAACGATTGCCGCGACAAAGTTTTTGAAATCGTTCGGATCCCTGGGTGGAGCTCGCCAGAAGTTGGTTCCCTGGTCAGAAGAAGCCCACTTCGGTGTGTAACAAATATAAGGAATCAGTTGGATTCCGAACGCATCAGACATTTTTATAAAGTCATCCCAGAACGACCAATCGAACCTGCCGCGTTCGGGTTCCATGGCATCCCAGCCGAATGCAATTCGGAGTGCCCGTATGTTATTCGTTTTTAAAAAGAGGAGATCACGATGAGCCGCTTCAAGAGAGCGGCTTTCTTCCGGGTAATCTTCGCACAGGCCAATGGTGATCTGATGGAAAGGTTGAGAGTAACGGTCAACGATTGTTTGAGGAGTCGAGCAACCGAGCCACAACGCTGTCAGTGAGAGCAGGGAGAGCGAAAGAACGGAATACCGGCGAGGTTTCACTCCAAAACGCTACGCCTTCTTTGCCAAAGTGCAGGATCGGGAAAACTGGATGGTGCCTTCAGAAAAAACAAAATCCGCAGCTACAGATTGTTCTGCAACTGCGGATTCGTGAAAAACACGGGCGTTAAGCCGCGGCCGGGGCAGGGGACCCGAGGCCGGGCAACACTGGCGGAACGGGCTTCACTACTTCAGGAACCGGAGTTCCAGCAGGAGCACCCGTCGGTGGCTTGATGTCGTTGGTCGGCTTGGGCGGAGGGGTAAATTTGCCCGTTCGGACAATCTCTTCCACCTGGCTGCCATCCAACGTTTCGTATTCGAGCAACGCATTTGCAATCAGCTCGAGTTTATCGCGATGGGTATCGATCACTTCCTTCGCGGTTTTGTAAGCTTCATCGATGAACCGCTTCACTTCCGCGTCAATTTCCTGCGCGGTTGCTTCGCTGTAATCTTTTTTCTGCATCATGTCGCGACCGATGAAGACCTGATCGTTGTCGTCACCGTATTGCACCATGCCGAGTTTATCGCTCATGCCCCAGCGACACACCATCGAACGGGCGAGACTCGTTGCCTGCTGAATGTCTCCGCTGGCCCCGGTGGAAATATCGCCTGAAACAATCTCTTCAGCGATACGACCGGCCATCGTCACCGCGATCATGTCCACCATTTCTTTGCGACGATGATTCAACACATCGTCCTTGGGCAACGACATGGTTGAGCCAAGTGATTGGCCGCGTGGAATGATCGTTACCTTGTGCAAAGGATGCGTGTGCTTCAGCACCACGTTGACGAGGGCGTGACCGGCTTCGTGCCAGGCCGTGAACTTCTTATCTTCATCCGACATCGCCATGCTGCGACGTTCGCGTCCCCAACGCACTTTGATGCGAGCTTCCTCGAGCTCGGCCATGCCAACCGCTTTCTTGTTGCCACGAGCCGCGAGCAGCGCCGCTTCGTTCAACAGATTCGCGAGGTCTGCGCCGGAGAAACCGGGTGTTCCCCGAGCGATGATCGAAAGATCCACGGCGGGATCCAGTTTCACATTCTTCGCGTGCACTTTCAGGATCGCTTCACGTCCGCGCACATCGGGCAGATTCACCGTGATCTGACGATCAAAACGACCCGGGCGCAACAACGCTGGGTCCAAAACATCGGGGCGATTTGTCGCCGCAATGATGATGATTCCTTCCTGGGTATCAAAACCATCCATCTCGACGAGCAACGCATTTAACGTCTGTTCGCGTTCGTCGTTGCCACCGCCGAAGCCATGACCACGACTGCGACCGACGGCGTCGATTTCGTCGATGAAAATCAAACAAGGCGTATTCTTGCGTGCCTGGTCGAACATATCGCGCACGCGGCTGGCACCCACGCCGACAAACATTTCGACGAAGTCCGAACCGCTGATGCTGAAGAACGAGGCATCGGCTTCGCCGGCAATCGCCTTCGCGAGCAGCGTTTTGCCTGTTCCCGGAGCGCCGACCATTAAAATACCTTTAGGAATCCGACCGCCGAGTTTCTGGAACTTCTTCGGATCTTTCAAAAATTCGACCAGTTCAGAAACTTCTTCTTTCGCTTCTTCAACGCCGGCGACGTCTTTGAAGGTTATCTTGTTCTTTTCCTTGCTCAGCATGCGGGCTTTGCTTTTGCCAAAGTTCAGCGCGCCTTTGCCTGCCATTTTCAACTGGCGGATGAGGAAGAAATAAATGGCGAGGATCAACAACAACACCGGACCGAGGCCCCAGATCAAACTGGTCAACATCGGGCTGGGTTCTTTTGCTTCGAACCGGCCGGTATCGCTCAGCGCTTCCACCATTTTGTCTGTCAATGGGGTTTCCACGCGGAACGGTTTGGCTTCTTTGTTGGGAAGCTTTTTACCGTCGGCATCGTGTGGGAAATATTTTCCTTCGAGGAGGCGCAGGGTCGATTGTTGGCTATAAACAATATGGCCGTCGACGATGAGGGACGGATTCAGCTTCACCATCTCAATGACGTCCTTGTAATAAAGCTTCTCAGGTTCAGGCTTGAAGCGGTCCTTAAAGGAGAAAAGCGCCACGGCCAAAGCCAGGAAAGCAATCCACATCAACCATGTTTTCGGCTGGAGAAAGTCACTCTTCCGATCTCCCTGCTCGTCATTTGGTTTGTTCTGTTCAGGCATGTTCGTAAAAATTCGTCCGTAAACTAGCATGGTCACCCATCAGCCGCAACGACCGAAAGCACTCATTCAAAATACCACCGGAGCCGGCGACGGGATTTGTCGGTTAGCTTGAATCGTTCGGAGATTCGAAGTCCTTGCACCCAAAAGAGTTCCCCGTTTTCAGCCTCGGCCAGAACCCGCGTATGCCGTTGGTCTTGTGGCACTTTTAGGTTCACAAATAAGTCCTGAAGCTTCACCGGTTTCGGCATGCCGATAGGCTGAAAGCGGTCTCCGGGACGCC
Organism: uncultured bacterium; assembly: GCA_966095605.1. Lineage (GTDB taxonomy): Bacteria > Verrucomicrobiota > Verrucomicrobiia > Limisphaerales > JACDHS01 > CBHWET01. The sequence continues at coordinate 6,913 of CBHTTJ010000017.1, read as the reverse complement.
AATGGCGGAGAATTACCCGCGTTCCGACCGCATCGGCATCAAAAACTTCGCTTTTGGGTCTGCTTTTAAATGAGCGCCCGGATTTAGATTCAAAAGACCACGAAAAGTGAATGCCTCCGAATTGCACTGATGGTTGTTTGGTTAGGTGAATAGTTCGGCTGGTTTCGGAGAATTGGGCCATCTCCTTAATTACACGGACCTGGCCGTCGGCGGTTCGTTCAACGCCCATTCCGGGCGCAACGGAAACCGGCCGGTCGCACTCGAAGCGAAGTTGTTCGATGAGATCAAAATCGGCCGTGAAACCGAGAGCCCGCACTTGTAGCCGCAGGCAAATGCGTTGAACGGCTATGGATAAATCTTTGAATGCCGGGCGAGGTTTGGACGCCAGCCAATCCAACGCAGCGTTCAGAACAAATTCAGCCTCGGCACGAACAATTTCCATTGTTCTCAAAACGGTTGCGCGAACGCCGGGTTGAATTTCCGAAAGAAGCGGCAGCAATTCGTGTCGCACCCGATTTCGGAGGAAATCCTTTTGCGCGTTTGTGGCGTCTTCACGAAACGGAACTCCTTCCTCGTTCGCAATCGTCAGCAATTCTTCTTTGGTGAAATCGAGCAGTGGTCGAATTAAATTAATTCTGGAGTTCACCGGTGAAGAACTCGACCAGTGCATGCCGCCAAGACCTTCACTTCCTGCGCCCCGGAGCAAACGGAGGAAGAATAATTCGGCCTGATCGTCTGCGTGATGGGCGAGAGCAATAGCGGAGTTACTTCTTGTATCCGCTGCCGCGGCAAAAAAAGCATGGCGCAACTCGCGGGCGGCCATCTCAATGGAGAGCTTCTTCTTTTTGGCAAAAGCTTTTACATCCTCGCTGCCCAGTTCCAGGGGAAGGCGAAGCGTTGCTGCCGTCCGACGCACCAATTTTTCGTCGGCATCGCTGCTTCTGCCTCGCAGCTGATGATTAAAATGGGCGATCGCCAGTTGCCAACGATGCTTTCCTTGCAGTTGGTGCAAGGCATGGAGCAAAACCATGGAATCGACCCCGCCGGAAACGGCGACGAGAATTGATTCGCCATCGCGAAATAATTTCCGAGTGCGCACATTCTCTTCCACCCGTTCCAGCCAGCCTTTCATGGGGTTTATCCTATCGCGGTGAACTTTTTTGGAAAGAAGCGAAAGTTTTTCGTTTCTGTTGTTCGCACCCCAAACATTTTCAGGTATGTTTGAGCAATCGGTATGGAAAACTTTCTCGCTCTTATTGTCGGCATTGGCCTGAGCGCCGCCTGCGGCTTTCGCGTCTTCGTGCCGCTGCTGGTCATGAGCGTCGCTGCGCATACCGGGCATCTTCATTTGGCGCGAAGTTTCCAATGGCTCGGAAGCGACATTGCGCTGGTGGCATTTTCCGTCGCAACGGTGGTTGAGATTGCGGGATATTATGTTCCATGGCTGGATCATTTGCTGGATACCCTCGCCACGCCGGCCGCCGTTGTCGCCGGCACGATCGTCACGGCAGCCATGGTTTCCGATCTCAGTCCATTTTTGAAATGGACGCTGGCAATCATCGCCGGAGGAGGAACCGCCGGACTCGTTCAAGGAGCAACAGTCTTTACGCGTGGTGCATCAACGGCAACAACAGGTGGCCTCGCTAATCCGGTGTTTGCGACGATCGAACTTGTGGGTTCTTTATTTACGAGCATTTTGTCGCTCATGGTTCCGGTCGCTGGAATTTCCCTCGCCCTGTTGCTATTGCTGTTTTTCGGGAAAAAGATTTATCTGCGCGTTTTCCGAAAAAGTATTTCCCGTCAGGTTTAAACCCTCGTTCTGTTGGAATTTCATCCGCCGGCCCGCTCGCCAGGTGATCGGGATTCTCACCATCGATTTTACCAGTTTTTAACCACCCGAAGACACGGGGTGCTTGTCCATTGAGAAAAGAGTTTCGAATGCGAGATTCCAACTCCGTTTCAGGAGATTCATCATGAGAAAAGAAACAATTGAAACTTCAGGACGCCGTAAAAATTCTAAAACCAAAAACTCCGCGCGCACGCTTCGTAGTCGCGCGATGACTCCCGCAAAAGCGAAAACAAAAACGTCTCCCAGGGCGAAAGCGAAAACCGCAAAACCTTCCCGAAGCCGGGGTAAACCTGGTGCGACAGCGTCCACGCGAGGAACCTCAGGCAGTGCTAAAACCACGACCGATCACAAAGCAATTCAACGATGGACAGAATCGCGCGGCGGCAAGCCGGCTTCGGTCAAAGGCACGGAACGCTCGTCCCAACATGCAGGTCTTTTGCGGATCGATTTCCCGGGGTTCTCCGGGGCCGGTAAATTGATTCCCATCAGCTGGAAAGAATGGTTCCAGAAATTTGACCAAAGCAAACTCGCCTTTCTTTTCCAGGAGAAAACCAAAGACGGAAAGCAGAGCCGGTTTTTTAAACTGGTGAAGCGTTGATTCATTTAAACCTAAAAACTCGTCGCGCTCCATAGAACGAGCGTGGCCCAACTTTTTTCTTATCGGACTATGAACTTCAAAGAATTTAAGCAGCAGAGTTTGAAAATCGCCCTTGAACCATTCGAATCAAAAGAATTTCACCCGCTCGACTTTGGGATTCAGCGTGCGTTGTTTGAGGAAGAAAGATTGCGTCGACTGATTGAACTCGCCGAGCAGGTCGACTCTCTCACTGTGAAACGGCGCGCTGCGGGATGGCGACGGCAGTTGGAAAAGACCAAGACGGTGCGGAATCGTTTGGAGACGCAACGGACTTCGGTTTGATCATCGGGTGTTCTATTGTCTCGCCTTCGCGAGCGCGATAGCTTCCCGGACTGCGCCAGCCCTCTGGTGCTTTGAGGAACAGATACTTAGCCGGAACGATTCAGTTGAGACACGAATTTCACGAATTTTCACGAATTAAAAACGAGCTTTTGTTGCTTTTAACCCTGACAATTGCTCGTACCATTTGGTGCGCATAAGGAAGAAACTCGCACCTTCTTCTTGTTCCGAAAAATTCGTGTTAATTCGTGAAATTCGTGTCTCACCTTCTGCATCGTTCCGGCTTAGGTGAAAGCGACGGAGTCTTCCGCATCGTTCTTCTTCATGTGTTTCCTTAATCACCTTGTAATCCTCCTCCCGGTTGCCGCTTCTGGGCTGTCGATATAGATTGAAACCGCCACGGGAATGTTTACTTTCGTGGCGAGTTCAGCCCCGCAGTATTTGTCTACAATCATTATGTCTCCCGACGCAACGAAAGCGCCGTCTCCGGAAGAGCGTATTAAAGCGCTCACGGCGGATTTGGCGGCGGCCAACAAGGAAATTGAATCGCTGGCCTATGCTGTTTCCCATGATCTTCGTGCTCCGTTGCGCGCCATCGAAGGCTTTACCGATGTCATCCTGGAGGATTACAAGGACAAGCTCGATTCCGAAGGCGGTCGCTACCTGGGGATTATCAAAAACAGCAGTCTAAAAGCTTCCAGGATGATCGACGGGATTTTGTCCTATTCCCGATTGGGCCGGCACGAAATGACCCTTTCGGATGTGAATTTGGACGAATTGGTAAAGAATCTGATCGCGGATATGCGCAACGTTCTGGAGGGACGGGTGATCAATTTTGAGATAGCTCCGCTTCCGGTCGTTCGTGGAGATTTCTTCCTCTTACGGGAAGTCTGGAAAGCTCTGTTGAATAATGCGGTGAAGTTTACCCGTCATCAGTCGCCGGCGAAAATCCATATCACGAGTCGAAATGAGAACGGTTATTATGTTTTTTCGATCAAGGACAATGGGATCGGCTTTGACATTCGATACGCGGACAAACTGTTTCAACTCTTCCAAAAGCTCCACAGTGACACTGAATTCGAAGGCACCGGAGCCAGCCTTGCCATCGCCAAGAGATTGATCGCGCGACATGGTGGCAAAATCTGGGCGGAATCCGTTCCCAATGAAGGCTCCGTCTTTTTCTTCGCCTTGCCTGCCTGACACGTGCGATTTCCTCGCGTCCTTTCCTTGAATCCCGAACTCGGAGTATTGCGTTGCAAAACCCGTTGGCCCGCCGTTAGGATTGCCGCCGTTTAATTGCCGTAAATGTCCGAATACAAAGTAAAATTTGAAGTGTTCGAGGGTCCATTGGACCTGCTCCTGTACTTGATCAAGAAGGAGGAAGTCGACATTTACGAAGTCAACCTGACCAAGCTTGCCACGCAGTTCATCGAGTACGTCGAGATGATGCGTGACTTCGACCTGGAAATCGCCGGGGAATTTCTCGTGATGGCGGCGACGTTGATGTACATCAAGAGCCGCGAGTTGTTGCCGAAGGAACAGCAGGTCCAGGCCACGGAAGAAGAAGACGAAGAAGATCCGCGATGGGAACTGATTCGTCAGCTCGTCGAATACAAAAAATTCAAGGACGCCGCGGCACAGTTGCAGCAACGCGAGATCGAGCAGGAAAATATTTTCGCACGCCGTCCGGGCAAACTCCAGTTCGAAGGCGATGCGCCGCAACGCAAGCCGGAGGTCTCCATTTTCGACCTGCTCAACGCCGTCAATTCCATTCTCAAGCGGGTCAATCAGCGGGACGATTTACGCGACATCTTCGAAGACAAATGGAGCGTGAGCGAAAAGATCGAAGTGATGATGAAACTCACTTCGGAAAAGCCGCTCGTAAAGTTTTCCGAATTGTTCAATGGCGAAATGAGCCGTCCGGAAGTGATCTGCACGTTCCTCGCGCTCCTCGAACTGATCCGTCTCAAGCAACTCGTTTGCGTGCAGTCGGAAGATTTCGCCGACATCGACATTACCAAGGCACCGCCGCCTCAGGCTCCCGTGGAGGCGACCGAAACACCAGCACCTGAAAGCGACGCACCGGCGGCGGACGCGGGTGACGCACCAATTCCGCAATCGAACTAGGCATGGAACTGAAATCTATTCTCGAAGCTATTTTGTTTTCGGCCCAGAAGCCGATGAGTCCGAAAGAACTTCGCGACATCCTGGCGCAGACCGCGAACCAGGAAGGTGCGGACGAAGTCGCGCGTGCGCTCAAGAAAACCAAAGAAGAAGAGATGATTGCCGCGCTTGAGCAATTGCAGAAGGAACATGAAGCGGCGCAGCGGAGCTATCGTCTCGCGTGCGTTGCGGGTTCGTGGCAATTCGTCAGCCAGCCCGAATATGCTCCGTGGCTCATGACCATGGTGGGTCAAAAGAACCGTCCACCTCGCCTTTCTGCTCCTTCCCTCGAAACTCTCGCCATCATTGCTTATCGCCAGCCGATCACCCGTGCGGAGATTGAACAGATCCGTGGTGTGGCCGTTGATGGTGTCATGCAAACGTTATTGGAGCGTAACCTTGTGGAACAAACCGGCCGTGCGGAAGTTGTCGGGCGTCCGGCGCTTTACGGTACGACCGCTGGGTTCCTGGAATACTTTGGCTTACGCGCTCTCGAAGATTTACCGGCGGCAGAAGAATTGCGTCGTATCCCGGTAACAAAACCGGAGTCGTTGCTGACGGCCGATCCTGGGCTGGCCACCGCGCCACCGGATCAACTCACGGTGACGGATGTGGACAAATTGACGGAAACGGCGACCGCGCCGGACACCGAAGCCAAGCCGGAACCACCGCCCGCCGAGGGACAAAAATCGGAGTGATTCGGATTAAATGAGCATTCCCGAACATCGCAAAGCAATCGATAAACTTGATGCCCAGATCGTCAAGCTGCTGAACGAGCGTACCAAACACGTGCTGCAGATCGGCGAGATCAAACTGAAGGCCGGCGAAGAAATTTACGCGCCACATCGTGAGCAGGCTGTCCTGGATAAAGTTTGCAAACAAAACGAAGGGCCGATTACCAATTCCTCACTCCGTGCCATTTATCGCGAAATCATGTCGAGCGCGTTGTCGCTTGAGAAATCCATGACGATCGCTTTTCTCGGCCCGGAAGCGACGTTTACGCATGAAGCCGCGATTCGACGTTTTGGTTCGAGCCTGAAATACGCGCCGCAGAACTCCATTGCCGATGTTTTTACCGAAGTGAGCCGTCAACGGGCGGATTACGGCGTGGTGCCGGTGGAAAATTCCACGGAAGGCGTGGTCACGCATACCCTCGACATGTTTGTTGACAGCGACCTGAAGGTTGTCGCCCAGATTATTTTAAAAATTCAGCAATGCCTCGTCAGCCGCTTCAAGCGCGAGGAGATTCAGAAGTTTTACGTCCATCCGCAAACGCTGGCGCAGTGTCGTTCGTATTTGCAGAAGAATTTCCCGCACGTCGAAATCATCGAGACCTCGTCCAATGCGCGGTCCGTTGAATTTGCTTCGCGTGAAAAAAATTCCGCGGCGATTGCAGGCGTTTTGGCGGCGGAGAAATACAACGTTCCTGTCCTTGAACAAAACATCCAGGACAATGCGGTGAATGCGACGCGTTTTCTGGTTCTTGGTCGTCAATGCAGTCCGCCCACGGGCGGCGATCGCACAAGCCTGATGTTGAGCATCAAGCATGAGGTCGGGGCGTTGCACAATGCGCTGTCGCCGTTCCGCAAATACAAGCTGAACATGACCAAGATTGAGTCGCGTCCGAGCAAGCGGAAGGCGTGGGAATATTTCTTCTTTGTCGATTGCGATGGTCACGCCCAGGACAAGAAAGTCGCCAAAGCGATTGCAGATCTGGAGCAAGCCTGCAATTTCGTAAAGATCCTCGGTTCCTATCCCAACGCGGAATAAATTGTCGCTTCGCGACAAACCCAAATAGCCCGAATTTCCATTCCACGGAAAGCCGTCGAAAACCGGCTTGGCTGAATACCCCGCCTCGGGAAACAAGATAGCCCGCGGGTTGGACTAAATTCCTGTCGTAGAAAATTCCGGCAACCGTGAGCTGGAGGAGAATTCTGTGGCCGGAAAATCCTCCAACCGCGTTCTGGACCGATTTCCCGCCGCGG
>CBHTTJ010000016.1:0-44448 GCA_966095605.1 uncultured bacterium | reverse complement strand
GCTTCCTTGGGGTGGAAGAGGTCGTGAGTTCAAATCTCACCGTCCCGACCATTTTCTTCAATAGAATCAAGGGTTTCCTAATTCCTAAAAAATCCAAAAAAGGGGCAAAAACGCCTCTATACAATATTCTATACATGGGTTTTGCGTCGTATGGCGTCGGATAGCGGTTTAGCGCGGGAAGGCCAGAAAAGAAAAAGGGCGGTTTTTAGCCGCCCTTGGTGAGTATGGAAGGGTTTAAGCCGCTTTTTGCAGGGCGGTAATCTCGATCAGCTTTTTATATTCCAAGGTGATTTGGTAATTGATGCTTGTCCAAGCAGGCTGCCCTGTGGACGGCATCCACGAGATTTCCGGGGCTTCGCCGAGAAGCCAGTTCGGTGGGACAGTGCCATAGGACTCCTGCAAAGTTGCAACATCCGTATGACCAAGTTCAGCCGCAATCATCGAATCAAATCGCCCTTGCGACCGGCGCACTTTCACGAAGAAAGAGCGAAGGCTATGGGAGGTGAAATGTTTCCCCGTTTGGTTCTTGTAGCGGATTAAACCGTGGGAGAGGCAGCTACGGTCAACGGGCTTATCAATTCCTTTTGCAAGCAAACGAAGTGATGGAAAAAACCATTGCGTTTGTGGGCAGACGGTTTGCCGCCATTCTTTTAATGCAAGGAGGCAGGTTTTCAATGCTGGATGGATTTCAATCCAAGGACTGATTGAAGCGGCGCGTTTCACGCGGCGAACATGCAAGGTTTTCCAATCAGGAGAGATGTAGCCCGGTTCGCCCGGTTTTGCGTCCCAGCGAAGTTTTAACGCTTCACGAGTGCGTAAGCTCGTCATAGCTTCAACCAAGGTTTGCCAGCCGAGCGGATCGGTTTCGTGCTGCCGATATGGTGAAGCGAATTCACCACGCACATTCGCTTCACCCGCATTGCGTTTTTGTTTCGGATGGGGTGTCTCGCGGAAAAAGAAAGCGGCAATTTCGTGCAATTGGTCGCCGTCTTCGGGCATGAACTCGAAGCAATGTTTTACCGTTGTGGAATCTTTGTATTTGGGTCGCTGTTGGCTTACCAACGGATTGGACTGCATTTTTTCTTTCCGAACTGCCCAATGGAAAGCGTTGCTCAGGGTTCTTAGATCGCGGTCAACAATTGTGCGACCGTCACCTTTGCGTTTCTTGGTGGATTGATTTTTACGAGCAATACGCCATGCCATGTAATCATCACAAAGTTTTGGCCGCACGTCTTTGAGAGGAACGTTGTCCCAAAACAGCAGCAACGTGTCGCAACAGAACTTTTCCAACAGCCGCGTTTCGTCGGCACGTTTTTCCAGCCTTCGCGGGTCGATGTAGTCTGACTCAGCATAAAATTGGAGGACTTCACCAACCGTTTTGAACTTTGGTTCTGCGTAAGGAGATTCACCAACACCCTCATTGGCCATAAGCTGCTTTGTGCGGCGAACGGCCAAAACATTTTCTGCCGTTTCCAAATCATTCGTGCCGAGGGAGCGGAACGTATAATTGCCGTTTATCTTTGGGCGTTCATACAGCGTATCGCCCCAGTTGTCGTTCACGTAAATGCCTTTGCTAACACGGCGCCAACCGGATTTATTTTTTGCTTTTTGTGTCTTCATAATTGGATTTCTGGCGGGAACTTCGGCTGCCGTCTGGCGCGTTCACTCCTGCCACGTATTTTGTGGCGGAAAACAAATCGCATCACCAGTTGAATTATGCAAATTTTGCATGATACAATTCATAAAAATACCGCTTGAAAAAGGATGCAGGGGAACGAACTTTCCCTATGAGAGCGGATTGGGTAGGCGGGATTGAGATTAGGGCGTCCATGACCTACATCCCGGTTAAGTTGTATTCAGTGGCAAAGCCGGAATGCGGGCCTGTCGTCCATCTTTGGGATGCAAAGAGCCTCAGTCGTGTCCGCACTCAGCGCATCGCAGAAGTTACCGGCAAACCTGTCTCATCGGATGCAGTTCTCAGGGTTTGCGAGACAGAGAGAGGCTCGGTTGTTTTACCGTTGAAGATTTACGAATCAATCGACTTGGATACGCCTCATATCTTTAAAGTGGATTCCTTTGTGCCAGTGTCGAAAATTGACCCCGCCTTTTTCGAAAAAAATTTCTACGTTCAAGCAACCAAAGACAATATTGATCCCTATTTGGTGTTTCGAGAAGCATTGGAGAAAACGGGGAAGGCAGCCATTGGCACGATCGGATGGAAAAAGAGGCTGTATTTCGCTGCTGTTCAGGCCCAAGGAAAACTTTTGGTGCTTCATCGAATGTATTACGCCCATGAGATCGTGGAAACCAAACCGCTTGAGCCCCCAAAGAGAAAAGCGAACCCCAAATCCTTGCAGTTTGCTATCGCGATAATTGAGAAACACACCAAACGGTGGAACCCCAACCGATACAAAAACGAACACTTGCGAAGTCTGACCAATTACGTTGAAGAGCAGATTGAGGCAGGCGAAATCCTTGAACAGAAATCAAAGCTGCCAAAGAAAAAGATCACTGATATTTCTGAAATTCTACAGGAAGCGGAGGAGAGACGGTTGAAAAAGAAACATCGTTAAGTCTTCTTTTTCCCTCGTTCACGTAAGGTTTCCGCAACCGCGACAAGCGTTCCCAGGGCGTCGCGGTCTTCCATTGTGGTCAGAAGCTTTTCACGCTCAGAATCGGTTAGCTGTTGGAGGATATGGCTAAAGCGTTCAATGCCCTGCAATCCCTCCGCTTTCCGCATGTAAATGTCATCGGCGTATTCATCTAACTCGCCTCGAACCCACGCCATCAGAAAATCAACGCGCTCGTTTTTTGGGATTTTGTAGGCGGAAAGGATTTTTAGCAGCGTGTCTTTGCTGAGCGGTTCTCCCCGCTCAACTCCGGCGATAGTTCGCAATGCCAACCCCGACTTGTTGGCAACTACCTGTTGCGTCAGGTCGTGTCGTTCACGTAAGCGTTTTAACTTTTCAGCAAGCGGGCTCATTTTTTGCGTATGGCAATTTGCATTCTCTTTGCCCTTATGTAAATTATCTGCATGCAAGTAATCTGCATATCAGTAGATTGCCTGCTATCAAGCAAGGAGGAAAACTGACCGGAAGGGGCAAGGGCTGGCAGGATTTCTAAATCAGAGTCAACCAATGAGAAATCGTCAGTTATCACGAAACAAAATACGGCGCGTTCTATTGACGGCCTGCCGCATTGTTATTCGACAGTCTCGCGATGTTTTGGAAGTTGCGGAGGCAAAAAAGTGGGCATCAAGGCTCCGCAAAGAAATTCGCTATTAACGCTTTGGATACATGCCACCGAGAGCCAAAACGATGTCCTTTAGTTTTCGATCCTCCATGACGTTCGCTAGAATAGCATCTATCGCTGTTTGCAATTTTGGGGGGAGAGAACGTTCAGGCCGAGTGTCTGTCTCGCTTGAGGCTGATTGCCCGTCTATTTTGATGTCGATGTGTTGTGAACCGGGCCCCTTGCACATATCAAGCAGATATGCGCTGAGGAGTTGTGCGTGGATGCGAGAATCGGGGCTCAGGGCGAGCGAAATTCTTTTTAAATCCTCGGAGTCTATCCATTGCTGGTTCGCATTCAGGAAACGCGAGACTTTGGGCTGGTTGATCTTGGCCCGGCGCGCAAGTTCGCTTGAGTTAACACCCTGCTGATCCATCAGTCGCTGCAATGTTTTTGCGAAGTTACTCATGTCGTTGTCTTACAAATTATAGATAATTCACGTTTTGCAAAGGAATTTTGTTGCGCCCTCTAAAATCTGTTGTATTCATAAAACGCATAATTCATAAAATGAAAGTGCCCGTGTCAGATAAAGGAGAAAAGAAAAAGAAATATCCGTCAGTGACTGTTCGCACGACGAAGCTGCAAAACACCGGTTTGGATTATTTGAAAGAAACGACCGGCAAACCCAAGAGCCACTTTGTTCAGCAAGGCATCACGCTCATTTTGGAACGCAACAACGTTCATCAAGCGATTGCAGCGAGGAAGGCGAAATGAGCGAGTGGCTTTCCAAACAACAGGCGGCGGCGTTGATCGATGTGTCCCACGATACCATTGAACGTCGTGCAATTCCGTGGACCGAACAGCCGGTGCGTTTCAAGGTCCGGTTCAAGTACATGAAGCTCGATGCGGAGAGTCGTCCTCTGCCGCGTTACTACCGTCCCGACGTTGAAGCATTTTTGCTGGAACCCAAAAAGCGGAGCCGTCCTGGCGCGCAACGCCTCTTTGAGTCCGGCAATTTTGATACCCGCAAACAACCATGAACTCGAATCGTAAAGGGAAAGTGGGTGAGCGTGAGTGGCGCGACCAATTGCGTGAAGCTGGTTTTTTGAAGTCTTACCGCTCCCAGCAATATTGCGGCACAGCGGATAGCTCGGACGTGATTTGTCCTGAATTGCCGACGCTCCATTTTGAAGTCAAGCGAGTGGAAACACTCAACATTTACTCTGCAATCGAACAGGCACAGCAAGATTGCGGACAGAAACTCCCGGTTGTTGCCCACCGCAAAAACGGCAAGCAATGGCTGGTTACTGTGCCCTCAGAAGTTTTCTTCGCGCTATTGCGGGAGAGTTCCCTGTTGGATCGCTCCCAAAACAATGCGCCGAAGAACACTTAGGCGGTCTCTATTTACAGCAGTCCGTCACTTTCCACGCGGGGTTGTGGTTTCGAAATCCAAGGAAGTCATTCCATGCAGATCACAGTCTATCAAAAAATGGACAACCCCTTGCAGGCGATCGAAGTGCTTGGCGAGGTTTTCACTAAATCAGGAATGTTCGGTTGCGACCGGACAGATCAGGGCAAGGTGCTGGCACTCGCGTGTCTCGCCGAACAAAAGAACCCGTTCGAAATCATGCGGCGGTATCACCTGATGAATGGCGGCAAACTCGCGATGCGGTCAGACGCAATGCTTGCCGAATTCAAAGTAATTGGCGGCAAATGCAAATGGTTCTCGAAGTTGAACGACACCAAGACCGCCAAAGCTCAATTCATCTTCGGCGAAAATGATTTAACCGAGGAATACACGATTGAGGACGCGCAACGGGAGGGCCTCACCGGTCGCGATAACTGGAAGAAATCCACGCCGGACATGCTGCGGGCACGGCTCGTTTCAAAGGTGCTGCGAATGATTGCACCGCAAATCGTTGCAGGCGTTTACGCCCCGGAAGAATTGCAGGCCGGAGAAACTGTCTCCACAGACGAGCCACTTCTGAAAGCCGAGGCGCCTTTGCCGAGTGAGGCGAAGGATGTACCGGCAGCAGCAAAAACTGAAACGGTCACCGAAGCCGAAGTTGTCGAAATTCCCGAACACACCCGGAAATTGTCCCAAATCTGCGGGCAGAATGCGGAGGCCGTGAATGGATTCTTGCGCTCAAAAGGCTGGATCACACCGCAGCAAACTTACCTCGACCTGACAGCCAAACAAGCGGAGCCGATTCTCGGCAAGCCTGAGGCATTCGTCGCAAAAGCCGTGGAATGGAGTAAAGCCAATGTCCAAAACTGATTACCCATTCCTTCCGGAAGCGTTGGCGCAGCGGGCTGGCTATCACTCCATCACGTTTCGGTACCGTCCCGCGGAAATGTGGATGTTGGATCGTGCCATTCGTCAGCTTGGCAAAATTGACTATGTGCTCGTGCCTTTCGAGGACGGCATTGAAATCTGGAGGAGGCGAAATGCAGTCGTCTGAGCATCACCCGAGGCTCGCGCCTTCATCTCTGCCTGCTCTGGCCGCCTGTGTGGCTTTCGTTGCTGACGGTCACGAAACCAAGTGGACCGTTGGCGGGACTGATTCACATGGCGTCCTTGGAAAAATGCTGCTCGGTCAGCCTGTGGAACTGCCTGACGACTTGGAACAGCGTGAGGGAGTCCAATGGGCCGCCGAGTATATTAAAAATGGCGCCTCAACCATTTTGCACGTTGAACACCGTCTCTCGTTACTCGACGACAATTTCAACGAAATCACCTTCGGAACACCGGATGCCTATGCAGTAACAGAGAATGGCGAAGGCATTGACGTATGGGATTACAAGTCCGGGCAACTCCGTGATTACAGCGAGCAAGTCACTTGTTACGCGCTGATGGCCATGCGTGCGACCGGGACGCAGTGGGCGCGAGTCCATTTGTTGTTCGGTCGTTTCAAAAAGGTTTTCGTCGTAACGATCACCCTTGCCGAAGCCAGCCGGAACACGCTGGAACTTATCGAACGGGTGAAACGCGGCGGGGAGCCAACGCCTTGCGAGTATTGCACCTGGTGTGCTCGCGCGCTGACTTGCAGTGCCTTGGTTAATCGCGTTGGAGCAGTTCAACGTGGGCGCGAGGATTGGGAGTTAGTTCAATACCATTCTTCGAAAATTACCGAGCCGGAAGAAATGGCAAAGGCATTGCGACTGGCGCGGCAGGTCAAAGTCTGGTGTGAATCCGTCGAATTCCACGCAAAGGAAATGGCATTCACCCGCGGGAAGGAATTGCCAGGCTATCGCATTCAGGAAAGGGCGGGCACACGTGAAGTCAGCAACCTTCAAAAAGCATGGCAACTGACAAAATTGCCCGCCGAAAAATTTTTGCCTCTCTGCAAAATCGGCTGGCAGGGCCTTGAGAACACTTACGCGCAGCATCATCAACTGAAACTTGCGGCAGCCAAGCGCGAGCTGGCCGCACTGTTAGAACCGGTCACCACGAGGAAACCGGCAACCAAAAGCCTCGTGTCAGTTTCAGACAAGGAGACCGAATAATGCCTCCATCACTTATCTATCAGGGCAGGGACAACTTGCCTCAATACATCGACGAATGCGACGCAGTTGTCGAAGTCATCGACTTTGATTTCAAAGTTGCCAAAGACACCGGCACGGATTTCATTGCGCTCAAGCTCAGGGAAATCAAAAGCGGCGTCCTCCTCTATGACAATCTCGTTTTCTCCGCCAACTCCGAATGGCGCGTCGAAACGTTTTTGAAAGCAATCGGGTTCACCCCGCAACTCGGCCAACGCGTCGATTTCACGAAGGAGTTTTGTCAAAAGCATGTCGTTCGCGCTCGCGCGTGGGCGCATTTGATCGTTGACGAATACAAAGGGAAGAAACGCAACGAGGTTTCAACGTGGATCACGGACAAACCGATTCCTGAAAAGGGAAAACCGGAAACGGCCAAAGCTGCCACGCCGCCGAAAAGTGATTTCGACGATGTCGCGGCCACGTTCCCGAAAGAGAAACCCTCCGCAGGAGTTGATTGGTGAGTTATGAACCAACGCACCTCGATCTCTTCAGCGGTATCGGCGGATTTTCTCTTGCCTTTGAATCTGTCGGATTCAAGACCATCGCCTTCGCCGAGATCGAACCTTACGCCTGTGCCGTCCTCAAACGGCACTGGCCGCACGTCCGCAATTTTGGGGACGTTCGCACGGTCACACGAGAGGCGATTGCCGGAATCATCGGACAAAATCGGCGTCTTGATGTGGTTACAGGAGGCTTTCCGTGTCAGCCTTTCTCAACAGCCGGGCATCGGCGTGGAGATCGCGACGAGCGGTTCTTATGGCCGGAATGCGTTAGAATCCTCCGCGAAATTCGACCCCGATTCGCACTCTTTGAGAACGTATCAGGGCTCCTTACCATTGACGGAGGGCGAACCTTCAACCGAGTGCTTAGTGACGTGGTGTCGGTCGGGTATGATTGCCTCTGGAACTGTGTTCCCGCTTGCGCCGTTGGTGCGCTTCACCAACGAGATCGAATCTGGATTATGGCCTACGATCACGGTGGCAATGGGACACCGGCATTTGGTGAACGGGGAGAATCGGAGCCACACTACGGGAAAGAAATTTTCCCTGTCACTGATTCAGGCGGCGCGGTTATGGCCGACACCGCGGGCCATGATGGGATCAAAACGCATCTGCCGCAAACGGGTGGAATCGGGCAACCACCACGGGAATCTCGAAGACTTTGTTGCAGTCCACGAGAGATTAGACCCGGCTGGCGTCAGCAAGACGAGCCTGAATCCAAATTGGTGCGAGTGGCTGATCGGTTATCCCGACGATCATACGAAGGTCGGTTGCGCGGACTTGGAAATGCTATTCAGCCCCAAGTCGCGCAAATCTTCGCGCAAGCAGTAATGGAGGTTCTGTGCAGTTAAGGTCTTATCAGAACCATTGCGTTGACGCGACCTTGAACGGTTTTGCCGAATTCCGCAAACAGTTGATTGTTTGTCCGACTGGCGGCGGCAAAACCGTTATTTTCGCCGAACTCGCCCGGCGTATTCAGCCAAAGCGCACCCTGGTGCTCGCTCACCGCGAAGAGCTCATCAATCAGGCCGTCGAAAAAATTTTCAAAACGACCGGCCTTGTTGCGGAAGTTGAAATGGCTGACATGCGGGCGAGCCCGTTTGCGCCGGTCATCGTCGCCAGCATTCAAACCATGATGAACCGGTTGCCGAAATATGCGCCGGATCATTTCGGCCTGCTGATTCCTGATGAAGCGCACCATTGCATTTCTCAATCGTGGCAACGCGTACTCAATTACTTTGATCCGCACGCAGATGTTGTCGGTGTCACGGCGACACCGGACCGCGGGGACAAAAGAAATCTCGGACAGTATTTCGAAAATATCGCGTTCGAAATCACGCTGCTTGAATTGATTAAGCAGGGGTATCTCTCGCCGATCAAAGTCAAAGCGTTGCCTCTGCAAATCGACTTGTCAGGGGTGCGGCAAGTAGCGGGCGATTTTTCAGAATCCGATCTTGGCAACGTGCTCGCGCCGTATTTGCGGAGCATCGCTAAATCCATCAAAGAACACGCGGGTAATCGTAAAGTGTTGGTTTTCGTCCCTCTCATCGCAACGAGTCTCGAATTTGTCCGCATCTGTCGCGAGGAGGGATTGCTTGCTGAGCACGTCGATGGGAACTCGCCCGACCGAAAAGCAATCCTGAAACGCTTTTCCCGCGGCGAAACCCGGCTGCTGTCGAATGCGATGCTGCTTACCGAAGGATACGACGAACCGACCATCGATTGCGTAGTCATCTTGCGTCCGACCAAATCACGTCCGCTCTATTCGCAAATGGTCGGCAGGGGAACGCGGCTGTCTGAAAACAAAAGTGATTTGCTGCTGCTCGATTTCCTTTGGATGCACGAGAAACACAACTTGATTCGTCCTGCTCACCTCGTCGCAACCTCTGACGAAATTGCTCGTGCCATGACCGAGTTGATGGAGAAGCAGGCCAAAGGCGGCTGTGAAGTCCAGGAGGAACTCGATTTGTTGGGACTTGAATCAACAGCCAAAGAGGAGCGTGAACAGAAATTGCGCGAGGAGTTGGACGCAAAGGCAAAGCGTCGCGCGAAAACAATTGATGCAATGGAGTTCTGTCTGTCGCTCGGCGATTTAGACCTTGCCGAATATGAACCAACGATGGGGTGGCACGAAAAACCCATTTCTGACGGACAGAAACAGATTCTTGAACGAAGCGGCATCGACTTATCCACCGTGCGGGGACGCGGACATGCCAGCGCAATGATTGACAAAATTTTTGCGCGGCAGCGGATGAAAATGGCGACGCCAAAGCAGGTTTTCTGGCTGCGGCGCATGGGCCATTACGCGCCGGAGTCAGCCAGTTTTGAGGAGGCCAGCGAATTTCTTTCGCAGCGGTGGAACAAGGAGGCCGCGTAAGAACAATTTGGACTCGGCCCAACACTCGCCGAAGTCCGCCTAAAGCAAAGAGTGTTTTAGAAAATCGCCGTGAGGCGGTCAGTTATGATTGAGACATACGTACCGAAATTATCGGGAGCGCACATTCAGGCATTGAATGACTTGGCGTCCCTGATTCATCAGAATGCAGTCGAAAAGGGATTTTATGATAAGGAGGAAACAGACGGCGAATTCATCGCTCGTTCAACGGGGAATTTACACGGCGAGGTGTCGGAATGGTGGGAGGCATTTCGCACCGGGAAATTGAACCAACCTTGCGATAAGGCGGCGGCTATGTCGGCGGCAGGGCTCTCTGCGCTGACCTGCGAAGAAGAGGAACTCGCGGACGTTATCATTCGCGCCCTTGATATTGCGAAGCGTCGCAAGGTGAACATCGGCAAGGCCGTTGCCATGAAACACTTGTTCAACAAGACTCGCGCACATCGGCATGGAGGGAAAGTAGCGTGAATTTGCATCCCCTCATGAACCGACCCGACGCAAAGAAACACCGCTGCGCCATGACCGGTTGTCCGATTTGGATTCAACCGAATCTCACTTTTTGCATGAAGCATTGGCAATTGTTGCCAAAGAGCATGCAAACGGAGGTTTGGAAATTCTTTCGCAAGGACTGGCGCGCATGGCGGCGCGATCACCGCAAAGGAATTTCTCGCGATCAGAAATTTTATCAAAGCAAGGATTTCGTTTTCGCGGTGCAGGACGCCGTGGACTTCCTTGCCAAACTGGAAATGCAAACCGCAGTCGAGGAGTGAAACACCCGCTTCCGAAATCCGCTCTCGATTATCAAAAATTCGGGGCTCCCGTCGGCCAGCGCAACGATTCGCTTTTAAAAGCGGCGTTGCAATGGCGCGACGCGAGCTATTCGAGAGAGGAAACAATTTCCGATTTATTGGACCGAGCCATTGGCGATGGCCTTTCAGAGAGTGAAGCACGCACAACAATTCACTCTGCATTTTCGCGTGGTCCGCGCGAGCCGATCGGTACCGGCTGCAAACAGCCGGCGCTCGGGAAATATTCGATCAACGGCAAATCTGCTGCGACAAATGCACCACGAGCAAAGGCAAAAGAATACGTTTTAGAACGGGTTGAAAACTGGCGTATGCCTGAGCCTCTGGCAGATGGAGCGCGGACATTGCTGAAAACAGCATTTAAGCCGGGGGAATATGTCTGCATTCAGACGGGGACTTTAAAAGACGAGGACGATCCGGCCAAAGGTGATATGCCCGCGCATGACAACGGCATCACATTCACCTTTGAGCATTGGATGGCTAAACTTGATGCGAACAGCGGTGACCCAAACGGTTTTCTGTGTTCGTCCCAAAGGACAGGATTATACGTCTGCATCAACCCGCTTACCAATGGCGGGCGCCGGGATACCAACGTCACCGCATATCGTCACGTTCTGGTAGAATTCGATAAAATCTCTTTGCAAGATCAATGGCAGCTCATTCGTAAATCGAACATCCCTTGCACCGCCATCGTTTACAGCGGCGGCAAATCGATTCATGCGTGGGTGCGTGTCGATGCGAAAGACCGGGAGGAATACAACGAGCGGGTACAGTTAATTTATGACCACTTCAAGGCGCATGAATTAGATGAGCAAAATAAAAATCCTTCGCGGTTGTGCCGGTTGGCTGGTTGCGAACGATTCGACAAACGGCAGGAACTTTTGGCGGTCAATGTTGGCGCTGAAAACTTCACCGGATGGATGGCCGGAATCGAAATCGAAGGGACAGGCCACCAAATCACCGTTGCGGAGCTGTGGGACTTCGATATTGAAAACGATCCGAACTGCGTTTTGGGTCAGCGCTACCTTTGCAAAGGCGGCTCATGCCTTTGGATTGGTCCGTCGGGCATCGGTAAATCATCACTTGCAATGCAGGCCGCCATTATGTGGGCGATGTCGCGCTCGTTTTTCGGTATCACGCCAAAGAAACCGCTCAAAAGTCTGTTCATTCAGGCCGAGAACGACAATGGCGACCTGGCGGAAATGTTTCGCGGAGTCTGTCAGGGGTTGGGTATCGCCAAGGATAGCGATGCAGCCAAAGAACTTGGGGCCAGTCTTGTTTTCTATCGGGATACCGTTCATACCTCCGATCAGTTCGCCCATGTTGCGGCGCGTCTGATTGATAAACACTCGCCTGATTTGGTGTGGGGCGACCCTCTCTTGAGTTATATCGGCGACGACATTTCACAACAGCGCGTTTGTTCTTACTTTCTCCGCAATTTAATTAACCCGATCAGCGAACAAACGGGTGTCGTATGGATGTTTTTGCATCACACCGGCAAACCGAGCCAAGACCCGAACGCTAAAAGGAACTGGCAGGCGAGCGATTACGGTTATTTGGGCATTGGATCGTCGGAACTGACGAATTGGGCGCGGGCCGTAAATGTGATTCAGCAAGTGGCGGAAAACACGTTTGCACTGATGTTGCCCAAACGCGGCAAACGGGCGGGTGCCAGGACGCTCAACGGCGAGCCGACAACCACAATCTATTTGCGACATTCAGACGTGGGGATCTCATGGCAGCAAATCGACTGGACGCAGCCCGAACCGAAGAAGCCCGAGAAAAAGAAGGCCGCCGCCGACGAACCGAGTTCAAAATTCCTGTCACCATCTGCCGCGGCAAAGGCGCAGGATTTTGACCGGGAGTGCATCGAAAACATTCCGGGGGAGGGGATTCGCAGTGAGCCGTTGTTGGAATTCTTGGCAAAATGGTTTGATGTTGGTCGGAGCCGGGCCAACGAGCACAAAGTGCGGCTCATCGCCGCTGGTCTGCTGAAAAAGGAAGACAAGATGTATTTTCCGGTTGTCCAGCCGTCCTGTCCAGATGCACCGGACAGTGCCAAATAGACTTTGTCCGTTTGTCCAGTCCACACCTATACCCCCTAAAGGGGGTATAGGGATGCCGGACAGGTGGACAAAACCCCCAATCCCCCTAAACCGAACGTCCAGTACAATGAAGTATGTGCTGTTCGCAAGTGGCAACGATACCGCCGTCACGCTTTTAGGGGCTCAAATGGGACGCACTAGCAGAATGGAGGGGCAGCGGTCGTAAACGCGAATACGGACGAACAAACGGCAAAGAACCGCAGCATGACGCAGAGAGGTTTCCGAAAAAGTAAAAAGTTGACTGGCTAGGGCTTTTGCCTATGCTCCTGACTATGGCTAATCCACCTCAGGAACCCTTGGCACTCGCGGTTGGGAAAGTGGCAAGATCCATTGACGCTGACATATTCATTGTTAGTGCGGGTATTTCGGACAAATGCGGCAATCGTTTTATTGAAGCCGTCAAAAGCATCCATAAAAAACGAGCAAACGCGGCATTGATACTTACCACGAACGGTGGAAGTGCTGACGCGGCCTATCAAATGGCGCGATGCATAAAAAAACATTATAAGAAAATGATCTTATATGTTTTTGGATATTGTAAGAGTGCTGGTACTTTGATTGCCATCGCGGCTGATGAGATTGTGATGTCAGAATTTGGTCAACTTGGACCCCTTGATGTCCAATTGGCGGACAAAAATGAAATGTTCGGCCAGACTCCGGCATTGGATGTTTCGCAATCTCTTGCAACGCTTTCAGATTCAACATTTAAATTTTTCACAGATCATTTTTTCAACTTGGGGCCAGGACAGGGCGTTAGCACGAAAAATGCTATTGAAATTGCTAAGACACTGACACTGGGGATTGTTGAACCAATCGCCAGCCAGATTGATCCATTGTTATTGGGCCGGGTGGACCGCTCAATGAGAATAGCCGAAGCCTATAGTTTAAGATTAAGTCCGAATTTTAAAAATATTAAGAAGTTGATCGGTGAATACCCATCGCATGAGTTCGTCATTGATTACACAGAAGCGAAAGCTCTTTTTCCAAGTGTTAGAGAGCCGGATGTCACCGAATCAGAGTTAGAATCAATATTGAGACAAGCGCAATGCGCGCCATATCCTAAGGCGGACTTGATACGCATTTTAAGCAAAAACCTTACAGACAGCCCGACAAACGTGGGCGACAATGGTAACGGAATTGCAAATAAAGACCATGAAAGCACAGACAATTCAAAACCTCAGCCAACGCAACCAGCAGCAACAGGGAAAGCACATCGAACAAGGGCAACAAACTTACCCGAGCGCGAGTAGAAGTGTTTTAGCTGAGTCAATTGGAAGCAAACTCCGATCGACTGATGGTCGTAAGCGCTCAAACGAAGAAACTGTCGATAGTGTGCTTTTACCATCCGCAAGCTAACGCTTTACTGTTTCTTTTGCCCACTGAGCTATTTGCTTGGTGGGCATTTTTTTCCGGAAGCAGTTTCTGGTCTATGTGTTCACTGGACAGAATCCCGCTGGTGTATGGCCAGCGCAGATTTGATCTTAAACGGGGTTGATGATGTCTTTCGCTTTTTGAAACGGGCGCCAGCCAAACTCCAATTCGCTTTTGCCAAGGCCGCCAACGATACAGCAAAGGATGTGCAGGAATGGACGGTGAACGAATTGTTGCCGGGGAAGTTCACCCTTCGAACGAAATGGATGCAGCCGAAAACCCGGTTTGGTTTCAATATTCGTTTCGCAAGTGCTAAAAATGCCACCGCTATAATCGGCTCACAGGCAGATTGGTTGAAGGCGCAGGAACGCGGCGGCAACAAACCGAAGAAAAACGAGGCAGGGAACATCGCTATCCCTTCTGACAATCTGCTGTCTCGTCAAACGAATAGGCCGCGTGCCCGCGAGGAAAAGCCCAAACGTTTATTGCAGAGCAAAAAGGCATTCTGGCGCATCATGAAATCTGGCAAAGTCGGGCTCTTTCTCAGGCCAGTCGACAGAACGGGATCGATTAAACTTCTTTACACTCTGCAACATTCAATACACATCAATCCCGTGCTCGGCTTTGAATCTGATGGCGCGGCGTTCGCTGATCTTCGTTTTCCGCTGAGGCTTCAAGCAGCGGTGTTCAAAGAACTGAGCGAAGTATGACGTTCGATCAGAGCCTTACCGCGTTCGACGAATCCCAACGGTTAGACGTTCCCATCGTCCATCCTGACTACGACAGCCTTGATGCGATCTTCAACAAGCCGAAGGAAAATCGTGCCGAGGTCCTCGCGTGCGCAACAGAGGCATGGCACGAAATTCTGCTGTGGTTGCTGAATCCCGAAGGCAAAACTAAACCGCAATTTACACGCGGTAATTCAGTTGCTATTCGCCTCTACGCTATGGCTTGGTCAGTCTGCCCTGATTACTTCGAAGGCAAATCCATCGAGCGTGTTGCTGCGCATCTCGGTGTCAGTAAACAGATCTTTTCTTTTTACGTGACTGAATACAGCAAAACGTTTCAACACAACGCGAGGGGAATGAAATCGCCTTTCGCACGTTGCAAGTCTCGTGTGGCCCAATTACGTGCCGCTCGGCAGCGCAGGGCGCGCGAACACCGGCAAATCTGGCGCTGACTATTTTCCTTTTGGTGTCGTGCTGGTGGCTTTCGGGTTGCCAGCATTTCCATCGGAGAGGCCGGTTAATCTAAGTTTCTGCACAGAGTTATAAATTTCTTCGGATAAGGTGGGGGTTTCTTTATCAAGGTCATCCCACCGACTGCGTATCGAATCCATAAATTCGACTGTTATCGGTCTGCTTTCAGCCATTGCCAAACTCTGTTCGAGTTCTCGCCGCAGTACGCCGTAACTCGTGGCAGCGATCTTGTGCTTTTCAGCCCGTTCAGAGTATTTAAGAAATGTCTGCAAGCTTGCCGCAATAGCCGCTGAAATACTCAATACCCCAACGACAATTTTCGTTATCATGTTTGCTTCTGTTTCGATCGAAGCAAATGCCGCACTCCCAACTATGGCCGAGATGACAATTACAGGAATCCCAAGAAGAATATTTTTCCGCTCGAATGAAGTTGCGGCAGTGAAATGGCATTTATGCAAAATGGCGAGCCCATTGAGCCATTGGTTCAGCAGTTTGTGTTGTCCTTGCACAGCCAAAAAATATCCAATGGTCACTTTGAAACAGCTTGAGGAATCATCATTGGAAACTCGTAAATAAACTTGAGCAACATTTCGACAAAAACGATCAATTCTTTCGCGTCTGTTTCACTCATAAGCGCGACTTCGTGATTTGCTTCGTTGCCCTTTTTTCGGATATGATCAACCCAGTGCTTTCCGTTCGGAGGCACAAAGTTCTTAGTGGAAAGATAGTCCACATAATCGATGAATTTAAGATTTTCCGCCGCTCCTTGTTGAACAGCGATGTGCATTAAAATCTTCCGGCAAAGCATCACACTTCCTGTGTAACTGCCGTATGCGGTACAATCGCGAGCCTCAGAATACAGCTTACTCAAGACCTCAGGCACGTGAGCGACATTATTCCCGAAAGCATATCCTGGAACTTGTCGGTTCTCGCTTGGCGGAAAGTAGGTAGGCGCGTGACACTTCGGACACACGTACACACCGCCAAAAAGAGTCTCGTTTCTGTCGACAATTTTTAAACCTCGGTCGGAAGATACAGTGGTGTTGCAATACCCACAGATAAAAGTTCTGGATTTAAATGCCTGGATCGAATGCCAATGCTTGTCTTTAAAATCTCCTGGTTGGGGCATATCAGTTCTTAAATGTGTTCCTGACACTCGTGTGTTAACAGAACCCACAGGAGCCTGCAATTTTAAACAAGCGAAAAATCAAACCGTTGGTCGTACGGCACCCCGGCTAAGGAATCTATTGGCATGGCGGCTCAACGTGGGTTACGCGCGAATGGTGCGGCCTCTGCCTATAACCCGCCAAAAATCGAATGTCTCAGGATTTTGGAACGCAATAATTACCAAATCACCCTCATCTCTTTGGAAACCACAGTGGTATTCGTCCCAACGCATTTCACTTTATAATCAAATGTGGCGCCCGCTTCCGGGTCGGAATGGTAGCCCGCCCGAACGTCGGCGATATTGTTTGTGATTGCCCCAATCTTCGCCCAAAACAACGTTGCGGGTTTGCCTGTGATCCGATCAGAGATGCAGCCTTTCTTCACCACGATGTTATTCGTTGCGAATTCAAATCGCGGTGCGTTGTTTGTGAAATATGCTTGTAGGAATGAAACTTCGTTTGATTTGGCCGAGAAAAAAAATGCTCCATAATAGGTCCGGGCTGCGCCGTCCTTTAAGTGACCTGCGATGAAATCAGCATACACTGCACGTTTTATTTCTGACTCAATCTTGGCTGAAGTGGAAACAGCAGTTTTTTCCTGCGCTTTTAATAATAAACAAAATGCAAATAACGAGAGGACTATCGTTTGCGTACGCGAGATCAGCATGGCTTGAACAAGTTCAACAAAAAACTTTTAGCTGTCGAATGATTTCGCCTACCGCTTAATGGCTTTAGGTTGTTCGCCGAACAACTCCGCAATGGGAACTTTGAGGGCCTTAGCAATCGCGATTACCTCGTAATCCATTAAATACCGCGATTGATTTTCGATGCGCGAAATGGCGCTTCTATCCAGCAAAACGCCGCGAGCAGCCAGTTTGCCTGCCAAGTCCTCTTGAGAAAGAGCAGGCCGGTACCTTAGCCGAGCTTTTAGGATGTGTTTGCCTACCACATTCCTGGTTACGCCCTTTCGCGTTTTTTTCATCGAACCCGGCCAAAGTAGCGAAACAACATGAGGCATTCGTGTGAAGTCCACACGAATGATAGCGGTTTGTTCTTGAAGAGATTTTCGGACGTGCTACAAGAATCCCGCAATGCTCGCTAGGCATGGTGCCTGATGGGGATTGCGTAAAACTCGGAGATATTCGGGCTTCCTCTTGGGGAAGTGCTCAACACCCATATCAGAAAATGAAGAAATTGAACCTCTTTACCCGTGTGCTTTGCTGCTACTTCGCGGTGTTCCTCGCCCTGCCCATGTCGGTATTTGCAGATTTGACGCTCAACCCACCGACATTTCCTTCGACTAACACTGTTCGCGTTACGTTGAACGGCGCGCAATCTACGAATGCTCATGTCATTCTGTGGACGCCAGAACTAACTCCCAATATTTTCTCTTGGTATCATCTTACCACCGGAACGGTTGGGCAGACGACGTTTGATTTCACCATCACCACGAACCAAGCTAATTTTTTTGCTGCTGCGGTTGCCCCGGTTATGACCCCGGTGGTGGCGACGCCTACGTTCTCAGTTGCGGGCGGCAGTTACGGTCTGCCCACTAACGTCGTGATAACTTGTGCTACGGCGGGAGCGTTGATTTATTATACGACCAACGGAAGCACGCCGACAGTTTTGGATAATTTTATATCCAGTGGTGACAGTGTTTATATCGATCGGATAACAACCCTAAAGGCAAAAGCGTTCGAAAGTGGTTATGACCCAAGTTCTGTAGCTACGGCGAGTTACAGCATCAATTCTGGCCCGACTGTTTTGGCGGGGAATCAACAAACAATTGCAACTTCTTCACTCACGCTCGGAGGACACGTTACGGACGACGGCCTGTATGGTGGTGGAACAAAATTCACGAATTGGGCTAAAATCAGCGGACCGAGCACCGTTTCCTTTGACAATGCGACATTGACTAACGCGACGGCGACATTCGGCAGCGACGGAATTTATATTTTGGAGCTTTCGGCGAGCGATGGCCAGTACACCAACAGCAGTCAAGTGACTATTGCCGTAAACCCTACGATCTCAGTGTCGATCACGTCCCCCTCTGATGCCTCATCATACACCATCCCAACAAATCTCCTTGTTCAGGCGACTGCCTCGTGTGGAAGCGGGTCTGTCACACAGCTACTTTTTTATGCGAATGGAACGTTCATCGGTGAAGGAACTGGTTCCCCGTTGAGCTTCAACTGGAAAAACGTTCCCGCTGGCTCGATTGCTTTAACCGCGGTCGCGGTGACGGATGATACGAACAACTATAGCTTGGCCTCCGCTCCTGTGAACATTACCGTTGACTGGCCAACCAACATCGGCCAAGTCACATTAGCCTCGACTGAATTGCAGATTCCGGCGGTGGGACTTCCCATAACCGTGAACCGGCAATACGATTCTCGCTTAGGCGTCCAAGGAAGTTTCGGCGTTAACGCCCGACTTGACTACGAGGCTGTAAAAATTGAGAAAAATACGGACCTCGCATACGGATGGGAAGGGAAGACCGCCGGCTTCGTATTTTCAGTACTCGAAACGACTCAACACATCCTTACGGTCAGCTTGAGCGAAACCGAGAAATATTATTTCCGTGCCATCGCAGTATTCAAGCCGAACGATAGCTTGACATACAACGGCTTCCAACCGCCTCGCTATTCAACCGGTGTCAGAGGCAGGATCATTTTCCAAGCGCTGGGCGGCACTGGAAAGTTGGATTTAGATAACCCATCGAACATGGGATATGATGACGGTTTCTTAGGCTGGAACCATGCTGCGATCAGATTGCAGCAAGGCGGCGGAGGCAGCGATTATGAGCCAGGGTTCGACAAATATACATTCACCTCGGCTGACGGAACGAAGTATCGCTTTAATAGCGCGGGCGGGCTGGGAAGCAAAACAGATCGCAATGGCAATTATCTTACGTTCTCAGATGGCGGAATTAGCCATTCGAGCGGAAAACAGGTTACTTTCACTCGTAATCCGACCAATAACTACATCACTGAAATATATGATCCGATCGCCTTGGATATCTTAGGATCGCCGGTGATGAAATACGATTATGATGACAGCGGCAATCTGACCAACGTCGCTCGTCTCATTCAACGAAGCCCTGCCGTATACGAAAATACTGCTTACGCCTATACCAATACGACGTTTACCAATAATATTACGTCGATCACAGACCCTCGCGGGATTGTCTCCGCTCGATACGAATATGATACTTCAGGTCGACTCTCCGCCCAATACGATGGGTTCGGCAGAGCAACAACGTTCTATTATGATCTCGTCAATCGCCGTCAGATCGTTACTGACCGTTTGGGGAATACAACCATCAAGAGTTTCACTGATTCCGGGAAAGTCGCTAGCATTCGTGATGCGAAGGGTGCGTTAACAACTTTTGACTATGATGAACAAGGGCGGAAGATTTCCGAAACGAACCCGAGCGGCGAAACGACCACCTTCGCGTATGACCAAAATGACCAACTGATTGGGACGACCAATGAACTCAATCAATCAATCTCCACAACATACAATAGCATCGGTTTGCCCGTTGCTACCACTGACTCGCGAGGGAATAGCACGTATTTCGAATACGATCCCAATGGAAATTTAATCGGCGTTACGAACGCCCTTGGAGTCATCAATGCTTACGCATACGACGCTCAGGGAAATCGAATCGGTGAGACGAACGCGCTCGGTTTGCCCGAACAAGTAGGTGTTGTAAACGAGTACGATTCATTTGGGTATTTAACCAACGTGACCGTGTTTGATTCTCAATCTTCGATTGTATCCTCGGTGGGGTATGGCTACGACTTAAACGGTAATCGCGTTTCTGAAACAAAATCGCGGACGATTCCTGGCTTGGGAATCCAGAGTTCGGTTACACAATGGGGTTATGACGCCGCGAATCGCGTGACAGTTCGCATTGATGCACTCAATAACACAAACTACACTTCCTACAATGGAATTGGAAAGCTGGCTTTCTCGGTCGATGCTTTAGGTCGCACGAATTTTTCGTATTACGACGCAAATGGGGCTTTGACAAACAAGACCTTCCCCGATGGGCTTACTGAGCGAGTTTCTTACGATGCAGAGGGGAGGCGCGTCGAATTTATTGACCGTGCGGGACGAACCAACAGCTATTCATACGATGCTCTGGGGCAGCTCACGCGCACAACATATCCTGACGGAACATACACCGCTAATTTCTATAATTCGGCGGGACGCCTAACCAGCGTTGGACAAGGGGCATTGCAACAAAGCTTCTCACCGCCACCGGCAGAGCTAACGTTGAAGTATGCTTATGATGCCGCCGGAAGACCTACCGCAATGACAAATGCTCTCGGGCAGGTTACATCGTTTGCCTATGATGAAAATGGCAATCAGACCAACATAATAGACGCTCTGAGCAATGCCACAGGAACGGAATACGATGCGTTGAATCGGCAGACGCGGAAAATCTATGCGGATGGCAGCAGCGATAGCATCCAATATGACGGCCTCAATCGAAAAACTCTCGTGGTCAATCAATCAGGGATAACGAACGCGTTCTTATACGACGCATTGAGCCGTTTGGTTGTTGTGACCAACGCCTTAGGAACAACAAATGAAATGGTTACACGGTATACCTATGATGAGGTCGGAAACCTACTCGAAGAAATTGACGCCCTCAATCGAACAAATTCATTCCGTTATGATGATCTCGGACGGAAAATCCAGCAGACCATGCCTGGTGGACAGACGGCCACAATGGGATACGACGCCGTTGGAAATGTGATTAGAATCACGAATTTTAACAGCGTTGTGATTACGAACCAATATGACGCGATGGATCAGCTGACCAATCGATCGGCAGCGGGAGGGTATAAGATTGTTCTAAAGTATTCTGCCACTGGCCTCCGCACCAACATGATTGATGCTAGCGGGACAAATAGCTACGCGTATGACGCTTTCGACCGCCTGCTGACCAGAACAACTCCTCAAGGGACACTCTCCTATACGTATAACGAATATGGAAACCTCGGAACCGTTCAGTCCTCGACGGCGAATGGTACGAGGGTGAACTATTATTATGATGTCCTGAACCGGCCCACCAATATTGTTGATCGTTTCGGAAACAGTACGTTTTACGCATACGATGCTGCGGGTAATCTTCAGACCAGCCGATATGCGAACAACGTAACGAATCTTTATAGCTACGACTCGCTCAACCGGCTTACCAACATCGCGGCAAAAGCAAGCAGCGGCACATTGGCCGCATTTGGGTATAACTTAGAGAGCTCTGGCAATCGCACGAGGCTTGTCGAAGCGTTGAACGGCATAAATCGAACAAACAGCTGGGGCTATGACTTGTTATACCGTCTAACAACAGAAACTATTACCGCTTCGAGCGGCCCGACGGGCGGAATCACCTACAAATACGATGCCGTAGGCAACCGGACCAATCGTTCCTCAAGCGTGAGCGGCGTCGGTGCTTTGGGATTGACGTTGAATTCAAACGATCAATTGACTTCAGACGGATACGACGCGAATGGAAACACGACAAACTCTGCGAGCATTTCGTATAAATATGACGCTGAGAATCATCTAACAAACTACAACAACGGTGCTGCTGTTTATGTGTATGATGGTGATGGCAATCGCGTCCGCAAGACGGTTGGAGGGGTGACGACTTACTACCTTATCGACGATCATAACCTCACAGGCCAGCCTCAGGTGGTCGAAGAATTGTCTGTGGTCGGATCGACGCCAGACAAAGTTTACACGTTTGGGCTGAGCCTTATTTCGCAGCGACAAAGCAGTGGAACGACAAGTTTTTACGGTTATGACGCAAATGGAAATGTCCGGTTCCTCACCGGAACGAATGGGGCGATTTCCGATACGTATGTATATGACTCAGGAGGAATTCTCATTAGCAGCAGTGGCTCAACTGCCAACAGCCACCGCTTTGCCGGTGAATATTACGATAGTGATTTAGGCATGTATTATTTCCGAGCGCGTTATTTAAATGCAAATACAGGGCGTTTTTGGAATCGCGATTCTTTTGGTGGAGATCACGAGAACCCGCTATCTCTGAACAAATATTTGTATGCTCAGGCGAATTCGATCAACAACACTGATCCCAGTGGTTTGGATATCGGCGCAACGTTGTCTGTAATGTATTCGTTCTCCTTGTTGGCCCAAGTTGGATCTCCCGTGGCAGCGAACGTCCAGCGACAGGTGCAACAAACGGTTCGCCGAATTTCAGGCAATCGTCCATATAGTCAGGACTTCTGGACGGCATATTTGAACTACGACGCTTATACGCAGCCAAATGTTTGGTATACCGTGGGAGGAGGCCTGGGGCAATCGTTTGGGCCAACAAAAGACAATCCAAATGGCCAAAATTCATGCGCAACCCGCGTGAGCCGTGGCCTCAATTATGGCGGTGCTCCTATTCCGTCAGGGACTCCAGAAGCATGGGGAAGAAACTTCTCCGACAAAAAATTCAATGGTGTCAAAGGAGACGACAAATATTACATTACGAGTGCTGGATCGATGCAGAAATATCTGAATCGAGTTTGGGGGCAACCTGACATCAAAATCAAAACCGTTGATGAATTGAAGGCGTATGTTGCATCGCTTGGAGATAACCAATGCGCGATCTTCGCCACCAAGGGGCCGCGGGGACAAGGACACACGGGTGTTCTTAAAATTGGCTATCAAGATTGGTATGTGGAAGGTGAACTTCCTGTCGATGTTTGGCTTTTGCCGGTGAAATAGAGAAAGGTGAATCATATGTTCCGTAATTTGTTTCTGGTTATTTGCCTAGTGTGCTTGGCCTTCGGGAGAATTTCCGCCCTGGCTTCGGAGGCTCCGGCAAGCGCAAAACGTCTTAGCGCTGCGAACGAAAAGTTGTGGACCGCTGAATTCGTTCGCTACGGCAAGGATAAGGACGGGTGGGTAATTCATCCCGCAGTTGCACCTGTCCCAGCTGCGAATCTTACAAACTTGCTTGCCGAGATTCGTTCGAAAGACAAAAACGCTCAACTCCAACACCTCGCATTGGGCTCGCTTTCCGAACGAGGGGATATTCAATCAGATGTGTTGAGCTTTCTCCAAACGCAAGAACTCTTTCAAAAGTCGCCTCCTCCATTTGGAAAAAATGAATGGAACTTCAAAAACAACGGTGCGATACAGAAGCTAGTCGCTGCCGGAATTTTGCAATCGCCTTTCGCCAAAGAATTAGATGCGCAGCTAGAGTTGTTTGGTTGGAAGATATCATCGGCGGTGATGGAAAAGCTGTATTTCACAAAAGAGGACGGCCACGTAAAATGGCATGCCATTGTTTGGCTTAATTTCGGAAAAGCTGATCAAGCCAATCTAAAGTAAGCGTCTTCTGTGTAGTCTCAGGCTGCGAGTCTGTTCTGCCTGCTGAGAATGTCATAAATTTTCTGCACCACAGAACTTATACCGCCGTCGGCGAAAACCACTTTGTCGGGGCCGAGTGTATTGCGCGAGACTTCCCACACACGGTGTCGCGAATGTTTTTGGACAATCATATAATCCACATTTTGCGGGACGGTCATTTGCTGTTTCTCTTTGTCCAGAAAAACGAGCTTCACGTTTTTGTCCTGCACCTTCTCCACGACGTGTTGAAATTGATCGGCAAAAAGTCCGACAATTCCAATTACCGGCCATCGTGGAGCGGATTGGGTCACGGCGGGAATTGGGATCGGAGTAGGTCTCGGAACGCGAACCACCGGAGGGTTTTGGTCGTGTGATTGCGGTTGAGTGGATTTCTGGACGATTGAGGCTAACGAAGTCTCAAGATTTTCGATCCGGGAAAACAACCTGGTGGCTAATTCTGCCACAATCTCCGGGGTTCCGCTTTCGCGTAAGACTTTTTTTGTATCAACAGGCGCAGGCGTTTCGACATGCACGACCATTATTTCTTTCTCCTCTTCGATTGGCTTTGCTGACTTCGCGAGTGCGTCGATTTTGACATTTACCTTTTCTGCAAAACCGGGGAGACCTGAAAGAGTCGTTATATTGCGTTGGCGTTCGGTTGAGAAAATTTCCTTCTGCGCTTCAGTCACCAACGCCATCAATGCGGGAATCGGTTTCTTGAGCCGCAACTCCGCAACTCGTGTTGCGAGTCTTTCTTTTTCGTCTGCTGTCCATTCAATTCTCTGTTTCGTATTCATTGCTGCAATGTTGCTCAACGCAAAAAGCAAACAAGGCCTGTCGCCCCCATTTGTAAGACAATAAGAATCGTGGAAGGTCATCCAGCATTCCAATTGTGAACGGTTGCTACAAAAGGAATTCCAGATGTTTGCAGAAGACAGCCAAAACTTTGCATATGTTCGTCGCCTAGAATAAATAGAATTTGTCCGCCTTGGAATTCTCGAAGCTGTTCCAGCCAAAATGCTTCTCGTCGCTGAAATGCCTGTTTTTTTCTGTTGATATATTCCGTCTCCGAAATCCGATCAAAAGCTCTAAGTATTTCCAAATCTTGTATTGATTCGATACCCAAATTGCGGCGGGCTGTATTGTCAGGGTCGCAATATTTGTGCTTGCGGTTCAACTGGACTGCGAGACGAAAGCAGGTCGAATGCTGCCGCGCTTTCTGACTGAGACCTTCTGGGCTCATTTCTTCAGCTAAAATTGAAATGTTATGCTCCAGACATTGCTTTTTCAGGGCTACGATGAATTCCGATTCCTCGCGGTCAGAGCAATAGGGGACTCCGAATTGAAACTTGTGGGATGTTCCAAATAAAAAAACTCGCATGACGTTCCCGAGGCTAATTTCGCCAACTTTGCTAAAGATTCAGCTTCTTGTCGAGCCGCCAATCGGAAAAGTAAACTTGCCGCGTAGTCTGCGATTTAAGACTTCCTGTAAATACCTGGACAGAGCGCCGCTGGTATGGCGCAGAAAAAAATCTCTGAACAGGAAGATCCAAAATCCAAGGCAGAGAAAATTTTAGAGTCTGACTTTCGAAACCTTTTTAGGAAGGTTGAAAAGGGGAAACCCCTGACGAATCAGGAGCGGGCTTTTCTACAGGCGAAACTCGCTGGAGTAAACACAACTGCTGCATGGGCAAACACACAGGTTGAACTCGCCGACATTTTGCAGATCGAACGCAAGACGGTTCAACGGTGGTTGAAAATCGACGGCAACCCCGGATCAACCAGCGATGGACGTTTCAATGTTCCGGCGTGGCGTGAGTGGGCCAAGCAACAAGGGCGGAAAGTCCAGGACGGTGAGAAGATCGACAAAGCCAAACTCGAAGCTCAGAAACTCCTGCACCAAAACACGCTTTTGGAAATCGAAATTGCTCGGCGCAAGGGCGAACTCACCGAAAATCATTTGATCGAAACATGGGTTGCCGAAATGGTTGGTTCGGCAAAGACCGTTTTACTTTCGCTTCCGGGAATCCTCGCGCCACAAGTTGTCGGCCTCACCGTGCCCGATGCCGAACGGAGAATCCGCGACGCCATTGACGAGGCCCTGCTGCAACTTCACCGCGAGCCTTGGAAGCAAATCGCCGCGAAGGGAGGTCGCAAATGAACATCGTCGAGCGCGTTGCGCGCAGCGTTTGGCGACCTCCCTCTCGTGTCCCTCCTTGGAAGTGGGCAGAAGAGCACATCACTGTGGATAAGACCTCGCCGTTTCCGGGCAAATTTCGCAGTGATACAGCGCCGTGGACTCGCGAGTTGATGGAGGTTTTTGCCGATAACCGCATTTCTGACATTGCGGCGATGTGTGCGGCGCAATCGGCCAAAACTCAAACGATGGTGATTTTGTTGGCGTGGGCGATTGCAGAAGACCCCGGTTCGGTGATGTGGGTAATGGCGGCGCAAGACGAGGCAAAAACATTTGCCCGCACGCGCATGATGCCGACGCTCGAAAATTGCGAGCCCGTCCGTCGCCAGTTTCCTGCCGCACGTTTTGAGAAGACCACCCTGGAGATCAATTTTCCGAATGCTCCGCTGATTATCAACGGCGCAAATTCGCAAAGCAAATTGCAGTCGAAACCGATCCGTTGGCTCTTTCTCGATGAGGTTAGGAACTATCCGCCCGGCGCTTTTGAAATGGTATTGAAACGCACGACAGCGTTTTGGAATGCGCGTCGCGTCGTCATCAGCACGCCGGACGTTGAAGGGGATGCGGTTCATAGAAATTTCCTCGCTGGTGACCAACGCTATTTTTATGTGGGTTGTCCTGAATGCGGCCAGCAGCAGTCGCTGAAATTTGCACAACTCAAATGGGACGAGAATGAAATTACTCGGCCCAACGGTGAATGGAATTTTGACGAACTCACCAAAACGATCCGTTACGAATTTACCTGCGGACATTCGATTAAAGACACGTTTGCCGAACGTCGGAAACTCGCGCTGTCGGGTGTATGGGTAAAACATAACAAAAACGCTCCGGCCAATCGCGTTTCGTTTACGTGGTCGGCATTGCTTCCTCCGTGGGTTCGTTGGCGAAACATCGTGGAGGAATTCTTGCGGGCAAAAGCGGCTTTGGAACTTGGCGCGACCGACCCAATGAAAGCGTTTATCAACGAAACGCTTGGTGAGCCGTGGCGCGAACAGTCGCTTTACGAACAGGAAATCGTGGCGGGCAAATATAAGTTTGGCGACGAATGGCCGGACGGATTCATTCGCTTTCTCACCGTTGATAAGCAGAAGGATTGTTACTGGTTTGTATGTCGCGCGTGGGCGCGCAATGGCAGCAGTCGTTTGGTTGCTTATGAGCGCGTCCATACATGGGAAGACATCAAAGCCGCTCAGGATAGACTTGGGGTTGCGGCAAAAGCGGTCATCGTTGATTCCGGTTTTGCCACGAATGAGGTTTACGAGCAGTGCTGCAAATACGGTTGGACCGCATTCAAAGGCGAGGACCGCGAGAATTTTCCTCACTACCTTGAAAATGGTCTGCGCGTGTTGCGGGCATTTTCCACGATTCAGGCGGGTGATCCCGGTATGGGAACGCATTTGCAAGGAGCTCGCGCCTGTCCGCTGTTCCTTTGGAGTAATCCGACCGTCAAAGACATTCTCTGGCGGCTGAAACTCGGGAAAGGCGCGCTGTGGGAAATTCCAAGCAACATCGGGAAGGACTACACCGAGCAGTTAAATTCTGAAGCCAAAGTCAAAACGATCAACAAACAGACCGGTTTTGCAGTTTGGAAGTGGATCGTAATTGGTCGGCGTCCAAATCACCTGTGGGACTGTGAATGTATGCAGGTTGTCTGCGCGATGATGGCCGAGATTTTGGACTGTGAAACGGTCAAAAAAACAATCGACCTCGGATCTCGGACGAGCAGCGACTAGCGGCGTAACCTGGACAAAGCGCGTCGGGTATGACGCCTAGTTATTATGGGCAAGACCTAAACTGGCTCACCGCCGAATTGGAAAATTGGAAGAAAGCGCACACAGCCCTTTCTCTCGGTCAAACCATCGTCATCGCAGGCCGCACCCTCACTCGCGTTGATCTTCCATACGTGCAGGGTGTGTTGTTCGCGATCAAAGCCGAGATCGACCGGCAGAACACCGCAGCGTCGGGTAATAGTCCTAGCCGCTGCACGTTTTCGAATTTCTCGGGCATCAACCTATGAGTCGGTTTTCTCTGCCCAAACTGTTCACCAATCCGAGGGCGGTGCTTCGCGATGTGGCGTATTCGCTGTTTTTTGAAGGAGCCAATTCCTACAGCTCCGACCGCACCTATATATATCCGATCGTCGGCGACTCGAAAGATACGCTCACATCTGATTCGCGTACGGAAATGTTGGCGCTGGCGCGGAACTTGGTTTCCAACGTTGGCTTTGTTCGTGGCGCCGTCCGGGACATTTCCCGTTACACGGTTGGGCATGGCATCAACCCGCGGCCTCTCGTCGCTGTTGATGAAAAGAAAAGAGCCTATTTGGCGTACTGGTCAATCTTCGCGTTGCAGCCTGAAATCACGGGCAAGTTTTCTTTGCCGCACTTGCTGCGAATCCTCGAAGCAGCGGTTGATGTTGACGGGGACATTGGTTTGGTAAAAACCGAGGATGAGACTGGCTTCCCTCGCGTTCAGGTCATTGAGGCTCACCGCATCCGGGACGACAAAGGCGATGCCGACTTCTTCGATGGAGTAAAACTCGATTCTGTTGGGCGGCGCATTTTGTTTCGGGTCGCTGGCGTTGGCGATAGTTCAACGGACATTCCCGCCGAGAGTTTTCTTCTGCATTACGATCCTGACCGCTCCGATGCCTTTCGCGGCGCCAGCGGACTCGCCCATGCACTGAACAATATCCGCGATAAGAAGGACATTTTGGGCTTTGAAAAGCTCGGAGTAAAAAACGCCAGTGCAATTGCCAATGTCATCACGACTCAGATTGGCGGCAACCCGACAAACTTTTTCGGAGAACTGACCAAATCGCCCGCGGCCAACACACCGTCGGCAATCACGTTGGAGAAAATGCGCGGAGGGACAATTCCGAGATTGTTGCCGGGCGAGAAAATCGAATCGTTCCAAAGCAATCGGCCATCCGCAACGTTTCTCGGTTTTCTCGACGAACTAAATCGGGATGTAGCAACGGGCCTCGGTGTTCCGGTGGAATTTTTGTGGGACACCTCTCAACTTGGCGGCGCATCGCAACGCTTCATCTTGGAAAAAGCTCAACGGCGGTTTGAGGAACGCCAGGACGTGCTCATTCATCAGGTGTTGCGGCCATTGTGGATTTACGTCATCGGCAAGGGCATCGCTCGCGGAGAATTGCCGCCCGATGAAAATTTCTGGCAGGTCGATTGGCAGCGTCCGAGCAAAATCACCGTGGACGTTGGCCGCGAGGCGGACGCAAACCGCGACGACATTGCAGCCGGTATCCGCACACTTGATGAAGACGCGGGAGAACGCGGCAAGTCATGGCGCGATATTCGCGAACAGAAAACCACTGAAGTCGTTGATTTGCTTTCGCGTGCCGAGGTCATTGCAAAGCAATTTTCCATCCCCATTGAATTGGCCATCACGCTTCTCCAAACCACGACACCAAACGGTTTGCAGAAAGGGCAGGCTGACAAGAACGAAAAACCAAACAGCGGCCAAACTCCGAACAACCAATGAATTTCCCCCGCATTTACGAAGCAGTGTTTTTTCATCCGTGGTCAATCACAGAGGCCGGCCATGCAGCCATTGTGGATGTTCTGGTAAGTGCCACGGCGCAAAAGGTTTTAGAGCGTGAGCATCAGCACGAATTGGCAAAGCTCTCGTTACAGGTAGGGCTTGCTCCTGAACTCGCGAAGCGTCCGACAGAAGATTTCTTCCACAATCCTATTGAGCAAATGGAGATCAAAAACGGAATTGCGCGAATTCCAATCAAGGGGGCGATGGGTAAACACCTTTCGATGATGGAAAAGAAATGCGGCGGGCTTTCATACAGTGACATTGCCGAAGATTTACTTGCTGCCAACGCCAATCCCAACGTGCGGGGAATCGTGCTCGACATCAACTCACCGGGCGGAATGACGAACGGTGCAGGAGATGTGGCGCAAATCGTTGCCGACATTCAGCGCGCAGAGAAGAAACCGATTTTTGCATTTACCGACATGCAGATGTGTTCTGCCGCCTATTGGATTGCCAGTGGCGCAACGGGTATTTATGCAACGCCGTTTTCGTGGGTTGGCAGCATCGGTGCAATGATTCCCGTTCTCGACTATTCAGAGGCATACAAACAAAAGGGAATTGCCGTTGATATTATTCGCGGCGGCAAACACAAGGGCGCGGGGTTTCCCGGCACAAAGCTTTCCGACGAGCAACGCCAGCATTTGCAGGACATCGTTGACGCTTCCTACAAAGCGTTCACCGATCACGTTTCACAATTTCGCGGGCATATCACCAGCGAAACAATGCAGGGACAGGTCTTTAACGGAAGTCGCGCAAAAGACTTGGAACTTGTTGATGGTCTCGTGAATTCCATCGAAGAAGTCTTCGCAAAAATTGCAGCGTAAACGGCAATTCAGAGCCCCGTTTTTTCGAGATACCTGGACACGGCGCGGTGGGTATGACGGAACTCGAAAAAGCTCAGAAGTCGCTGACTGACGCACAGTCCGAAAACGCGACACTCAAAACGCAGGCCAGTCAGGACGCGGCAAAAATTCAAACGCTTACAAGCGAAGTTGACACGCTCAAGGCGGCGAACACGAAACTTTCCGGCGACCTCGACACCGCAAACAAAAAGCTCGGCGAACTCACGGCTGAGAATTCCACGCTGAAAGCGGACGCAAAATCCGCCGAACAACGTGCGGCAGAAATCGTCGCCAAAGCCGGTATCAAGCCGGTCAACACCGATCCCACCAAAACGGACGCCAAGAGCGTTCACGAACAATTCGCTTCGCTTAGTGATCCAGTCGAGCGCGGGAAGTTTTACGAAGCGCATGAAAAGGAACTGCTCGGCCTCAAGTAACCAACCCCTGACCGCGTATGCCAAACAACCACGCAACCATTCAAGGGACACTCATCGCACAAAAGGCTTTGCGAACACTTTTGGCCGAGTTTCCCGTATTGCGCCAAATCACCACGAACTTTGCCCCCGAGGGCATTTTGTTCAATCAAAGTGTGATCGCGCACATCGTCACAGCGACCACGGCTGCCGATGTGAACCCGGCCAACGGTTACACGCCAACCGACCGCGCGCAGGTCGATGTGCCGGTGACGATCAACAAGCATAAGCACCACACCTATGCGATTAACGATCAGGAGCGCACCAGCACCAACATCAATTTGATCGAACGTTACGCACTCACTGCGGCCCATGCTCTCGGCAAAGCCGTCGTTGACGATTTGTTGGCGCTCATCATCAACGCGAATTTCGCGAACAAGACCACCGTCCCGGAAGCGAACTTCGACCGCACAAAAGTTGTTGCGATGGCGCGGGCGATGAATGACCGCAACATCCCGCAGGTTGGACGGTTCATGCTCCTTAATCCCGGCTATTACGCGAATCTCTCGCTCGATCCTGATGTTTCCCGCGCTTACGCGAACCCGGCAGGCAGCGGAACGATTGCCAGCGGTGTTTTGCCGAACGTTCACGGTTTTGGAATCAGCGAGTATTCCGCACTCCCTGCGAATGGCGAAAATCTCACCGGCTTTGCAGGCACTGCGGAATCGCTCGTTTTGGCAACGCGCGTGCCTGCCGAGCCGACCGTTTCGAATATTCCCGGCACGTTGACCGTAGTCACGGAGCCAAACAGCGGCCTCTCTGTTCTGTTGCGCCAATGGTACGAAATGAAGGAGGGGAAGGAATATCGCACCATGACCTTGATGTATGGCGTTGCGAAAGGGATCGACACCGTGCAGCGGCTCACCAGCGCGTAAGCAATTCAGCAACCGAATTGATTATGCGTATTGCAATCACAGTTATCAGGGACGTTAAGGGAAACTTTCACGTCCCTTACGTCGGGGAGGACGCGCACAAGGCCGTTGAGGCATTGCACAACTGCAAAATCAAAGGCGCAAAGGAGGGGGAGGTTTACCGCTTTCCCGAACGTTTTCGCCGTCACGTTTTCACTGCCAACGAAACCGAGGAGAAACAGCAATGACGCTCCTCGACCAAATTGCTGGTGACTTTGATGCGTTCTTCGATTCCAACGCGGGATTCGCCGTCGATGCTGTTTACACACCCATGGGGGAGGACGGCAATCCCGCCACGGCGAAAACGATCAAAGTCATTTTTGATGCGCCGTATCAGTTGACGGAGGTGCAGGAGCGTTTTGCAAACGCAGTCATTTCGGCCCTTTTGAAAACTTCCGACCTAGTGAATCTCCCGGCTAAACAGGGCGACACCCTGCAAATCAATGATGCCAATTGTTACATCGTTGGTTTGCACTCGGACGGCACAGGTGTAAGTCGCGCAATTCTTAGCGAGGACGTTTGATGAATTCCAAACGCCAGCAAGTTTTCGACGCGTGGATTGACCGAATGAAAACAATCCTCGTTGCGAACGGTTACAATACCGACGTCGGGAAAAATGTTTTTGCGTGGAGGACAACGGAGTTTACCAGCGATGTACTGCCGGGGATGTCTGTCCGGGATGTGCAGACGGAGACTGAGCAGAAAGTCGGCAACCGGCATGACCACAAAACCACTTTTGAAATTGTAGTCATTCACGCTGCGGGCGACGGGACGGCAGCGTTTGTTCGTAAAATGGCAGCCGACGTAATCAAGGCAGTCGGCATTGACCGCACTTTTGGCGGCTTAGTTTTCAACACTGATCCGGTGAGTGATGAGATGAGCGTAGAACAGGAGGGCAAAACCGTTGGAGGAATGAAACTGCGCTTCGCGTGCTTCTATCGAACCGGAAATTTCAATCCTTATGAGTGAGACTCAGACAACCACTGTGACTTACGTCGGCGGCTTTTCAGAAATTCGCGTTGCCGCCGGTAAAGAACATTCTCTGAAACGCAACTCTGCTGCGGTCATTCCGTTTGAACTTGCGGTCAAACTTCACCGGCAATCTCCCGATGAGTGGCAGGTGAATCAAGATGTGCGGGACGTTGCGTTTCCAAAAGAAGAAAGCGGCCCCAAGTGCAACCAATCACTCGGGACCGCCGGTCTTATCCCCCCAAACAACAGTGGGAACGTAGCTGGCTGAGACGTTTCACGCAATCGGAAATCCCCCTAAACTATGTCAAACGCATTCGGCCACAATCTAGTTTTCGGCTTTGGTGAAGAGGTCACTTTCGCCACGCCGGTCTCACCGACGGTATTCCTTGAAGTCACAGAGGAATCTCTACTCGGCAAGCACGCCCACGCGAACAAACCTGCGCTCCGTGAACTTTCACAGCGCCGCAAAGTGCTTGGGAAAAAGTCCGTGGAAGGCGGCTTTGGTTTTCAAATGCCGTTGGAAGGAGCAGAGAAATTACTCAAGCACGCGCTCGGTGCCGTCAGTTCCGTTCAGGCTGGCGACGGAAATTACGCGCACACTTTTACACCGGCAAATACATTGCCAGTCGGTCTGACGTTCAGGGTTGAGCGTGATCCAACAAACGGAATTATTTATACCTACAGCGGGTGTCAGATTTCAAAGCTCACGCTTTCTCAAAAGGCTGAGGATTTCCTTATCACCAATATCGAAGTGATGGGAGCCGATTGGGTTAGTGGTGGCGGTCCTGCGGTTCCGACCTATCCAACTCCAAAACTTCTCGATTGGGCGATGCTCACCACGGCCACGGTAAACGGCGTCGCGCTTAATCCCGAGGAAATCGAATTGACCATTGAGAACGTTTTGCAGAGCGACCGGTATAAACTCGGTTCTCGCACTCGGCGCGGATTCGGAAGAAACGCACCCCGGAAAATCGGTTTGAAGATCACCGCGGAATTGGATTCAACGACTTTGCAGAGTCTTTATGACACCGGTAACACTGCCGCCGTTGTGCTGAAATGGGACGCCACTCCTCCCGGTGGAGACGAAGCCTATTTGCAAATCACGTTGCCGAAATGCGTGCTGCAAGGTGAACACCCGACCACGAAAGACGCAGGCGTTTACAAACAAACACTCAATCTTGAGGCATACATCAACGCTGCTCTCAACGACGAAATTGAAGTCGTTTTAGTCAATGAAACCGTATCGGTTTAACTTTCCATGAAAGCACGCAAAAATTTGATGCTTCCGAGTGGTGCGACGTGCGCCGTTCGCAAGCTGGCCGCTTATGATTTTGTTTCGCTCGGTGAAATTCCAACACCGGCCATCGCTGCGGAAATTCTCGAACGCAAAAAGAACAATCCCGGTACGGTCACGAAAGAGGACGTCGAGTTCGGGGTCAAGGTTGCCAAACTTGCGCTGACTCGCGCCTGTTCTCCGATTCGTTTTTCCGACGGTGAGCAATACAAAGTCGTTGATAAAGAATTTCACCAGTGCGCTTCAGGCGAGATTTCCGTGGAGGAACTCGATCAAGCTGACGCTGATTGCATCGTGCGCGAGGTGACCGCACTTTCTCAGATGGGAAAGGAGGCGGCTCAAGCAGCCAAACCCTTTTCTGAAAAATCGCAAGTTGCTGGTGACGATCCATCGTCTCGCGAAAACTTACGGAGTCCTGCCGAGTCAGGTTCTGCGGTGTGATTTGTTTGATTACTCCTTAAACCTCGCGGTCGCCTCAGCGGGGATTAGCCAAGACAACGCCG
The DNA here is from genome assembly GCA_966095605.1 of uncultured bacterium. GTDB lineage: Bacteria > Verrucomicrobiota > Verrucomicrobiia > Limisphaerales > JACDHS01 > CBHWET01. The sequence continues at coordinate 9,996 of CBHTTJ010000016.1, read as the reverse complement.
ACACCGAGCGTGCCTATGGCGAACATCGTTGAGATCGTAATCAAGGCGGTCGATAAAACTCAGAAAGATTTCGGGACGGCGATTACGAACCTGAAATCTTTTGAGAAGGCCGCTTCTGTTCTAACCACCGGCGTCGTTGGTGCAGGCGTGGCCGTCGCTGGCGCGATTGCCGTGATGACGGAAAAGTCGATTGAGAGCGCCGATGAAATGGGGAAGTTGGCGCAGAAGGCCGGGATGCCGGTCAATCAATTCTCAAAATTGGCTTACGCGGCCTCTCTCACTGACACCGCCATCGAAACGCTTAGCCTTGGGGTAAAAGGATTAAATCATTCCATCGTTGAGGCAGCAGGCAGCATCAATTCGGGGGCAGCAAAAGCATTTGATGCGCTTGGCATTTCCATTCGGGACTCAAATGGGAATTTAAAATCGAATCACGAGATTTTATTGGAAGTTGCCGATCGTTTTGCTTCTTACAAAGACGGTGCAGAGAAAGCCGCGCTCGCACAGGCGATCTTCGGCAAAAGCGGACAGGATTTGATTCCAATGTTGAACGAGGGCCGCGCCGGATTGGAGGCCCTAGAATCAGAAACTAATGGCGTCACCGATGCCACTTCGAAACAGGCGCAGGAATTCAATGACAACCTCACCCGACTGAAAAAGCAAATGGGAGGCATCGGCGCAACGGTTGCAGCAGAGCTGCTGCCGCATTTGCTGCAATTCACGGATTGGCTCGTCAAAACGAACAAGGAAACTGGCGTGTTCCAGGCTATTGCGCTCACCGCGATTGATGTGCTCAAAGGAATGGCGGTTTCCGTTTACCTGGTGTGGACCGTGTTGAAGGCGCTCGGGCAAATTATCGGGCAGGGCAGCTATATCGCATATCAGTTTTTTTATGGGATTCTGTTCAATGCCATTGCAGTGCTGACCAGCATCGGCGAGAGCATCGTTGCCGTCGTTAAAGGCATCATCAATCTTGGTGAGGCGGCGGGGAATGTTGGTCAAATTCTCTACGATTTCTTTCAAGGAAATTTTAAAGAGGCGTGGGAGGGCAGTAAATCGACGGTCGAGCAGATGAAACAGGCCGTTGTGAAAGTCGGCACGGACATCGCGATCTCTTGGGAAACGAACGGCAAGATAGCAGGCGATACGATGCTCAAGGCTTACGATAACATCAAAGCCGCGAGCCAATCACTTTCTGCCGATCTAAAAGGCGATCTCTCCGATTTTGCGAACTTCGCGACGAATCTCTGGACCGCGAAACCGAAAACGCCCACCGACGAACACGAGCAGCCAAAGGCAAACGCTCCGGTTCTTAGCAATGTCGAGGAAATCGACAGGCTGGAAAAACGCCGAGCTGAAATGCTTTTGCGTTTGCGTGATTTGGAATTGGAAATGCAGACAGACGTGTTGCGCGGTGGCGAACGTTTAATTGCCGAGGAGGACCGCCGGTACCAAAAGCGTTTGGAAACCATCGCAAAGGAAAGCGAAGACGAACAGAAGTCCATCGAACTTGCAAACCTCGCGGCGGAGGAACACGAACAGCGGCTGAATGAAATCAAACAGCAGGGTTTGGCAATTCGTGCCGACATGGAGGAGGCATTCAAGAACGGGCAGATTGAGCGTTACATCGAATTACAAAACACGCAGGCGGCGCTTGATAAACAGGGTTTGGAGGAACGGCAGGAATATTTACAGACCTACGCGCAGATGTTCCGCGAATCGCATCGCGGAATGTTCTCGTATGTCGCAGAAGCGACTCAAACGATTTATGGAGGACTCACGCGGGCTCTCACCGGAATCATTACCGGCGCAGTAAAGGCAAAAGAGGCATTCAAACAGTTGGGCATGATGATGGTCGAGATGATTGTCGGGTTCATGGTGAAGCGCGTCGCTGCGTGGGTTCTGGAAAAATCTTTAATGGCCCTTGGTTTGGCTACGGCAAAGGCAATCACCGTTGCAACCGTTGCGGACGCGGCGGCGATTGCAGGCGCGTGGGCAGCGGCGGCCACTGCTGCCTCAATTGCGACCTTTGGTGCAGCAACTGCGGCAGGAGCAACGGTCGTGCCCATGATGGCGGCAAATGCGGCGGCAGGCAGCTCAATCGCAATGACCGCGGGTACCCTGACCGGCGGCGTCGCTCACGGAGGGCTCGATTTTGTTCCACGAGAAGCAACTTATCTGTTGCAACAGGGCGAGGCCGTATTGCAGCCCGAAATGAATAAAGATCTCCGAGAATTCCTCGCGCAGCAGGGAGGCGGAATGGTTCACGTCACCATCAACCTGGACAGCGAACCAATCTACAAAGGGCTTCACCGCGCCAGCCGTGACGGTCGGCTCGTGATCGATGCCCGCGCCATTGTCTGATGCGATTTTTTTACGACAATTTAATCGACTACGACGGCGTCGTGATTACCGCACGGAGTGAGCAAGTTAATTTGCCTGCTTCGAACGTTGCGAACGAACACCGCAAGCGCGTTTACCGCACCGGCTCAACATATCTTCAAGAGTGGCTCGTTTTTGATTTAGGTGCGGCAAAAGCCGTCGCCGCTGTTGTTATTGGGGCGACCAATTTTGCATGGCAGACCGATATTGTGTCCATCGATGCGAGCACGGATGGGTTTACTTGGGTCAGCATCCGCGATGAACTTCCGATCCTGGAAACCATTCCGACTAGTTTTCCCGAAGTCTCATATCGCTATTGGCGCATTATTTTTGACAAAGCGAACGCGACGGAAACGCGCGACATCGGGCGCGTTTTTATCGGTAGGTATTACGACACTCCTGAGCCTCCAGATTTCACTGGTTACGAGGATACGTTGGATGACCTGTCAAAAGTGCAAAAGACACCGAGCGGGCAAACCTACGCCGAGGTGCTTGACCAGTTTGAAATCTTCAAACTGAGTTTTTCTTCCGTGCCGCAAACGATGGCCGACGAATTGCGAATCGTTATGCGGTCCGTCGGCCAGCACCGCAGCTTCTTTTTGCAGTTGGATGAGAACGACAACGATACGATTCGTTATTTGAAGTTTAAGAACGGGCTCACGCGGAAAGTTTCAGGCTTCGACTCGCAACTCTATTACGACATCAAACTCGAATTGGAGGAGCAGTTATGACGGTTGCCGATGCGATCAAACATCCAACGGCAAAGATTATTCTGCTGGCGGAAATCTCTGCCGCCAAGTGGTTGCGAACATGGACGCGCGCACCGGGAACAACCTACGTTTGGCAGTGCCCGCTTGATAAAAGGCCCACGGCGGTAAACGTCGGGAGCGTTATGGCCTTTGAAACGAATTCGGTCATTTCCTGCGATCAAACGTTGAACCAGTACTTTTGGGATGGCGCGACACTCTACCTCAGCCCGGTAGATGGCGATTTTGTATATTCCGATCCATTCACGCAGCCGGTCCTTGTAACCTTATCCTTTTTCCTGTCGAACACTGCCCGCGTTTACAACGACACATTTTACGATCCGCGTTTACAAAACGTGCCCGGAATTCAGATGCGTATCGAACGGAACTTTGGCGGCGTAGGGCAAATCGGCGGCGGCACAATGGAGTTTGTTAATGACGGTTTTTTCGACGAATTCAAAGATTTGCAATGGGACAACGGGAGGGTTGTTTTAAAACTCGGAGTTGATTTGCCGCCGGATAAAGAAATGCCTTACGGCAACTTTGAACCACTCGGCACATGGGGCGTGGACGAGTGGGTGATTGATAGCAGCAAATTTTCCCTCAAGCTCGTCGAGTCGAAATCAAAGCTGAATCTCAAAATCCCGATTGATTCCTACGCTCGGGAAAGTTTTCCGAATATCACCGATCAAGGTGTTGGTAAACCAATCCAGATTGCTTATGGCGTCGTCCTTGGTGCAACGCCGGTAGTGATCGACAAAGCAGGAAAGAAATTCAAAGTCGCGGGTCACAAAGTCTTTTCTTTCGACGCAGTGCGTATTCGTTCCGCGTCTACGGAAAATGCGGCATGGGCAACGAGTGCGTTTGTGACCAAAGACCTTGCCAATGGTGAATTCACACTTGGGGGTGACTGGACAGGTGAGCAAGATGTTTCGGTTGATTTCACCGGCAAATCCGATGCCGGCGGACTTCTGATTGCGAACGCAATTGATATTGTTCAGGACGTTCTAGCGTTGGTTGGTGAAACCAATATTAACGCAGCCAGCTTTGTCACGGCACGGAATCGCCTTGTTGCAGGAACCGACATCGGAGGCGGCGAGGTAACCCTGCGCGCGCCCTCGGTTTATCTTGATAAGCAACAAACAGCCCTTCAAACCGTCAGCGATATTTTAGCGGCCGTAGGCGCCTATCTATACACCGATGCGACCGGACAATATTTCATCGGAGTGTTCGAACCGGAAACCGGTGAAGGGCTGCCGCAGTTCTCGGACATTGATGTGTTGAGTTACAAGGAGGAGAATTTCATTGTCGATCAACAACAGACGATTACGCGCTCAACCGTTGAATATGCGCGTCGGGATGCAGATGAATTTTCGCAGTTCTATACATTTGAAGACGCGCGCCTTCAAAGTGTCCATGCGCAATCGGTGCCGGTTCTAAAAACCGCGATGCTCCCGTTCGTTGCGGTAAGTGATGCGCAGTATTCTGCTCAACGCGATCTTGTAATGTTTGGAATGCCTCGGAAGGTTTTGACGATTGAAATTCCGTGGCAGGCGTTCCTGCTCAAACCGGGGAATCAGATTCTTTTGAAATATGACCGCAAACGCATCAACGCGGTTTTCGAGGTTCTCGAAGTTAAACTTAACCTGAACGCTAAAAACGTCACGCTTACCCTCGGCAATTTGCGCGGCTGGAATGATGCCACCGGCTTTTGGGTTGATGATGCAGCGGCGTTGCCAGCGCGCTTTGCTGGTTTCGCAGGATACGGCACAGGTTCGCTGACGTGGAATAAGGACTGGCATCCCGAAGTTAAAGCATGGGCACGGCAGAACGTGGGCTATTGGACTGATGAAAATGGCTTTGCCGATCCACACGATCCCGACTCGCTCATTCCGAGTGCTTGGTTTTGAACCCCTTTACATTTTATGTCCTGGAACAACATCAACGAACCCAACGTCGGCGAGCCGACCAAAAAGCAAAGTTTTGCGCGGCTCGTGATTCAAAATTTGATTTACCTCTACAATCAAATCGCCTCACTCGGCGGCAGTGGTGGCAGTGACGTAGCAAACGGCGGTTTTGAATCTGACACGGACAACGATGGCACACCGGACGGCTGGACAGTCACGCTTTTTCCCGGCGGCTCGTTCGTGATTGATTCGACCACACAGGCTGAAGGAACAAAGTCAGCCAAATTCACGCATCCGGGAGGCGCCGGAAACGGGGGTGGATACATTCAAACGAATGATTTTTCGTCCTGCTCAGAGTTGCGGTCTTTGAATTTGAATTGGACGCAAAAAGCGAGCGTCGCGGGTATTCGCGCTATTGTACAAGTTCTATATTACGATTCTGCAAAGGCGTTCCTTTCCACGCAGACCGCTTACGACTCACAGGCAAACGCCACTGCTTGGACCGATTTAAATTTCCTGATGCTGCCTCCTGCGGGTGCGCGTTACTACAAACTGAAATTTGTTGGCGGTGATTCCTCGGTGAACGTTGCGGGCAGCGTTTGGTTTGATGGCGTTAGGGTTGGCGAAGACAAAAACAAAACGCCTCGTGGCGTTGTGGTATTTACCTCTAGCGGAACGTGGACGGCGCCCGCTTACATCAACCGAGTCAAAGTTCGTGTTTGGGGAGGGGGAGGCGGTGGAGGTTTTTCTGTGACTAACGGTTCGCATTTCAATGGAGGTGGAGGCGGGGGCGGCGGATACGCCGAAAGTCTAATCGCGGTAACACCGGGAGCAGATTACGCAATTACAGTTGGTGCTGGAGGAGCGGCGTCCGCCAACGGAGGTCAGTCACGTTTCGCTGTTTCGGGAGGTGCGACGCTGGTGAGTGCCAACGGCGGAACTCAAGGGGCCGATGCGACTGCGGGGGGTAGCGGCACGGGCGGCGCTGGCGGATCAGGTTCTGGCGATCACGCCATTTCAGGAGGAAACGGCGGGGATGGAATAACGGATGATGTTGTTGGCGCTTACACGGCAGCACGCGGTGGAAATTCGCCGTGCGGCGGGCAGGGAGGAAAACGCGTTAATGGTGCGATTGGTGCCGCAGGCCAAGCACCGGGAGGAGGAGGCGGCGGCTTTGCAGCAGGCGCGGCTGGTAGAGTGGTTATCGAATATTGAGAAACCTGGACACCGTTGCTCGGGTATGGTGAGCGATAAGTTCGTTTTCTTCTCGGCGCAAGAGTCCGGCGACGAAAGTCCAGAATATGATTCGCATATTTACAACGATTTCATGTTCTACCTTGAGGTGAATGATACCGGCAGCGGTATCGACATGGATGTTCAGATTCTCGCGCAAACTCCATCGGGCAATTGGTGTGTAATTGACCAGCGGCATTTCGACGGCTCACTCCAAATTACGCCGGTGCAGGTTCGTGGAACCTTCGAAAAATTCAAAATCGGTTTTGCCGGATACAACGTCGGGGCATTGACCGCGAGTGTTAACGCCAGCGCCGTTCGGTAATTTATGCCGCAGCCCAACAATCTGAAAAAGCCGTTGCTGATCGTTCCTCCTTCGGCATCTGTTTCACCCAGCGCGTTGAAAATTGCGACGGGGCTTGCAGCGATTGTCCCGCCAAATGCTCCTTCCGACTTGGGTGAGGATTGGCAGACGGATACCGAGGTTTATTTCTTTTGGACACTCAACGGTGCGGCGGCTGATTCGGTGGAAGTTTGGCGTGATGGAGCATTGCTCACAACATTGCACCAAGGCATTGACTCGCTCACGGCCTTTTACGATTCAGGTTTGGCAGACAGCACGACCTACACCTACAAAGTCCGTGCGGTTAATAGTGCCGGTGCTTCGCCATTTTCCCCGGAGGTGCAATTTACGACTGACCAGCCGCATACCCCTCCGGCTGAACCAGCAAATTTTGCCGTGGTCGCACTCGATCCCACAATGTCGCGGCTTACGTGGGAGCATACATTTTCCAATTGCTTCGGCTTCGTTCTTTATCGCTGTGTCGACGATGGCGTTTACGACTGGCAAACGCTTGCGTCACTCGGAAATGAATTGTCGTATGACGATCCTGACGTGGAGCCAAACGTCACTTACCTTTACGGAATTTCTGCCTACAATGGATGGGGGGAAACGGATTCCCTAAACGTTCAAGCGAGTGTCACGATGCCTGACGCTCCGCCCAACGCCCCGAGCAACTTCAGTGCGTTCGCCGATTCAGATACGCAAATTTCTCTTTCATGGGTTGATAATTCATCGAATGAAACCGGCTTTGAAATTTACCGCTCAACTGCGGTAAACGGCGTTTACACGTTGATTTCTACAGTCGGCCAAAATGAAACGGATTTTATTGATAGTGCGCTGACTGCGGGCACCACTTATTATTACAAAATCCGCGCCATCAATGACGAAGGGGCATCGGCCTATGACACTACATCTGCTACGACAGGGGCAGGCCAGTCAGTGAACTTGTTAAGCGGGCTGCTTGGATATTGGAAGATTGACGAGGCCAGCGGCACGCGCGCCGATTCGACCGCAAACGGAAACAATTTAACGAGCAACAACAACGTTGGTTCAATTGCCGGGAAGATCAACAACGCTGGGGTGTTTTCTGCGTCTCCTGATAAATCTCTTTCACACGCTGATAATACCGTGTTGCGGTTCGGGGGTGATTTCACCGTTTCAATTTGGGTCTACTGGACCGCTCACCAATTCGAAGATTCGATTATTCTGGCGAAGCACGGGGAATTTTATTTGCACCGGCACGACAATGATGCCAGCAAAGTCAAAGCGGAGCTTTGGTCTACAACCGGCGTGATGCTCGGCTCAGTTGTCTCGAATGTCGCTCTTCAATTTAACCAGTGGTATCACGTCATTGCATACCGATCCGGGAACACGTTAGGCGTCGTCATTAACAACGGAACGCCAGTTACGGCCGCCGTCAGTGCCGGAACCATTCAAACCTCGAACCAATTTCGCATCGGAGCGCACGACGGCGGTTACAGTTGGACGGGTTATCTCGATGAGTGTGGCAAATGGAATCGCAAACTCAATTCAGCGGAAATCGCCGCACTCTATAACAGCGGAAATGGAAAACCTTTCAGCCAATTTTAGTATGCCTGACGCATCACCGCCAAATTCCGAAGCGCTCGACAAACTTGCTTTTGCGATTGCGGCAATGCTGCACGGAGACATTCAAGAGCATGTGTCGCAGGAGGGCTGTTATTGCCCGATGGGGCCACGCAGCATTCATCCTCCTTTCGGCGGCTGTTTCGCTTGGCGTGTGAATTCCTATCAAGGAGAACAGGGGCAGGGCTGCGAGATCGTTTACACCTACGCACTGGATTCCGATGTATGGGAGTGCCGCGATGTTTATGGCCCTGAAATCTTCCGCGCTTGTAACTGGCGCAAGAGAAACCTGGACACCGTACCGTGAGTAGATTGACTGAACTTTTTAAATCGTGGGGCGAGTGGATTCGTTTCGGTCTCGTTATCGCGTTCGTGCTCGGCACGAGTTGGTTGAGCACGCACTACGTATCACAGGAACAATATAGGACCGATCTTGAAGCGACGGAGAAATGGCGGAACGAAACCACGAAGAACCTTAAAGATTTGACCGCTGCCGTTTCTGCGCTGGCGACTGCGGTCAAAGTGGAAAGTGAGCAGGTAAACATCCATCAGGATAAACTGCTGGCCGACCACGAAGCACGCATCCGCGCCTTAGAAGATAACCGCCGTAAGGCGGAACGTTATGACTAAAGATACAGTCCTCAAACTTTTGGCGCTGGTCGGCAAGGGTGTCGGATTCCTCGGCGCGTTCAATGTGATTCCCGGCCTGTCCCCCGAGAAATCCGTGATCGTTTTCTTTGCCGCCTCGCTGCTCAAGGACGTTGTGAATCGCATCGGTGATTTTCTCGACGACGGCCAAAACAACAATTCTTTCGGGAAATAAAAACCGTGTGGGAATTACTCAAAACAATTCCTGCTCTCGCCAAACTCATTCAATGGCTGGGTGAGTTTTGGCGGGAGATTCAAAAGGAACAAAAGGAGGCAAATGCAATCTCCCGGAAAACTGAAAAAGATCGTATGGTTGACGCTGCTATTGATGGCGACCGGTTGTCAGACGGTTCGGTTGGACAACAGCAAACGCCTCATCAACCGTCCTGACTTCCCTCAGGCAAAGCAAACCGCCCCTGAATGGTGCCGTGATGCGTTGAAAACAATCAACGCACTCGAAATGGAGATTGAACGAAAGTAGGTCTAAACCCCTTCAACCTTCAAGCTAACGACCAACGTTTTATTGTCTCCTTCCCACGAACACAAGCAGTGGGAGTTTGGATCAACGCTGCTTGTCTGTGGCGTCATTTGCACCCAATTTCCGTTCTTAAGAAAATGCGCGGTAAACTTAATTTCGTTGAAACCAGCTTGATCGAACTGGCTGGGTGGAAATTGCGAATTAAGCCTGTTGTATTTCGGATAAGCACCTCCCGGGGAAAGGTCTTCGAGCTTTATCTCCATTTCTAAACCGCTGTTCTGAGGAAAATTTCCCGTGAAGCGATAGGTTCGTTGCTGTTCCAATTTTACTACCCATTTCAGTTTATCCTGATTTACGCCGTCAATAACCATAAGAAGTCCTTTCGTTAACCGTTCGCTAGGTTAATTGGAGCCCGAGGAGCGTCAAGCCGCAATTCGTTGTTCAAAATCGACTGTATAAACAAAGGGTAAAACTCTATACAATTTTCTATACACAGGCGAGAATTCCGCGGGCGTCGGCAAGCGTAGGCACTTTCACATTTCTTAGGAAAATCGCAGTTTCTGCGTCGTGCAGCGTCGTGTGTAGAGCTTGCCTCGAAATTGGGGTGGAAGAGGTCGTGAGTTCAAATCTCACCGTCCCGACCATTTTTCTCAA
>CBHTTJ010000015.1:0-45002 GCA_966095605.1 uncultured bacterium | reverse complement strand
AGCAGAATTCCGGGATTTTTAGTGACAAAAGTTTTCCGGGAAGCAGAAAAAAAATGTTTTCGTGGAAAAAGTTTTTCCGGGAGCCAGAAAACTTATGTTTCGGAAATAAAAGTTTTCCGGGAAGCAAAAAACTTTCGGCAACGTTGACAAAAGTTTTCCGGGAGGCAGAAAAGTCTCGGCAACAGAGAAAAACTTTTTCCGGGAGGTGGAAAAGTTCCGGCAACGCAGAAATCTTTTTTCCGGGAAGCAGAAAACTTTTGTTTTTGTGGGCTGGAAACCCTGGAAAGGCCGGTTTTCGCCATTTTATGGAAATCGGATTTCAGGGGGTATCCAAAACAAATGGTTCTGGGAAGAGAGTTTACCTTGCAATCGAACGGGGTTTGTTTCGCTGCAGGGAGAAGGCGTTCTTAGTGGAATTGAGCTTTTTGTGAGGCACGACATCCCGGGAGCACGGAAAACTCCTGTTTCTCCCTCTTAAGGCAACCAACTGTGCCTTTGACTTCTCGCTTTAAGCCATGCGAAGCTTCGGGTTCGACAACATGACGGCAAAACGGCCGATAACGGCTTATACCTTAACTTTTAACGAGGCGCGCCAGCTACGTGCCGTCCTCGAAAGCGTAAAATGGGCGGACGAAATCATTGTCGTCGATTCCTTCAGCACAGACGGGACGGTCGAAATCGCGAAGGAATATAATGCGCGCATTATCAGTGAAAAATTTTGCGGCTTTGGAAAACTTCGCAACTTTGCCCTGGATGCTGCGAAACATGACTGGATTTTCAGTGTTGATTCGGATGAACGCTGCACTCCTGAGTTTAAAGCGGAACTGGACGCGACGTTGCAGGACCCGAAGTTTCCGGCCTACTTCGTGCCGCGTCGGAACCAATTTTTAGGCCGCTCCATTCGGTATTCCGGTTGGTATCCCGATTATCGTCAACCGCAGGTGTTCGATCGCCGACGTTTTCGCTATTCCGAGGACCTGGTGCACGAAAAATATAACGTCGATGGAGAAATCGGTCATTTTAAAAACCCCATTTTGCAATTTCCATTTCCCGATATCGCCACGGTCATGCGGAAAATGGATCGCTATACTTCCTTGATGGCGGAGCGGCACTTCGCAGACGGTCGCCGTGCGAAGGTGCGTCATCTGGCCTTGAACCCGGTGGCAGGTTTCCTGAAGAAATTTTTCATTCAACAGGGTTTTCGCGATGGAACGCACGGCTTCATGATCTCCGCGATCTACGCCTATTACACGTTTCTGAAATATTCGAAACTTTGGGAGTTGGAAATGAAAGCCCGCGGCGGAGTTGACGAAGGCACAAAAGCTTCATGAACCCCAAAGCTCCGCAAACAAATACTGCGGTGCTTGTTTATGAACCGCGCGTAGAAGGACATCACCTCGGATGGTTGCGGTTCATCACGGAGGATTTATTGAGCGGAGGCTACAAAGTAACCCTTGCCCTCGACCAGCGAGAGGAGCCCTTTACGCGGATTCGCAGTCACATGGGAGATTTACTGGATAAGGTAAAAGTCATTTCTGCTTTCAGTTCGGAGTCCGACGAGAAAGACATCAAGGCGGTGGCGAGATGTTTTAGTGAATCCAAGGCAGACACTGTCTTTTTAAGCAGTTTCGATGAGGTCGCGTCTTCTATGTTGCGACACGCAGCCTTTGGCAAGATGCCGCCACGTTGTTTGCGTGGAAAAATGGGTGGAGTTTATTTGCGTCCGCGCTTTTTGGTGGAGGAGGACTTTTCGCTCAATAACTTCATCAAAAAGATGGGGTTTTCGCGATTGGTAAAAGGAGGCTGGTTCAGCCAATTGTTGTTCCTTGACCCATTGGCACGGGCCAACGGATTAAGCGATTTTCCTTCCGCGCCATTTTTCTTTCTTCCGGATCCTTATCCGGAAAATTTTATCGTCGATGCAGAAGAGGCACGTCGACATTTTCAACTGCCGGAAGAGCGAAAGGTTTTCCTCTTTTACGGCGGCGCGTATAGGCGCAAGGGATTGCATCTCGCGGTGAAGGCGTTCCTGGAATTGCCGCCGCATTCGACAGCTTTTCTTCTCTGTGCCGGCCAACAGACCGATGATCCTGAAATCAAAAGTGGATTAGACGAATTAGTGAAGCGGAAACAGGCCCTGGTGATTAATCGCTATGTTTCGGAACATGAAGAGAAACAATTGTTTGCCGCGTCAGACGTAGTCCTGTTGCCTTACATCAATCATTTCGGCAGCAGCGGTGTTTTGTCTCGCGCCGCCGGTGCCGGAAAAATGATCATCGCGTCCGATGAACAATTAGTGGGGCGTTTGGTCCGGGAGAACGGGATGGGAATTGTCTTTCCAAGTGGCGACGTTGCTTATTTGCAGGCGTCAATCCAGCGCGCTCTCAACACCGGGGAAACGCAACTGAAGAAATGGCAATCGGCATCCCGAAAATTTGGAGAGTTGTGTAGTCGCAGTGCGTTCCATGACGCTTTGCTCTGCTCACTCGCGCGGCACTAAACATCAATCACCGGCCCGCCACCGTCGTTTCTCGGTGGTTGAGGTTTGTTGCGTTGCATTTTTACTCGTGAATCTCCCGTGCCAGTGAGCGAGTTCAACACCACCGAAACAATCGCGATAATCAATGCTCCTTTAAAAGCGGTCCAAAATCCATCTACATGAAAGGAGGTGGGCCCCATGAGCGTGCTGACGACGAGGAGTAATCCTGCGTTGATGACGAGAGTAAACAAGCCGAGGGTGATGATCAGGAGCGGCAAAGACAGCAACATGAGCAGCGGGCGGAGAAAAGCGTTGAGGATGCCGAGAATTAAAGTTGCGACCACCAGATCCAGAGGCTTGCCGTAAGTAATCCCTTTTAACAAATATGCAGCGATTAATACTGCCAGAGTATTGATCAGCCACCGTTGTAAAAATGATTTCAAGCCAGAGCTCACGTGGGGGAATCTAAAGCATCAAAGCAAATTAACCAGCGGTGATTTCGAGGAATGAAACCTCGCTGTCAGCATGGACGGAAAATGTTTTCATTGCCGCGGGAACAAGACAGAAATCGCCTGCTTTCAGAACGACTTTTTCTCCGCCACCGCTTACATTTAATGTTCCGGAGAGAACACCGAAGATCTGCATTTGATTCGAAGAGGCCAGGAAATCTTTGCTGCTGGCGAGTTCGCAGAGATTTACTTTGAACAGCGTGTTTTCCACGAGCGGACGAATCCGGGCATCGCGTTGGGAGGAAGTCGTTCGCGGCAGCAACGCAGGTTCAAAATCATTGAAGTCGATACTGGCCAATGACTGCTCGATGTGCAGTTCGCGGGGTTTTCCACTGGCATCGGTTCGGTTCCAATCGAAGACGCGGTAGGTGGTATCGGAGTTTTGCTGGATTTCAAAAATAACGCTCCCGGCACCGAGAGCATGGACCCGACCGCTTTGCAGAAACATCGCATCGCCTCTGGAAACCGGGATTCGATGAAAGCATTCCGCTACTTTTCCTGTTTTAATCTTCTGTTCGAATTCGGAGCGGGTGACGCCGCGTTTTAGACCAACGAATAGATCGGCATCCGGCGTAGCGTCAGAGACGTACCACATTTCCGTTTTGGGTTCACCACCCAAGGCAGCGGCTTTATTGGCGGGTGGATGAACCTGCAGGGAAAGTTTCTCCTGCGCATCGAGGATTTTGATCAACAGTGGGAAACGACCTGAACTTGCTGGCTTTGCATCGCCAAGAAGCTCGCGCTCGTGATTCTCCATGAGCCATCGTAACGTTTTACCACGAAGCGGCCCGTTGGTGATGATGCTTTCGTCCTGTGGACGATCTGAAATCTCCCACGACTCGCCCACAGGAACTCCGGCCGGAAGTTCCTTTTGATAGAGCTGTTCCAGCCTGCGCCCACCCCAAATGCGTTCCTTGAAGATGGGCTTGAACGTGAATGGATAAAACATGACGCGGACGGCAGAAGTATGGAATTAATCCTGCACCGGCTGTGCCAGCATGGCCGATGGTGAAATAGGCGGCTCCGAAAATTTTCCGTAGGCGCGGAATTTTTCGTAACGCTGCTTCATACGATCTTCCGTGGAAAGCTGCAAAAGCGATTCAAGATTCTTGATGAGAGCGTCTTTCAGGTTTCGCGCTGTCGTGGCGGAGTCGTTATGAGCACCGCCGAGGGGTTCGGGAATAATTTCGTCGACAAGGCCGAGTTCCAAAAGATCTTTCGCCGTAATGCGCAATGCCTCCGCAGCTTTCGGAGCCGCAGCGCGATCCTTCCAAAGAATAGCCGCACAACCTTCGGGGCTAATCACGGAATAATAGGCGTTTTCCAGAATCAATACGCGATCTGCCACGCCAATTCCGAGCGCGCCACCAGAGCCACCTTCACCAATGACAGCGGCAACGATTGGAACTTTCAGCAACATCATTTCGCGGAGATTAACGGCAATGGCCTCGGCAATGTGGCGTTCTTCAGCGCCAATTCCGGGATAAGCACCCGCGGTATCAATGAGGGAAACAATTGGCAAACCGAACTTGTCGGCCAATTTCATTAAACGCAGAGCTTTGCGATAACCCTCAGGATGCGCGGAACCGAAATTGCGGAGAATGTTCTCCTTTGTATCGCGGCCTTTCTGGGTGCCGATCACGACGACGCGGTGCGAACCGATTCGAGCAAAACCGCCCACGACAGCACGATCGTCTGCAAAAAGACGATCGCCATGCAATTCGCTGAAATCAGAAAAACTCTGGGAAATGTAATCGAGTGTAAAGGGGCGCTTGGGATGGCGGGCCAATTGAACCCGTTGCCAGGGCGTCAGGTTTGTAAAGATTTGCCGTCGTGTCTCTGCAATCTTCTTTTCGATAAGAGCGATCTCTTCATCGAAACTGATCCCGATCGAGTGCTGCTCGGGGTGTTTCTTCAATTCATCCAGCTTGCGTTGCAACTCGATGATCGGCTTCTCAAAATCAAGCTGATGCTTCATGTCGGCGTCGAATTTAGTTTTCCAAAGGACAGCGGGCAATAGCGAAGTGTTCGAAATTTATCTGCCATTGCCGGACTTACGATGCGGAAACGGTGGAAAAGATTTTCGTGTTTTTTCGCATTTCGATAACTCGCCCCAACGGGGTTTTTCCTGCAAGTGAATCTTTCAGCGCCTGTTCTTTGCCCGCACCCGCAACGAGGCCCCAGACTTCACGTGCTGCGCCAATCACAGAATAACTCAGGGAAATTCTACGGGATGGTGGTTTGGGCGAATCACTGATTGTGAGAAATGGAGCAGGGGAAGCAATTGTTTCCGCGGACGCATTGGGAAACAAAGAGGCGACATGGCCGTCTTCGCCCATGCCGAGAAAGATTAAATCGAATCGAGGCTGCCCCGAAGTGTCCTTTGTTGCAATTGAACCTAATTCGAAAATTGCTGAATTCGCCGCAACCACAGGATCAGCCTCTCCATGGATGCGATGAATTTTGCTGGGATGAATCTTGAGCGGCCGAAATAACAACTGGTCGGCCATGTAAAAATTGCTTTCCGGGTCGGTAGGTGGAAGGCAACGTTCGTCGGCCCAAAAGAAATGGACGTTTTCAAGGCTGATGGCTTTCTTTTCAGACAACTCGACCACCGCAGCGAAAAAGGTCTTGGTAATGCGACCGCCGGATAAAGCCACCAGATGCGGTGATTTCTGGGCGTTGGCTTCGGCAACTTTCTCCAACCACTGGCTTGCCACGGTGCGGGCGAGATCAGCGTCATTGGAAAACGAAAACAACTCGTAGTTCGCCATAAACAGAGTTCGATCAGGTTCCGGCCTTAACTTCGACGATGTCGTGTGGTCCGGCTTCTCGTTGTCCCGCTGGACTGACGCGAATGTAACGGGCCTTCTCTCGTAATTGCGCGAGATTCGCGGCGCCAAGATAACCCATGCCTGACTGAATGCCGCCGATGACTTGCGTAAGAATGCTTTCCACGGAACCGGAAACTTCTTTTAAGGCTTCCACTCCTTCCGCGGCCAATTTGCGTGTGGAGTCGACAGTCTGGCCATATCGGGCGGCGGAACCGGCTTTCATCGCCGCGACGCTGCCCATGCCGCGATACTGTTTGTAGAGTTTTCCACCAATTTCCATCATTTGTCCCGGAGCTTCCGCACAGCCTGCCAGTAAACCGCCGCAGATGACGGCGTTGGAAAGTGTCAGTGCTTTTACAATATCTCCAGATTTCGTGATCCCACCGTCGGCAATGATGCTGACGTTCTTTTTCGCGGCGATGCGGGAACAAATATAAAGTGCCGTGAGTTGTGGGATGCCAACCCCAGCCACAATGCGTGTCGTGCAAATTGAGCCGGGGCCCTGGCCAACCTTGATAGCGCTGGCGCCGCAATCCGCGAGAAACTCTACCGCGGTTGCGCTGGTGACATTTCCGGCAATGATCGGCAATTTTGGAAATGCGTTGCGAATCGTTCGAACCGCCTCACCGACGCCTTTCGTGTGTCCGTGTGCTGTCGAGACCGCCACTACGTCGAGACCGCGTTCCACGAGCGAGCTGACATGGTCGAGAATCTTCTTTTTGTCCAATTCACCAAAAGCGTTGCGTGTCGTTGAAACCGCAGCGCCGCAAAGCAAACGGAAATGGGAATCGCGCGCCGGCTTAAATTGAGCGCTTTTTTCCTGAGTGATGCGTTCCACGTCGCTCATAGTGAAGAGGCCGTGGAGGCGGTCTTCGTCGTCGACGACCAAGAGCTTATGAATTCCAGGATTTGCCGTGAAAAACTTGTCGGCTCGCGCGATGGGATTGGAGCCGAGTTCTTTTTTATTAATCGTTTTTACTTCGCTGCGTGGCGCAAGCACGTCAATGACTTTGCGCTTCGCATAGCGAGGTTTCACAATGTGGCCTGGCAAAAGACCAAGCAATTTCCCGGCAGAATCGACGACGGGAAATGTGCTGAACGAAAATCGTTGCTTATCGATAATATCGAGAACGTCGCCGATCGATTGTTCGGGAGAAACCTTGACCGGTTCCTGGATAAGACCGTGAACATGCTTCTTCACGCGGCTGACTTCCGCGAGTTGTTGTTTCTCCGGCATGTTGTAATGGATCAATCCGAGGCCTCCGTTCAGCGCCATGGCGATGGCCATGCGCGCCTCGGTGACGGTATCCATATCGGAGGAAATAATAGGAATATGCAGCTCAAGTCCCTCCGCCAGACGGGTATCCAGCTGTGTATCACGTGGGAGAATTTCGGAATAAAGGGTCGCGAGCGTGACGTCGTCGAACGTCAGGCCGATGCTATTATAGTTCGTAAAAAAGGCATCGGCTGTCTTATAAAAATTTCCGTCGATCGAAGAAAATTCTTGCGAATTTGCCATGCGCGAACATGCAAATGTCTCGCGGTAAACGCAAGAAAGAATCTTTTCCCTCCTTTCCTGGCACAGCCAAGAATTTGTCCGCCTTGACAATTCCCTCGTCGCCCAAAAGGCTGTTGCCGTGAAGATTAATGAGTTGGTTAAACACGGTGGGATCGCTTTTCTGATCGCGCTGGCCGTCTATTTTGGAATGTACCGTTGGATTCAACACCGTCGCGAATTCCGCGGTCCGTGGGAAATTACTTTCAAGTCCGATGCCAATGGGACGCCCTCGCTGCAGGTGAAACAACCCGCTCTTGGAATCGCGGACCAGACCATCGTGATTGCCGATCAAAAAGTCGCGACGACCAATCTCAATTTGACTCTTCGCTTTGATAAACCGTTGATGACGAATGTTCCTTTCGGCGAAATGGTGTTCCAGGACCCCACCTTTTTGCCCGGCACCATTACTTTCAATCTGTGGGAACATGGAGTGGAGCTGATGCCCCGAACAATGGTCATTGATCAGCAGGAGATTGCGTGGCATTCGCAAACAAATCTCGTTCTGAGTGGGCCGGGCAAGTTTGTCCGTCGGCCGATGAAGAAACCTACCTTCGACTGACAACTTCGGTTAACCAGCCTGGTTTGGATCCATCTTTAAGTCTCGAATCTGCCTAAAACCGGGATTTCCCAAGCAGAAATTCCGTTATTCCTCCGGAAATCCGGATTTTCATCCTGGAAAACCCGTTTTCCCATGGGAAATCGCTTTTTATGGAATGGAAATGCCATGATCCCGCGGGAAATCCATTTTTCCATCTTGGAAATTCTGTTTTCCCGTGGGAAATCCAAATTTCCACTTTGGAAATCCCGATTTCCCATGGGAAATCCGATTTTCCATCTTGGAAATGCCGAATTCCCGCGGGAAAACTAAATTTCCAAAGTATAAATTCGGATTTCCCACGGGAAATCGTCGCCACGAGGCTGTAAATCAGGGACTTACGAGTTTTCGGGCTTTTATGGCACCGAAACCTGGATTTGGACCGTTGCAACGGGGCACATCGAGCCATGGACACGGTCCATACCCGGCTTCAGGGTGATTTCCGAAAGTCTTTTACCCTCAGGAACGTAATATAGTTCGAATTGTGATAGTTATTGGCCCCTCCAAAGGAGTCGTCATGTGCCGTCCGAACGACGGCGATCAGGTCATCTCCGTCAAAAAGCCAGTCGACGTATTGATATCCATGTTTTTTGACATCTTTGTTTCGGATCAAGGTCTGGCGCGTTTCCCAATGCAGGCAATCTTTGGAACGGATCAGGGCCAGCGTATTGCGAGTCTTGTCCGGCAAGGAATTTTGGAACTCTTCAGGCACGACGTTGGCCAGTGACCAATAATATTTAGTCACCGGGTCAAAGCGAATGGTGAATTTCTTTGCGCCTCCGGGGAATTCGATGAAACCACTTTCAGGATCAAAAGAGGCGTGCTTACCGTCGTTACTGATTTTAATCACGGCAACGCGTTCCGGATAATTTGTCGAAGCCACTCGAAGAATGTCCGTCATGGTGCCATCCAGCAGCGCCACCGCATTTCCTTCCAACCAGCCAGCAAATGAACCGTCAAGCCAATGTTCGTCGCGGGCCAGACGATTGCTGAAAGTCCACGACGCTGCGTCGAGGAGATCAGCGTTTTCTGGAGCCGACATCATGAAGGCTTGAAAATGTTTGCCCCATCCACCGCCACCCATCGCGTCTTCCATGGCTCGCCAGATGCGTCCGTTGTGAACGATCACCGGCACCGGTGCGCAATGATAACGCCCGTCGCCGAGCAATAATCCGGTGTGCGCATCTTTCGGTTCAGTCCAGGTTTTCCCGCTGTCGGCGGAACGTCGGATGACAACGAACCCATACTCAGCGCTTGTGCCTAAAAGATAGAGATTGGTGTGATGCACGAAAATGGTCGACCACCATTGGCTGGTAAGCTCGCTGATCTGTTTCCATGTTGTTCCTTTGTCGCTCGAGAGAAAGACGAGTGTTTTATTGCGCGTGCTGCCGGGCCCGAAGAGATCATGGGAAACGACATAATTCCCATTTGGCAATACGGCGATGGACGGCGAGCCAATATAAGCTTTGTTGGTCGCGGAGACATGGTTGATGACAACCCCGGGAACCGCATCGCTCTTGGCAGACACCGAAAAGACCGAGAGGAAGATCAGAACGGAGAGAATAAAACGGCGGTAAAAATTTCGCATCATGTGCCGATTGGACTTCTGGATCGGTATTTGCATTCGCGAAAAAATTGACGAATGGAAACAAATAGACCCTCAAACAACGTTGTTTCCATTTTTGTTGCGCTCGTTTATTAACCCCGCGTGCATCGCGCCGTTTTTCTTGATCGTGATGGGACGATGATTGAAGACAAAGACTATCTTCATCGCCCCGAAGAGGTTGTTTTCTTTCCCGGTGTTCTCGACGCGTGCCAACGACTCGCTAAAGCCGGGTTTAAGCTTGTGATCGTCACCAATCAATCCGGCGTCGGGCGAGGATATTTTACTCTCGCCGATGTGGACAAGGTTCACGAATACATCAGCAGCGAATTCGCACGGCACGATGTTCGTTTTGAGAAGATTTATGTGGCTCCGGAACATCCCGATGCTCCGAGTCGCGGACGCAAACCTTCGCCGCAGTTTCTCTTTGATGCACGGGATGAATTCGGAATTGATCTCTCACGCAGTTACATGATCGGCGATAAAGTGATCGATCTGGAGTGCGGATGGAATGCGGGCGTCCGAAAGAGCATTCTCGTCCGAACCGGTTACGGCGCCAAAGTGGAACAGAAAGAACCGTCGAAATTGCAGAAGGCGCTGGTTGTGGAGGGACTCGCCGCCGCCGCCGATTGGATTTTGGCGCAGGGCTGAATCCAACCAGTTTCTCAATTGCACGGCATGTCTTGAAATACCTCCGCGTAGCGGGCTTTGTTGCCAAGGGTCCCACGGTATTCATTTAATCCACGAATCGCACGGTCGTAGGCTATTTCTTTCAGCTGCGAGCGATGGGCGCGAATGGCTTTGATTTTTCGCGGCATGAAGGCCGTGATGTTTTCGACGTAATCGTATTCACGCAAAGGAGTCCAAAGTTCGTAACAACGGATCGAAGGCGTGGAGGCATGCGGACGCAAAGCGAGTCGCAGGATGCGCAGGGCGATTTGATGGTCGGGATGCCACTCATTCTCATGGGGAAGGTAAACGAGGTCGGGGTGTTCCTTTTCCAGAATGGGGGCGAGCGCCCGCGCGACGGCGGTCACATGTTTGTTTACGAACCAATCGGGCTGACGCAGAAAGTATTGCTTTCGTATGCCAAGGATTTTCGCGGCGACGCGCGCCTCCGTTTCGCGAATTCCCCACGCGGTTTCTCTCGGTACACTTTTTAATCCCAGTTCGCCTGATGTGAGGTAGACGACGCTAACCCGGTCTTTCCTCGCCACGTGCAGGCAGATGGCGCCGCCGCAGCCAATAGATTCGTCGTCAGGGTGAGGTGCGATAATGAGAACATTCATAAGCGTGAATCGATGAGTTCCTGGTAAAGACAAAGGTAATCCTGGACCATGCGTTCAAGAGAAAAACGTTGTTCGGCCTGTGTCCGGATTGTTCGCCGGTCCAACGTAAAGGCCTTCCGGATGGCTTCAATAAAGTGATCTTCCGTCTCGGTGTAAAATCCCGTGATTCCCTGGTCGATAATTTCGGGTACCGCGCCCATGTTCAGTGCCACCGGCGGCGTGCCGCACAGCATTGATTCAACCAAGACGAGGCCGAACGCTTCCGGATATTGAATCGGGTAGAGCAAAGCTTTTGCCCCACCGAGAAGTTTGGTGCGCTCGGCACCTTTGACAAACCCGACGTATTCAACGGTTCGTCCGTCTACCAACGGCTCGATCTTTTCCCGGAAGTAAGCGTCACGCGGTCCAGCGAGAACGAGACGCATACCAAGGGCTTGCGCGGCGGAAATTGCTTTGAGAGGTCCTTTGCCCGGAGTGAAGCGGCCAAGATAACAAACGTAATCGCCGGGATCGGCCTGAAAGGAAAAATCGGAAACGTTTACACCATGAGGAATAATCGAGGCAGGCTGAAATTGTGGAAAACGACTCCATTGATGTTTTGAAATGCCAGTAACCCACGCATTGGGACGCGACGACCAGAGATGGGCAGCATTTTCGTCGGGCACAATATGCATCGTGTGAACCATCGGCGCACGCGAGAGTGTTTCCAGCGGCAATCCCCAGAGATAAGCGTGGCTGTGCATGACATCGAAACAACCGGACTCTTCGACCGCGCGGCAAAGATTGATCCATTCGCAAAGCTGCCAATCGTCCGGAGAATTGTTTTCCCCATAAGGGCCCGGAAGTGTTACGGCCATTTTGCCATCAACCTGCGATTGAGCCGTTCCGAAGACCGTGACTTCATGTCCGAGCTTCGTTAATTCCCGGGTCAACAACCAAACAAGATGCTCCACGCTGCCAAAAGCGTCTTTTTGGACGGGGCTCGCGCACGTGGATATTTGGGCGATGCGCATAATTTCATTCCAGGGCGTTTTCCAGAAAACGGGTTAAGACCTTGTCTGAAGCGAAATGTTCTTCAGCAAGTTGACGTGCCGCGCGTGAATGCTCCTCGTAATTCTTGTTAATCGCGTCGACGCCGCGAATTGCTTCCTCCAGTTGGTGAAAGACAACAAACCCTTTGCCATTGAGGAATTCCGTTCGTAGTCCGGTGCCTTGGATCAGAACCGGTTTGCCAGAGGCCAAATAGCATACGGTGCGGTCACTGAGCCAACCACTTTGGGCCTGAACATATCCATGTTTCGCCACGCCGAACTCGGCCCGTGATTGCTGAATGAATTGCTGATAGGAACCAGGTGTGCGGGAAGCTTTTTCTCCCGGAACCGTTTGCCAGCCGTATTCGGCTGGAAGCTCTGGACCGTTCAACGCCAGTTGAAAACTTTGACCGGTTCGGCCAGGCAAGGAAAAGAACTTCGGAAATTCCATTTCCTTTTGGCCGTAATGAGCGCCGTCGTAATTGGAATCCTGAAATCCATCCCAACGCATCACACTGGTGAAGTGCGATCCGCCTGGAATCTTCGGCCACGCGGACAGAGCGATCGGAGGAAAGGTTTTTTGCCAGGTCCAATTGTTCGTGGGGATTCGGTAGCCTGCTTCACCAATATTTTGTCCGATGGTAAATAATTTTTCGCACCGACCAATCGCGCAGCCCAACCCCACGTCACCAGACGCAATATTCAGCTGGGTAAATCCCGGATCAACGTCGATAAAAACGCGCCGTGCCGGCAGAGAATATTCGGGTCTCCACGTCCAGATTGGAATTGCGCGCATGACAAGAAGATCTGCGGCGGCACAAATTTCGCGCAGTTTCTCCGAGGGCATGCCGTAACATCGATCGCCTGCGCGATACATCCATCGATCTCCGAAGCCAAAAGGCTCCAAACAATCGCGAACATAATTTGCTGGATACAACGAATCATCGGTCCATTCGCCCGCCTTCCAATTGTAAACCCAGGACGTTTCGCCACAGTCTTCCAGATAGTAAACATCCTGTCCGAGTTCCCTGAGGCCAATGAGATATTGCAGGTTCGCCCAGGCCTGGCCCCCCAGGCCCGATCGTCCAATAGATCCTGCGAAAACAATTTTCATGGCGGCGTTGTCGTTTTCGGGACCTTTATAAAAGAGGAGAGCTGAATGCCGAACGATTCAACCGCCCCGCGAACGCGGGAATGACACAGGACTTCTGTTTCCTTGCGACGTTCCTTCCTGTAGACCGATTCGAGACGTTCATCCTCTCCGGGGTGGCAACCCAGTTCCGTCCATCCCGAAGGCAACTGTGACAATATGTTTAGCAGATTTTTAATCGTGATGCCCGACGGGAACGGAATGCCTTCACCGGTTTGACCGTAAAAATCGCCGCAATAGGCGACGTGCGGTGAATAGCTACGAAGGGGAACTGACAGCGCTCGCGCAGTTTTGATTAATACTGATCGAGCGGGTTCGTGCCGGTGCACATGCTGATGCGAATCGAGATGTGTTGGCTCTTTTCCCACGAGCTCGTGAAATAGTTTGAGCTGAGTGGCCACTTCGCGGGTGACTTCAGCTTCATCTTCTGTGTGGACAATTTGATAGCGTGGAATCCATTCACCGTCGGAAAAAATCCACTCAGCGAGATCTACGTGAAGTCCGAGGCTGAATTGTGAGTTGCGCCTCGCAAAGTTCGCGGCCTCGCGGACGGCTTTTCCGTAAACCATCAAACTGGCGCTTGTTAATATTCCCTCGCGATAGGAACGGATGATACCGCGGTTGACGCCGCGACTTAAACCGAAGTCATCGGCATTGATAATCAGATAACGTTCGCTGGCGTTGAACGAATGTTGTGATCTGTTTTTCATAAGCCTGCATCCGCCATCAATTTCCCAAGCACTCGTTCAGCTGAAAAATAGTCTTCCGCAATTCCCCGCGCTGCTTCGCAGTTCCCCTTGTAGTCACTCTCAATGATGTCCACTGCGTGAAGAATATCGTCCATGTTGCTGAAACCAAACAAGCCACGGCCGGTCGGCAAATGGTTGCTGAAACCAGTTTCCTGGGTAATGACCGGACGTCCGGCGGCGAGATAACAGGCGCTTCGATCACTGAACCAACCGCTGCGAAGACGAATGTTCTGGTCTTTCGCGACGGTGAATTCGCCCCGAGAACCTTGGATAAAGTCACGATAACGTTCGGGATTGGCTGAAACGTCCAATGAATCCATCCATTTCCAGGAGTAGTTTTTGAGGAGGCGTTGGACTTTTTTTTCTTTTCCGACTGCGAGTCCGAAGGAGACAGGTCGGCGACGCGGGAGATCAATTATTTTCATGAATTCCCTGTCTTTGGACCAATAGTACGTTTCGCCACGATAAACGATGTCTTTCCCTTTGTTCTGCCATGTCGCAATCGTGGTGTAATCCTTGCAGTCGCCGTTACGGGAATGTTTCCAAAGATCCAACACCACGGGTTGACGGGTGGGACGCCAGTTGAATTGCTGCAAAGGGACGAGGCAATCAGTTGCCCCGAAATTTTCGCCAAAGGTGAAATGAGTATCATGCGCTCCCAGTGCCGAAATCGTCTCGCGGTCTCCGTGGAAAATTTTGATCTGTGCGGCGACGGGATCGGTTTCCAAATAGATGCGCCGCTTGCAGGCGAGGTGTTCATCACGGAGTTCTTGAGCGCCGGTGACATTGAGGAAAGCATCCGCTTCTCGATACAGCGCAAGAATTTGTTCCTCTGACATTCCATAACAGTGACCACCCGGATAATGGCCGCGAAATGCCCACCGATTGCCAAAGCCGTGAGCTTCCAGAGCAGCGGCGACGGTTTTTACATTTGCCGAAGCGTCTGGGGACAAATCATTGATTCGCGGGTCGTAAATCCAGCGCCCCGAATCTTCAATGTAATAAGGATCATAACCAAGCCGCCGCAGACCTATGAGGTAATGCAGGAATTGAAACGTAACGCCGGCGAGCGGGTACCACATCAAAATCCCGAAGACGATGATTTTCCCTTTTGATGGTGGTTTAGTGTTCATGGAGAACCGCTAGAGATAGTTTTGTGGCAGTTCCAATACGACCAGGCGGTTGCTCAGTTTCTGGAGTTTGCTATCGATTTTTCCTGTGGCTAATCCTGCAAACTGATTTGGAGACAACGCTGCTTTTGAAGGCAGATAGCGTTTACAGGCAATGAATTCACTTTCGTATTCTCGAGAAGGAAACTTTAACTTCAAGGAGACGGAATTGTTGCGTGAGTTGACCTGGTAGAGTGGATTGATCGTGCGGCTTTCCGATGAAGCGGAGGACAGGTTGTTGTGTCGATGTCGTCGAAATAATTTTTGGTTACGTGTTCCAATGCAGATCAGGGCAGACTCCTTCTTTAGTTCTTTGTCTGAAAAGTTTGGCGAGAGATCGACGAACCGGGATTTCAGCAACGCATCGAGAATGGCGCTTTCTTTGAAAATACGATGGGGAATCGTTTCGAAAAGGCGTCGATAACCGGCAGGCGTCAGTGGCATTCCTTCCGAAGCGTTTTCGCAAAGAGAATTATGGGTATGCGTTATGATAACGGCGCCCTGCTTGTCGATCACTCGGGTCATCTCGTTCGCCAGAAGCCGTCGCGACCAGATATATTCAAACGCTCCAGAGCAGAGAATGAGGGAACATATATTTGCGGCGAAGGGCAGGGGATCGTTTGCATTACAGCAGACTGGATGACTCCGCGGCGCGATGAATTTTTTTGCCAGCCAAATTTTCCAAAAATAAAAGTCACCTAAAATAACACCTGCCGCTGGCGTAATATCGAGAAGTTTTGACGTGAGGTGCCCGGTTCCACCGCATAAATCAATCATCCACCGGCGGGGACGAGTCAGGTGCGGGCCGACAGCTCGTAATAGAGAGACGCTAATGAGAAAAGTGGGATCGGAAAAGCGGTAAAGAAAATATTCTCCTTCAGCGGGTGGGCATAGCACTTGGAGGGCGTCGCGAAAAGTCATTGGTTTTTGGCGCTCGATGAGAGACTGCCACTGTTCCCGCTGAGAGTTTTCCAAACCCATCAATGTATAAAATGCTTCCACCAGTTGACCGTTTGTGACTTGTTCAACGGCGCGATCGGTTAGTTTTCCGGCACGAATGTACGGAATACCTTCGACGACCGGATAGGCGCTGCATTGGCAGCCGAGGACGCCTGAAGAGATGTCATTCTTCTCGCGATGATGGGCCGTTTGTTGGTCGAGTTCGAGGGAACTGCCACAAAAAGGGCATTTCAAAATGGCCAGAAGATCAAGATGCATAAACAGGATTTGTCCTTTCAGTGTTCGAATCGGGAGGCTCAGGAGAATTAACCGAAGTAGATGGCCTCGCAGGGCGCTCCTCAGAACGCACATCCCGGAGAAACTGGGCGGGGTTGCCGGCAACAATGCTGAAAGGAGGAACATCTCTGGTAACCACCGAACGGGCGCCGATGATGGCGCCTTCGCCGATGGTCACACCCGGAAGAATACAGACATCAAATCCGATCCAGACATTCGAACCTATTCGAATTGGGCGGGCATCGCCATTGGAACTCAAGTATCTCTGCGCGCGATGAGGAACTTTTTCCAATTCATTGCGTCTGGTCTTTGCGTGCAGCGGGATTCGATACGAATCCATCAAGAGGACGTTCCAGGAGATTAGAGTATAATCGCCGATGGTGATTTCTGCGTCGCAGATCACGCGGGCGCCGTGCATTAAAACATAATTGCCGAGTTTAACTTGCCCGCGTTCACTGACGTCGAACATGGTTCCGAGATATGTGGAGGCCCCGCGTCCGATTTCCACTCCGGGTGATCGCTCGCTACGATAAAGAAAGAAGCTAAAGGTCGTTTCAATATAGGCCGTGTCGTGGACGAGAACATTCTCCGGAATCGTTCCGGGATACCAATCCCACGATAATGTTCGCGGCGAGTTCATGACATCTTGCCAATCGCCACCGCGGGATTTCCCATAACACGTGAATACGGAGGAATATCTCGTGTCACCAAAGAGCCGGCTTCCACGAACGCGCCTTCGCCGATGTGGGTTCCTTTAAGTATGGTTACGTTCGGGCCGATCCAGACATCGTTTTCGATAATGATCTCCTGTGGGCATATTTCCGGACGACGTCGCCCTGTTCCCAGTGGAGAGCAAGCGATGGCATCAGCGATGCGGGCAGCTGGAGAGATTGGATGAAAATCGCTGTCCGCAATGGTGGTGTTCCATCCGATGACGACGTAGCTGCCAATCTTTATCTTCCGTTCACACAAAAGAACGACGCTTGTGAAGTAACAATAGTCACCGATTTCAACCTGGCTGCATTCACTCAGATCAAAATGCACACCATCCATGGTGCAGTGTGTGCCTACCGAAAGAGCAATATCCGCACGACTGTGAAAACGCTTGAACGCGAGGTCGTCGGTAATGATTGTTCCAATCCCGGCGCGCACGTTCGAAGGAAGTGCGCCTTTGGTCCAATGACCTTCTTTTAACTCTGAAACAGAGTTAAGGTTCGTGCCATTCATGAATCCTCCTTCCTGTGAAACTGCAGGCGATGGAGTTGCGCGTAATCTCCATTTAACGCCAGCAGCTCGGTATGGGTTCCAAGTTCCGAAATGCGGCCGTTTTTCAGAAAAGCAATTCGATCTGCGCAACGAATGGTCGATAAACGATGTGCAATGATGAAAACGGTTTTGCCTTTCCTGAGTCGTTCGAGGGCCTGAAGGATTGAATTTTCCGTATCAATATCGAGGGAACTTGTGGGCTCATCCAGAATCAGAATCGGTGCGTCTTTTAGCAGTGCCCGGGCAATGGCAATGCGTTGGCGTTCGCCTCCGGATAAAGAAGAGCCGCGTTCTCCGAGAATAGTCTCATAGCCTTGCGGCAAGCGTTGAATAAATGCGTCTGCGTTGGCAGCGCGTGCGGCAGCCTCGATTTCATCCCGCGACGCTTCAGGCCGTCCGTAGGCGATATTCTCCGCGACAGTCAGTGGAAAAAGAAAGGTCTCCTGTAACACAAACCCAATGTGTCGTCGTAGGGTTTTCAGTTTGAAATCGCGGACATCGTTGCCATCAATCAGGATTCTTCCCCGTGACACGTCGATGAACCGAGGAATCAAATTGAGCAGCGTGCTTTTGCCAGCTCCTGTTTCGCCTACAATCGCCAAGGTCTCCCCTGCATTCACTTTGAGAGAAAGATTTCGCAGGACGGCTTTCTCCGGTGAGTAGCCGAAAGTAATGTTTTCGATTTGAATATTGCCAAGTGGAGTTGGCATTGCTTTCGCGCCTGGAAGATCGGTCACTTCCTGTGTCGCCTGTAAAATTTCACGCACACGCTGCGCGCTGCCTGCCGCACCCTGGATTGTTGAGCCGGTATACATGATTGATTCCAATGGGGTGTAGAACGCACTGAGGTAGGAGAGGAACAACAGAATCATGCCGATGCTCAAGTGCCCGGCGAGGGCGTGTTGACTTCCAATCCAAAGAATCCCCGTGCTTCCGACTGTCATAATAAATCCGATCCAGATTTTGAATCGGAGCTGCACATTCGTCGCAGCAACCGTTGCAGTCAGCGTGTCCCCAAGAATCCGACGAAAAACGCGGTCATTCTGATCTTCGCGGCAGAAAGCCTGGACAATAGGAATCGATGCAAGTGTCTGCTCAACGATGCTGTAGCTTTCGCCTTCGAGTTCCTGCGCCTCGTATCCGCGTTCCATCATTGGCTTCGCGTAGCGAACAAAGGCCATAACCGTGCATGGCACCACCGCGAGGGCGAGCAAGCTGAGCTGAGCATCGATTCGCCACATGATGGCGAACATCGCTATCAGGCTGATGAACGCTGAAAGGAGAGGGAGCAAAGCATCCGTCACGATAATGGAAACACAACCTGCATCAGATGTGATGCGGCGGATCGTATCTCCGATGGATTTGTTGCCGTGAAAACGTAACGAGAGCTGTTGCAGTCTTGTGAACAGTTCGCCCGCGAGATCGTAAGTCATGCGTCGACCAAGACTGATATGCGCATAGCTTTCTCCCATGGTCAGCACCCAGCTCAGCAGAAAGATCAGAACCGTTGCAGCCACGCTCCACGCTACCAGAGATGGCGAGGCATGAGAGCCGGGGAGCCATTGGACGATCTGATCGAGGAGGGGTGATTTGGTTTTTCCCTGCAGGACATAATCGACTATGAAGACGATGGGCCATGGCTTCAGAATATCCACTGCCGTTTTTAAACCGCTACAACTCAGCAGGCCGCTGAGCGGTCTCCATTGACGGAAGGCATAACCAAGACTCCAGCGGCAGAGCCCTGAAACGTTTGCAACATCGGTTCGAAGAAACGAAGCCATAATCATCCCGCTGCCGCGATCGCGGTGTCCAATGAACGAAGTTGAAGTCCATGAAGATTGGCGTAGATGCCTCGTTGTTGCAGAAGCTCACGGTGTGTTCCGCTTTCCTGGATCTGCCCATCTCGCAAGACAACGATGCGATCTGCTTGTTGAATCGTGGAAAGACGATGGGCAATAACAATGACCGTCCGATCGTGTGTCAGTCTTTCAAGAGCTTCCAGGATTAGAAATTCCGTCAAGCTATCAACGGCACTCGTCGGTTCATCGAGGATGAGAATCGGCGCATTCTTAAGAATGGCGCGCGCAATCGCCAGTCGCTGTCGTTCGCCTCCCGAAAGCGTTGCGCCACGCTCACCAATGATGGTGCTATAGCCTGCCGGTAGCTGATCAATAAAAAGATGTGCGTTGGCTTGTCTGGCTGCGGCTTCGATTTGTTTTTGGGAGGCATGTGGATTTCCGTAAGCAATATTTTCAGCCACCGAGACCGGGAAAAGAAAGGACTCCTGTAATACAATCGAAATCTGAGCGCGCAGGCTTTTGAGTTCCAATTGTCGAATGTCGGTGCCATCAAGGGCTACTCGTCCTTCCCACGGATCCATAAACCGAGGGATCAGGCCGGCTATCGTGCTCTTGCCGGCGCCGGTGGAACCGACAATCGCCAACGTTTCGCCGGGTTTGACTTCAAGGTTGATATTTTTAAATACGGGAGAACTTGGCTCGTAGCCAAATGTAACGTTTTCAAATCGAATGAAGCCGTCGACGCGAGTTAATCGTTTGGGATTGGCGGGGCTTTGTATTTCGGGTGCAGACGCGAGAATCTCAAAGACACGATTGACCCCGATGCGAACAGTTTCGAGAGACGGATAAATCTTCGCGAGAGTTTTGATCTGCGTCTGAAGCGAACTCAAGTAGACAATAAAAACAAGAAGGCTGCCGATCGTTAGACGCCCATCGATGACGTGAGTGGCTCCCACCAAAAGGACAATTCCGGTTCCAATTGTGCTAACCATTCCAGAAAAAAAACCATTTAAATGGCTGAGAATCGTCGCGTGCTGTTCCGCGTGAATGGCTGAGTCCGCTGCGCGGCGAAAGCGTGATTGTTCGCGTTCTTCCTGAACAAAAGTTTGTACCACCGGAATGCCCGTCAAAGTCTCCTGTAAGTGCGACTGGATATTGCATTCAATTTCCCTCTTGTTTTTCGCTGCCGCCCGGATTTGTTTTCCGAAGAAAAATGAAGATGCAACCATCAACGGCGCCAACAGAAGAAGAAGTCCCGTTAACGCCGCATCCAGCCTGAACATCAGAAAAATCATCGTGCACAGAATCATTAATGCGTGTCCAGGGGAGAATAGGATGTCGATTATTTCATGCAGACACCAGTTGTCTCCCGTAACCCGGCTTAATAAATCGCCAACCCGTGAGCGTGTATGAAACAGGAGTGAACGGCGTTGCAAAGCAGCGAAGAGATCGAGTGCCAGATCATTTACCATCCGACGCCCTGCGACGGTCCACGTCCATGTGAGACCGATTTCAACAACGCTGTTCAATCCAAAAAGGACCAGATTCGCAATGGCGATCGCCGACAACAGCAGGGAAGGGGACGATGAGAGAGAAAGGGATTTTAGTGTTTCGTTGAAATAGTCCGGGGTTGCTGTCGAGCCGAGAACATAATCTGCAAGGAACTTCATCGGCCACGGTTGCGCCGCCGCCAAAAGCGAAGCGACCATGGTCAGCCCGAAAATCAACAATAGAAGGCTGCGATACGGTTTCGCGTAACGTAGCAATTTTAAATAATGTCGCATGATCTCGCGATCGATCCGAAAGGTTGATGTTGAAAGGAGGAGAACAGGTCACCAGAGCTTTGCGGCAATGTGACCATCGAAATACAATTCGTTGCGGACTTTTCCGTGCACCGGTTGATAGGGGAGATCACTCCACCAGGTCACCGTTGGGTCGGGGACATTGATTTTGTCTACGTCAGTAATGGCGTAGATTGTGGCGGGTGTTCCATAGGCATTCAGGGCATTTTCTTTCAGCGGCATGACTTCTGGAGCACTATTGAACGGTGGGTAGCCGAAAGGTCGAACGGTGTTTGACGGTGATGGATCGATGTCACGATTCAGGAGATAACAAATTCGACCTTCCATCTGGGAAGTGTCCGGTGGCGCCGAATGAACATAGCCCGGACAAACGAAAACATTGGCCACCAAGGTGTCCGCCTCGGGCGCCTTTCCAAGGTAACTGCTCACGTACCAAATAAACTCGGTGTCGGAGCCTTGATCGTAACTCGCCCGCGCGCCGGTCCAGCATGGTCCGGGAAAATATTCATCGTGATCGTTCACATACATGTGGATCGCCATCCCGGCCTGTTTCAGATTCGAAAGGCATTTTGTTTGATCACCCTTCTGCCGTGCACGGGCCAGCGCAGGAAGGAGCATTCCTGCAAGAATCGCGATGATGCCGACCACCACGAGGAGTTCGATCAACGTGAAGCCCGGGCGATGCACCCGTCCGCGAGTTTTCCCATCCCGAAGAATCATAACCGTAGTAATTTGTCTGCCAGCGACGGTAGCCGCATCTCTGAGTGAATTAAATGAGGTGACGAACGTGCTTTTCTTTCCTCGAAAACAATTTCAGCGGCTAGGATATTCCCGACAGTCCGTAAGGAATCCCCGCTTCGCGAAAATTGTTTTGTCCCGATTGTCTGAAAGCCGCTCTCAGCGGTATTTAATGAGCGAAATTTCCGGTCGATCTTCCAAACGGGAGCGAGAGCAACGATGAAATTTTTTCAGCGTCACCAGTTTGTTTTCCTGTTTTTAGGTGTGTTGCTTTTTTGCAATGTCATGGTTCTGCGACAATATGTTTTGAATCAATCGAAGCACGTTGCATTGCGGGAAACATTTATTTATTGGCAGGAAAAAGGAGCCGCACCTGAGGCGGAGCGTTGCTACGAGCGCCTCGTTTTTGATTTAAAGGTTTTGCCGACGAAGGTTCTCGTCGATGACATTCAACGCACGGTATCTCTGGTGTCGCCTTTGGCAGAGGATCCCGAGAATCTCACCTGGAAATATTATTGGACTGTTCGCAATGAATTGGTGCGACGAACGGGTGGCCCGAGACCTGAAACTTTGATCGCCGCGAGGAAGCGAATTTAAGTTGCTCCATGAATAAGGCTCTTCCTTCCGCAAAACGCGTTTCCATTGATGGAAAATATTTCCGATGCGGCGAAAAAAAGTTTTATGTGAAGGGTGTGACGTACGGGCCCTTCGCGCCGAACGAGAAGGGAGAATATTTTGCCTCGCGCCTACAAACCGATTTCGATCTTCGACAACTCCGTGAGCTCGGTGCAAATCTGCTGCGGGTTTACTATGTTCCTCCGGTTTGGTTTCTCGATGCTGCCGCGGAGCAGGGGCTGAAAGTCTTCGTGGATGTTCCGTGGCCGAAGCATTTGTGCTTCCTGGATTCTATGAAATCACAAAGGGAGGCGCGCCAAATGGTGCGTGCAGCGGTCCGGGATTGTCAAAAACACCCTGCCGTTTTCGCCTTCAGTGTCGTGAATGAAATTCCCGCGGAAATCGTGCGGTGGAGTGGACGGGGGAGGGCGGAGAAGTTCATCGATCAATTGGTGGAGGAAGGCAAGGAGCTCGATCCGGAGTGTCTTTTCACCTTCACTTCTTTTCCGCCCACAGAATTTCTACAGCCTCAGCATGTCGATTTCGTTTGCTTCAACGTTTACCTCCACCACCGCGGTTCTTACGAAAAATATCTCGATCGCCTGCAGATGCTGGCGAACACCAAACCGATCATGCTTGGTGAATTCGGTTTGGATTCGTTTCGCGAAGGAGAAACGCATAAGTGCGAAGTTCTTTCGTGGCAGATTGAATCTGCATTTCGAGCGGGGTTGGCGGGGACGATCATTTTCAGTTACACCGATGATTGGTTCCGAGGCGGACACCAGATTGAGGACTGGGCGTTTGGTTTAACCACTCGGGATCGGCAGCCAAAGAACTCTTTTGGCATGGTGCAAAAACAATTTACGACAGCACCGCATTTTCCTTTGCGTCGTTATCCGAAGGTGTCCATCGTGGTGGCCAGCTACAATGGCGCGCGCACACTGCGTGGTTGCCTCGATTCGTTGGCGCGACTGAATTATCCCGACTACGAAGTCATTTTGGTGGATGACGGCTCAACCGATGCCACAAGGGAAATCGCCGGAAGGTATCTAGGCATTCGCTATATTCATCACGCCAATCGCGGTCTTTCAGCTGCGCGAAATACCGGCATTAATGCAGCCACTGGAGAGATCGTTGCGTTTACGGATTCCGATTGTCGTGCCGATGAAGATTGGTTGATGTATCTCGTGGGAGATTTGTTGAACACCGATTTCGTTGGCATTGGCGGGCACAATTTCCTTCCGCCGGAAGACGGCAATGTTTCCGGCGCGGTGATGGCGTCACCGGGCGGGCCGGCGCATGTGATGTTGACGGATCGTGAAGCGGAACATATCCCCGGCTGCAACATGGCGTTTTACAAATGGGCTTTGGACGAAATCGGGGGGTTCGACCCGGTCTTCACCAAAGCGGGCGACGATGTGGATGTTTGTTGGCGTCTCCAGGAAAATAATCACAAAATTGGATTCAGTTCTTCAGGCTTCGTTTGGCACCACCGTCGAGCCACCGTGAAAGCCTATCTGAAACAACAAGCGGGCTATGGTGAAGCGGAAGCGATGCTGGCCCGAAAACATCCAAAGTATTTCAATTCGATGGGAGGAAGCATCTGGCGCGGCAAAATCTATAGCGCGGGCAGTTGTGGTGTCAGGATGCACCGCAGCGTGATTTATCACGGACTTTTCGGAAGTGGCTTTTTTCAAAAGCTTTATAACCCCGCGCCTTCATTCGCACTGATGTATTTTACGTCCATCGAATTCTATTCGTTCGTCGTGGCACCTCTGTTCGCTCTTTCGCTGTATTTTGAATCCTTGTTGCCATGCGCCGCGATCGGGTTCTTGTTTTCGTTAGTCCTGTGCGGAGTGGCTGCCTTCCAGGCGGCGCTGGATCCGAGCAAAAGAAAATGGTGGTCACGACCTTTGATCGTTTTGCTCTTCTTTTTGCAGCCGATAGTCCGAGGCTGGGCAAGGTGGCGCTATTTATTAAACCAGGCCGGACGGGCACCGGCGAAGACGTTGCAACAGATAATACGAGTCCCGGACGCCTCGAAATGGTCGGAACTGCAGCAGCGTTATTACTGGTGCAAAGGAGACGTCGATCGTTACGGGTTTTTGAGTAAGATTATGGAGCGACTGCGGCAGTCGAACTGGTTCCACAATCCTGACACGGGTTGGACGGATCACGATATCGAGATCGTCGGGAATCGCTGGAGTGAATTGCGGCTGACGACCGTGAGCGAGGAACTCGCCGAGGGACGCCGGAACTTTCGTTGTCGGCTCGCTGCGTTTTGGACCGCCCCGGCGAAAGTCATCTTTGGAAGTCTCTGCGTCCTCGAATTCGCCGTCATTCATTTCACGGCGCCAATGTATCCCTTCATCTGGTTCGTCCTTTTGACCCTGCCGGTTTTCGGCTGGTTCATGGAGGAGGAAAGGCGAAAGTTGCAATATTCGATTGCGGTTATCCTCGACGAAGTCGCTGTCCAGCAGCAAATGGTTATTTTAGAAAAGAACCTGCCTGCCGACGGGCAAACTTGAGCAAAAAGGACGGCGTAAAATTTCTGGCAGAGACTAAAACCGTCCAAACCCACTTTTTTCAAAGATTTTGCGCTGAGAATTCTCGAAAAAAGGCTTTTTCTGATGATTTGACGTTTAGAATCCTTCGGAAAAGGGTTTTTGGGGAGATTCTGAGGTGAAAATTGTTGTAAAAAGCCTTTTTACGGAAATTTTAAAATTTGAATCGTCGAAAAAAGGCTTTTTGAGGGAGTTTATTTTTTTGGATCCCCGGAAAAAGAGTTTTTCCAAAGATTTTTACCTGAGAATTTTCGTAAAAAGGCTTTTTTTGAAGATTCTGAGCGGAAAATTTCTTTAAAAAGCCTTCTTCTGGCGATAATTTCTTTTTAAGCCTTCTCTAGTAGCAGTTTACATATAAACAGGCCGCCTAGAGGTTTTTAGTGGAATATTTGCCTGAGAATGCGCCCGAGACAACTGGCCGCTCGTTGAACCCAAAACTCTCCCTCAGAATCGTCCCTGACAAACCGCGTTGTCAGCGGAAAGAATTCCACCGAAAACAGCGAGGAACCCAATTAACCAGTTACCGTCCCAATGCTCGGAATTCCTGTCGGAAATACCCGCAGTTCTGAATAGGGATTTGTAACTTGACGCGATTCTCCAAATCGGTATGTTTCACGGACAAGTTGTTGCTGGGTCACCAGCGCGTCAAGTCGGAGAAAGCCTTTTCTACCGACTTTTTTGTTCCCCAAGTGGGACAAAGGAAACGGACGGACAATATGAATGCAGACTTTTTAGCGGTTCTGGAATATTGGGAGCGTGAAAAGGGCATCAGTCGTGAAGCCCTGGTCGCTGCTGTACAAGAAGCGTTACTGAGCGCCGCGAAAAAGGCGATCGGTCCCGCACGTGCTTTGCGTGTCGAGATCGACCAGAAAAGCGGCGATATCCGCGCTTTTGCCCAACTTGTTGTTTCCGAAAAGGTAGCCAATAAGCAGGAACAGATTTCTCTCTTCGACGCTCGCCGTATTAAGGCTGATGCCGCACTGGGTCAGGAAATTGAGGTGGAAGTGACCCCGGCCGGTTTCGGTCGTATCGCTTCTCAATATGCGAAGCAGTCTTTGATGATGCATATCCGCCGGGCGGAAAAGCAGCTCATCTTTAACGAATTCCGTGATCGCGTCGGTGATATTGTGAGTGGAACCGTCCGACGTTTTGAACGTTCGGATGTGATTGTTGATTTGGGACGTTACGAAGCATTGATGCCGAACCGTGAACGGGTTCCAACTGAGGAATACCAGATCGGTGAACGCATTCGTTGCTTTGTTAAAGCCGTGGAAAACGGTGCCCATGGACCGGAAATTATTCTTTCCCGCGCCGACCCTCAGTTTGTCATCAAGCTTTTCAAATTGGAAGTCACTGAGTTGACCGACGGCACAATCGAAGTTAAAGGTATTGCCCGCGAGCCGGGATTCCGAACCAAGATTGCTGTCTACACCCGCGATTCCAAGATTGATCCGGTCGGTGCCTGTGTTGGTTTGCGTGGTCAACGTGTTAAAAACATTGTCCGCGAACTCAACAACGAGAAGGTGGATATTATTCCCTGGTCCACGGACGTGAAGACGTACGTTGGCAATGCGCTTTCTCCGGCAAAGCTCAAGAGCTTCGAAGTGGATGAAGCGAATCATCGCGTGAAAATTTGGGTGAGCGACGACCAACTGTCTCTCGCCATTGGGAAACGTGGACAGAACGCTCGCCTGACCTCGAAGCTCACAGGTTGGCAGATCGATATCGAAGCAGAACAGGTTGCGACCGTTGGTTTCGATGAGAAGGTTGCCCAGGCTGTGGAAGCGTTGACGATTCCTGGAATTACCCAGGAGCAGGCGAATGTGTTGGTGCACGCCGGCTTTTTGAGTTTGGATGATTTGCTGCAGGCCGATCCGAGCGATCTGGAACAGATTCCGGAGATCAAGGATTCGGCTGGAACTGTGTTGGAAGCTGCGAAAGCAGAAGTGGCGCGTCGTGGGGCCGAAAGTTCAGCCGCCTAATGTTTATGCGTCTGGAAAAAGCAACGTTCGCGAATGTGTAGCATGAAAACTTCGTGCTGCATTTGTAGGTTGGAAGAAAAAAATTATGCCCGTTCGTATTTACGACATTGCAAAGAAATTGGGGATGGAAAGCAAGGAAGTCCTCGCCAAGGCGAAGGAACTGGGCATTGCTGCCAAAGTGCCATCGAGTTCGCTCGATAAGATTACCGCCGAATACCTCGAAGAACAGCTCGCGCCGCTCAAGAAAGTCGAAGAACCTGCACCGCTTCCGCAGGAACCACTGAAAGTAGTTACCGAAGCACCCGCTCCGCCACCTCCGCCGCCCGCACCAGAACCCGTTGTTGAAGCGCCCAAGCCGGTAGAAGTCCCGCCTCCTGCGCCTGTTGTTGCGAAAACGGAAGTAGCTCCTGAAGTGAAAGCGCCGGAAGTGATCAAGGCGCCTGAACCAAAGGTGGAAGCGCCAGCGCCAGTCGCGATCGCACCAACGCCGGCCCCGGCCCAAGCCCCGGCTCCAGCGCCAGTTGCTCCAGTGGAACCGCCCGCTCCCAAAGTTGAACCGAAAGTGGAAGCGCCTGCTCCGCCTCCGACCCCGCCGCCCGCTCCGGCTGGACCGAAACTCGGAGATAAAGTTGGATTTATTCAGTTGCCTCAGCGTCCTCAACCGAAACCCGCTGACAAGCCCGGCATGAGAATGCCTCCAGGTCGCGGCATGCAGCCCGGACAAGGGCAAGGGCAGGGACAAGGACAACAAGGACGTCCCGGTGATTTCCGTCGTGGTGGCGATATTCGCAATGTTCCTGGACGTCAAGGCGCTCCCGGATCACAACAGTTTTCAAAATTCGGTCAAAAACCGGCCGAACCTGCCAAGCCGACGACTCCGAAGATCGTTCTGCCCGAATCCGCAGAAGTCATCATCATCAAGCCGCCCATTATCGTCCGCGATTTGGCGGATCGATTGAAGATCAAGCCTTTCAAACTGATTGCTGACCTGATGGAAGCAGGAGTTTTTGCGAACGTTAATCAGTCCATCGACGAAGCGATTGCCCAAAAAGTCTGCGCGAAATACGGGAAGAAATTTGAAGTAGAAAAACGCGAACGCGGCGGTGGTATCGTTCACGCTCCGGTCAAGAAAACGGAAGTGGACATTGAAGATCGCGTTGAGGAATTAAAGCCGCGTCCTCCTGTGGTTACGATCATGGGTCACGTCGACCATGGTAAGACCACGTTGCTGGATGTTATCCGCAAGGCGAACGTTGCTGCTGGCGAATCCGGTGGTATCACGCAGCACATCGGTGCCTATACGATTTCTTTCCCGCATCCCGAACGTAAGAATGAATTGCAACAGATTACGTTCCTCGATACCCCGGGTCACGCTGCGTTCAGCGCGATGCGTGCTCGTGGTGCGAACGTGACTGACCTGGTGGTCCTGGTTGTTGCGGCGAACGATGGTGTGATGCCGCAAACGTTGGAAGCGCTGAGCCATGCTCAGGCGGCCAAAGTCCCCATTCTCGTGGCGGTCAACAAAGTGGATCATCCTAACGCGAACCCGCTCAAGGTCCGTCAGCAATTGCAGGACAAAGGTTTGGTTCCCGACGATTGGGGTGGTGACACGATCTTTACCGATGTTTCCGCGTTGACCAAAATCGGCGTGGATAAGCTGCTCGAAATGATCCTGCTGCAAGCAGACTTGCTCGAGTTGAAAGCCAATCCGAATCGCCGTGCCAAAGGCAACGTGATCGAATCCGGTTTGGAACCGGGCGGTCCCGTGGCGACGGTGCTCGTTCGCAAAGGAACATTGCGAGTTGGGGATGCAATCATTTGCGGCCAGAACTGGGGGAAAGCGCGTGCGTTGATCAATGAAGAAGGTCAACGACTGAAAGAGGCTGGTCCGTCGGTCGCTGTTCGTGTTCTGGGTTTAAATGGGGTTCCCGAGGCTGGTATCGAATTCAGCGTCGTGGAAGATGAAAAGACTGCGCGCGAAATCGGTGAAGAACGCGCGATGGAGGCCCGTAAAGCCGCTGGCGAAGCACGCCAAAAGGTTACGCTGGAAAATCTTTTCGCTACCTTGGATGCAACGCAGGCTAAGATTCTTAAGGTCGTTGTCAAGGCGGATACCCAGGGTTCAGTGGAAGCGATCGTCGATGCTCTGAAGAAGATCGAATCGACTAAAGTTTCCATGGAAGTCATTCACAGCGCGGTCGGAACCATCACTGAGTCCGATGTCATGCTGGCTTCGGCTTCGAGCGCGATTATTCTGGGTTTCCATACGCGGGTCGATAACACCGCCGCTGAACTTGCCAAACGCGAAGGCATTCAAATCAAGCTCTACTCGATCATTTATGAATTGATCGATCATGTGAAAGAAGCGATGGCCGGCTTGTTGGATCCGATCGCGAAGGAAGTGGTTACCGGATCGGCCGAAGTTCGCAAAATTTTCACACTTTCCAAAGGCGGCAATGTCGCTGGTTGTATGGTGGCAAGCGGACGTATCAACCGCGGAAAGGTGCGCGTCGTGCGTCGCAAGAGCGTCATTTATGAAGGTGTCACGCAGTCGCTACGTCGTTTTCAGGACGAAGTAAACGAAGTGCGCGCTGGTATGGAATGCGGTATCCGTATTGATGGGTTCAACGAATTTCAGGTCGGTGACAGCATCGAGTGTTACGCCATCGAGAAGGTTGCATCCACACTATAGGAATTTCAAACCGGGGCCGGAGTGAGGAAGCGTTGGAGTGTTGAACTTCAAACTTTGAACCTCCATTACCCCAAGTGTTGAATTTATGTCATTGAGACAAGAACGCGTTCGGGAACTTTTGAAGAGGGAGATCGGTGAAATCATCCGGCGCGAAATACCCGTCAGCGAGGCGGGGGTGATTAGCGTGAATGATGTTGGAGTCGCCAGCGATTTGCACTCGGCGACCGTTTTTGTCGGGGTGTTCGGAAGTGCTGATCAAAAGAAACGAGCGGTGGCTTTGCTCCAGGAGCAACGTAAGCGAATTCAGGGATTGGTCGGCAAGTCCGTCATTTTAAAATACACACCCCAGTTAAGATTTGTTGCCGATGATTCTGTTGAACGCGGAAATCGTGTTTTGCAGATTCTCGATGAACTTGACCAAGCTCCTCCCGAAGAAGAATGAAATCTTACCCTGAAGTTGTGGGGCGAATCGTTGAAGAAATACGCGCCCATGAAACGTTTTGCATTGTCGGCCATGTCCGGCCGG
Source organism: uncultured bacterium (assembly GCA_966095605.1). Taxonomy (GTDB): domain Bacteria; phylum Verrucomicrobiota; class Verrucomicrobiia; order Limisphaerales; family JACDHS01; genus CBHWET01. The sequence continues at coordinate 14,816 of CBHTTJ010000015.1, read as the reverse complement.
ATGGCGATTGCGTCGGATCTCAGCTCGGGTTGGCCATTGCCCTGAAAAACGCCGGCAAAAAAGTGACGGTCTGGAATGAAGATCCGATGCCGGATAAGCTAAAATTTCTTGATCCAGACAAGATGTTCGAAAGACCGAAACGCGGTGAGGAATTTGACTGCGTTATTGCAACAGACTGCGCCAGCTTTGAACGCCTCGGTAAAGCCGGAGCCTTTGCGGACAAACGCAAACGCATTCTTAACATCGACCACCATCTGAGCAATACGCGCTACGGCGACATCAATTGGATTTCAGCCCGTGAAGCTTCGACTGGTGAATTGATCTTTAAGCTGTTGAAAGCCGGCAGTTGGCCAATTACGCCGCAGATTGCCGATTGCCTTTTTACGGCAGTCTCCACCGATACGGGTTCATTTCAGTACGCGAGCACCAAGCCGTTGACCTATCACACCGCCGCCGAATTGGTGAAGCGCGGCGCAAACATCGCCAAGATTTGCGATGAAGTCTATCAGTCGCACCCGCTTTCCCGTGTGCGTCTCTTGAAGCATCTTTACAACAAGTTTCGCCTCACGCATAACGACCAGATCGCTTACCTCTGGCTGAAGAAAAAAGATTTTTCCCGCGCTGGTGCAGAAACCGAAGAATCGGAAGGTTTAATCGACCATTTGCGCGATATGAAGCCGGTGGAAATCGCGTGTATTTTCGAAGAACTCGAGCCCGAATTGACGCGTATTAGTCTGCGTTCAAAAAATGCCCATGTGAACGTGAATGAAATCGCCGCTTTGTTTGGTGGTGGTGGACATAAAGCCGCTGCCGGAGCGCGTATTCCGGGGAAACCGCTTTCGATTCAACGTCGTGTCGTCGCTGCGATCAAAAAAGCCCTCGATTCTGCTCCGAAAAAATAATGCAGACGTTTGACAACTTCGACGGTGCTTTGTTGATCGACAAGCCCGCCGGTCCTACTTCACACGATGTCGTTGACATCATTCGCCGCAATTTCCGCATTCAAAAAGTGGGTCATTGCGGAACCCTTGATCCGGCGGCAACCGGCCTGTTGATCATTGTGCTTGGGAAAGCAACGAAGCTTTCTGAAAAGCTGATGAGCGACGACAAGGTTTACGAAGGATCCATCAAACTCGGTGAAACAACAGACAGTTACGATGCTGATGGAGAGTTGGTTGGTTCGCTTCCAGTTCCGTTGCTGACATTGGACGAACTGAATAAAATCGCCGAGACATTTGAAGGTGATCAGATGCAGATGCCTCCGATGGTCTCCGCTGTGAAGGTCAAAGGGGTTCCGCTTTATAAGATGGCGAGGAAAGGGGTGGAAGTGGAACGGAAGGCGCGGTTGATTCACGTGTATCGATTTTCCTTCAGCACCTACGAAGAACCTATCGCCGACTTTCGGGTTGCGTGCACCAAAGGGACATATGTTCGAAGTCTTGCTCACGAACTCGGCCAGAAAATTGGTTGTGGCGCCCACCTAAAAACATTGAGGCGGACGGTATCGGGAAAATTCGATGTACAGGATGCGATTCAGTTGGAAGACCTGCTAAAGTTGTCCCTGGCGGACGTGGAGAAACGGGTGATTCCGTTTCTCACCTTAGCCGGTTCGATGGTATGAGAAAAACAACGCTGGCATTCGTGTATTTCGGGGTGATTGCGTGGATTGTTTTTTTAGCAGGTCGGGCGGAGTCGCAGTTTATGTTCGCGTGGATTCGTTCCATTCCGGGTGCAGATAAAAGCGGACATTTTCTTCTCATTGGAGGATTTGCCTTTGTTGTGAACTACAGTCTCGCTTGCCGGCAAATCAGTTTGCGCGGGAAGAAAATTTTTCTGGGAAGCGCTATCGTCGCTTTGTTAACGGTGTTGGAGGAATTCTCACAGCTCTTCATTCGTTACCGAACGTTTGACCTCCTGGATCTCACGTTTGATTTCCTGGGTATCTGGTTCTTCGGTTGGCTGGCGAAACGTTTTGCAACGGAAAGGGCTTCTGCCAAATGAATGTGATCACCCAAACAGGTGAACTCAAAGGCGCTTTAAGCAGAGCGTGTATTGCCATTGGGGTATTTGATGGTGTGCACCTCGGCCACCAACAGGTAATTCGGCAAACCATCTCTGATGCGCAACAGCACGAAGCGACCCCGGTGATCGTGACTTTTGATTGTCATCCCAATTCGATTGTAGCTCCTGATCGGACACCCCCGATGATCTATCCGATTTGGAAGAAGCTTCACGCGCTGGAGCAGCTTGGCGTCGAAATGGCCTTCCTCATTCATTTTGATAAATCGTTTAGTGAGATTTCTGCTGAAAATTTTGTTCGAAGACTGGTCTCCGATTGTGGCCGGGTATTTAGCATCTCGGTTGGAAGTACATTCACGTTTGGGCATAAACGGGGGGGGAATGTCACACTGCTGAAAACGATGGGAAACGAACTTCGATTTGCCGTTCATGGCCTTGCAGCTGTTGCCTTGGATGGTGAACGAGTGAGCAGTACGCGAATTCGAGAAACAATCGTGAAGGGCGATCTTGGTGCCGCAACGCAGATGTTGGGTCGAACCTATGCGTTTTGTGGAAAAGTGGTTGAAGGAGACAAACTCGGACGGCAACTCGGCTTTCCGACCGCCAATATTGATGTTTCAGGTCTTGCTGTTCCGCCTAGAGGTGTTTATGCCGTGCATGTTCAGATTGGTAAAAGAACATTTCGTGCTGTGCTGAATATTGGAATCCGGCCAACGTTGAAAAATGTTCTGCCGTCATTGCGCGCGGAGGCGCATATTTTGGATTTCAATGAGGATATTTACGGCAGCGAATTGGAAATCAGCTTCGTGAAAAAACTCCGGGAAGAACAAAAGTTTTCTTCGGTGGAATCTTTGAAGAAGCAGATTGCCGTCGATATCGAGACCGCCAGGGCGAATTTTTAAGTCATGCCGTTTACTTTGGCGCATCCCGTCGTTGTTGTTCCGTTAGCCAGGGGAGGTTTGGTGTTGTCGGCTTTGGTTGTCGGCAGCATGGCGCCCGATTTTGAATACTTTCTGCGCCTTTCCCATAACAGTCTGGTCAGTCACACGTTTGCCGGGATTTTTAGTTTTTGTGTGCCTGTTGGACTGATTGCGTTGTGGATTTTTCATAATCTTTTGAAAGCGCCTCTCGCGTCTCTTTTGCCCAGAGCCCATCAGGAACGTTTCGATCGTAAGCCTTTTAAGTTTCTACCTGTTCGACGATTTCTTTTGATCATCGCCTCGCTGGCGATCGGAGCGCTGAGTCATATCGTTTGGGACTCCTTCACCCACGAGAATTCGCTGACGACGCAAATCCCGTTTTTCAATTATCCAGTTTTGGAAACAAAGCAGGGAACGTTGCGCGTTTATAAAATTTTTCAACATGGCGGAACGGTCATCGGCCTTGGACTTCTTGCTTTTTGGTATGGACGATGGTTTTCCCGGACGGTTCCTCGGCCTCAACGATTAATGGTTTTTTCCGCGCGGCAGAGGCTTTCGATCGCTTTTTCTCTTCTCGTAATTGCCGCGATCGCCGGAGCGTGGAATGGTTTTCGATACGAGCAATTGCAGGATTTCCTGTCATTCCGACATTTTATTGGGACAGCGATTATAACTGGAATTGCCGCTATAGCAGTGGAGATCGTTATTTTCGCTCTGGTTTGGCAATTTAGATGGCGGAGATAACGTGAGGAATGGGTTACCGAGGCAGTTTGCCGGGTGTAAAATTCTCTGAACAGTTTTTGTGTTTTTTTGTCAATTTTGCGTATTGTTTTTGACCTTATATGAGCAACGGAATTTCCGCCATTAACGAAGAAGTCCAGCGCAGCAGTGCTTTTGTGCGGCCATTGATGACTGAAATCGGCAAAGTCGTCGTTGGTCAAACCTACCTTGTCGAACGTCTCATCATTGGTTTGTTGGCAAACGGTCACGTCCTTTTGGAAGGTGTTCCCGGTCTCGCCAAGACGCTCTCGGTCAAGACCCTCGCGCAGTGTCTCAGTGTGAAATTCTCCCGTTTGCAATTTACGCCTGACCTTTTGCCGGCGGACTTGATTGGAACGCAAATCTACAACCCGCAAAGTGGCGGTTTCACCACACGCAAAGGACCGATTTTTGCCAACCTCGTGCTGGCGGATGAAATCAATCGCGCTCCCGCTAAAGTCCAAAGCGCCCTCCTTGAGGCCATGCAGGAAAAACAGGTCACCATCGGAGATCAAACCTTTAAACTCGAAGAGCCATTTCTTGTTCTCGCGACGCAGAATCCAATTGAACAAGAAGGAACGTATCCGTTGCCTGAAGCGCAGGTGGACCGCTTCATGTTGAAGCTGAAGATTGTTTATCCATCTCGTGCTGAAGAACGACAGGTTCTTGATCTCATGGCTCGTACGGGCCCGCCGCCGAAAGCGGAATCTGTCGTTACCCCGCAGCAGATCATGGAGGCACGCAAAATCGTTAATGAAATTTACATTGATGACAAAGTTAAGGATTACATCGTCGATGTGGTCTGTGCTACGCGGGAACCGGAAACCTACAAGCTTCAAGGGTTGCAGGGTATGATTCAGCTTGGGGCTTCTCCGCGTGCAACAATCGCCCTGACTCTTGCCGCCAAAGCATTCGCGTTTCTTCGCGGGCGTGGTTACGTCACCCCGCAGGATGTGAAGAGTATCGGTATGGATGTTTTGCGCCATCGTGTGGCAATTACTTACGAAGCCGAAGCCGAAGAAAAGACCACCGAATCCATTGTGCAGAAAATTTTTAATGAGTTGCCGGTGCCTTGATTCGGGCGAAGGTAGGTTTGAAAATAATTCAGACTGACTCATCAATGATTCCTCGCGAGATCCTCAAAAAAATTCGCCAGATCGAGCTGCGCACGAATCGTCTCGTGACCGAGACGTTAGGTGGTCAGTATCATAGTGTCTTCAAGGGGCAAGGGATGAATTTTGAGGAAGTGCGTGAGTATCAGCCCGGGGACGAAGTGCGTGCCATTGACTGGAACGTGACGGCACGAATGAATCATCCCTTCGTCAAAAAATTCGTGGAAGAACGCGAGCTGACACTGATGTTGGTGGTCGATGTGAGTGGTTCGGGTTTGTTCGGTTCTGGCGCTCAATCCAAACGAGAACTTGCCGCGGAGATTGCGTCGGTCCTTGCGTTCTCTGCAATTCGGAACAACGACAAAGTCGGCGTGATTCTTTTTAGTGAGGAAGTGGAAAAGTATATTCCGCCGAAAAAAGGCAGGCGCCATGTTTTACGGGTGATTCGCGAGATCCTCTTCCATGAGCCGAGAAAGCGGGGAACCAACCTGAATGCGGCTTTGGAATTTCTTAACCGTGTGACACGACATCGCGCGATTGCGGTGGTCGTTTCTGATTTCATCGGTACGCCTGCTCGTAACGCGAAAGATGCAAAGAAGAATTCATTCCTCGAGGAAACGTTGATCCAGAGCGCGTTTGTCTCGCTGCGATCGACGAATAAACGTCACGACGTGATTGCGATCCAGGTCGTGGACCGATACGAACTCGAATTGCCGGCGCTCGGTCGCTTGGTATTCAAGGACGCTGAAACAGGAGAGGTCGTTGAAATTAATACCAATGAATTGCGGAAGCTGAAGGCCTTCGCGGAACGGCAATCGAAAAGTCAGGCGGAACTGTTGCGCATGTTGCGGTCGGCGAATATTGATGCAATCCAGCTCCGAACCGATCAGGAATATGGTCCGGCTTTGGGAAAGTTTTTTGAAACACGGGAAAAGAGGAGGGGCCGGGGATGATGCGAATTCTTTTAAAGTTTTTGGGAATGCTCGTATTGTTGTCGAGACTGAACGTCTTGGCACAATCGAATAATTCCGGGGCTTTGGTTGTTCCGACTCCTTCCGCTCAAGACACCAATGTTCTCGATACGACGTTAAGAGATATTAAAGCTCCGGTTGAAATTCCGAACTACGTCATCTTTCTCTGGATTGCTCTGGGAATATTGATTGCAGTCATTGCTGGCGTTCTCATATGGCACTTCTGGCTGCGGAAGAAATTGGCTCCTCCCGTTGTCCCGCCTTTACCGCCGCATATACGCGCTAAACGGCGCTTGCGTGAAGCCATGGCATTGATCAACGAGCCAACAAAGTTCACGGTGTTTGTTTCAGACACATTGCGGGTCTATCTGGAGGAACAATTCAATTTTCGGGCTCCCGAACGAACGACAGAAGAGTTTTTGCATGAGCTGGGAGCCACACGGTTGTTGTCTGATGCGCAAAAGAAAAGCCTTGGACAATTTCTGTCTCGTTGCGATCTGATTAAGTTCGCGAAGTACGATCCAACCAAGCCTGAGTTGGAGGAACTGCAACAAGCGGCCATGAGTTTGGTGGAGGAAACTGAACCAAAAGTTACGGTCGCTGCTGGACCCACAGCCGGTTCGTCGCCTGCAAACACCAAATGACCTTTGCTCATCCATACCTTTTATTGCTGCTGCTTCTGCTGCCGCTTTTGGCGTGGTTGAAGGGGAAATACGGCGCAGAGTCGGCGTTTCTTTATTCTTCAGTGCAATTGGTGAAACCCATTTCAGGATTGAGCCGGTCTCGCGCCGGACGAGTGCTGATGGCCTTGCGATGGTTTACTCTCGCGCTTTTTATCATCGCGATGGCTCAACCTCGATTGATTCGCGGGGAACAAACCATTCGAGCCAGTGGAATCGACATCGTTGTTGCGGTTGATTTATCCGGAAGTATGGCGTCGGAGGATTTCCAAGATGAAGGACGCCAGGTTAATCGGCTCGATATAGCAAAGAAAGTCCTGCAAAAATTTATCGACGAACGACAAAGCGATCGCATCGGTCTGGTTGCCTTTGCCGGACGCGCTTACATCGCGTCCCCAATGACATTGGACCACGATTTTCTAAAACAAAACCTGGATCGGCTTCACCTGGGAATGATTGAGGATCGAACCGCTATTGGTTCTGCTCTGAGCACAGGACTGAATCGCCTTCGCGACCTGAAATCCAAAAGCAAGATACTGATCCTCATGACCGACGGTCAAAGCAACGCGGGCAAAGTTCCGCCGTTGACTGCGGCCGAGGCTGCGCAAGCATTGAAGGTAAAAATTTATACCATTGGCGTTGGGACCCGTGGGACTGCGCCATTTCCCGTCGGCGTAGATCCGTTTACAGGTCAAAAAATGTATTCCCAGGAGAAAGTGGACATTGATGAAGATACATTGCAGAAAATCGCTGACAAAACAGGCGGAAAGTATTTTCGTGCGGACAACACTCAGACTTTGAAGAAAATTTATTCCGAAATTGATCGTCTGGAAAAGAACGAGGTTGAGATGAAAAAGTTCCTTCAATACGACGAGCTTTTTCCGGCCGTAATCGGTTTCGCGCTGGCACTTTTATTGTCTGAGATCGTTTTGGGCCAAACGGTTTGGAGGAAGTTGCCATGAGATTTGGTTACCCACAGTTTCTTTGGTTGGCAGCAGTCCTGTTGCCCGCCCTCAGTTTATTTCTCGTCTGGTGCTGGCGCAAAAAACAGAAACTGATCGCGCAGTTTGTGACGTCGCGTTTATTGGCGAACCTGACTGTTGGCGTCTCCCAATTTCGTCAAAAGATGAGGCTGGTACTCCTCGCGGCGGCTTTTGGTTTTGCTCTTCTTGCGATGGCGAGACCGCAATGGGGTTTCGACTGGGAAGAAGCCAAACAGCAAGGCATTGATATCCTGGTTGCCATTGATACATCCAAGAGCATGCTGGCGAACGATGTCACACCGACTCGTCTTGCGCGTGCGAAGATGGCCGCGTTTGACCTGATGAAGCTCGCGAAGTCAGATCGCCTCGGCTTAATTGCTTTTGCGGGCAGCGCCTTTCTGCAAACTCCTTTGACTCTGGATGAGGAAGCGTTTCGTCAGAATGTTGAAACACTGGACGTGGGCATTATTCCACAAGGAGGGACAGCCGTTGGCGAAGCCATTGACACAGCTGTCAAAGCATTCGAAACCAGCGGGGATAATCATAAGGTGCTCGTTCTTTTTACAGACGGTGAAGATCAGGATACCGGCGTCGAAGCAGCAGCGCAGAAAGCGGCTAAAGCCGGCATAAAGATTTTTACAATTGGCGTCGGCAGCGCGGAGGGGGAATTAATTCGGGTGCAGGACGAAAGTGGCGCAGCCGGTTTCTTGAAAGATGAGCAGGGGAACGTTGTTAAGTCCCGTTTGAATGAACATTTGCTGCAGCAGATTGCCACAACCGGGAATGGATTTTATCTTCCACTGCGCGGAGCCAATCCCATGGAAACATTGTATCAACGCGGCCTCGCGAATTTGCCGAAGAACGACACCCAAACGAAGCTCGTGAAGAGTTTTCGTGACCGGTTCCATTGGCCTCTTGGGCTGGCACTGCTCGTTCTCATTGCCGAAATATTCCTTCCGCACCGCCGCCGAGTCCACCTCGACAAAGGAATCGCAGTGGAAGCTGGACCCCAATTGAAAAAGGCCGCTGCCATGCTGTTTATCATTGCCTTGCCGGCGACGACATTCAGCTCTCCGTCGGATGCCATGAAAAAGTACGAGGCAGGGAAGTTCGACGATGCGCTCGAGGCATATCAGAAAACGCTCCAGCGAAAGACGAATGACTATCGCCTTTATTTCAATGCTGGTGATGCGGCTTATCGGGCGAAGCGATTTGATGAGGCGAAGAAGTATTTCGACACGTCTGCTGTTTCTCCAGACCTGAATCTGCAGCAGCGCGCTTATTACAATCTTGGAAACACCATGTATCAGCTGGGAGAACCTTTGGAGGACATGGACAAGAAAAAGGAGGCTTGGGAAAAAGCCATCAGTAATTACCAAAACGCCCTCACTCTGAATACCAATGATGTTGATGCGAAGCACAACCTCCAGTTCGTGCAGAAGCAGTTGGAAGAACTGAAAAAACAGCAGCAACAACAACAGCAGTCCAAAAACGATAAAAACGATAAGAACGATAAGTCCAAAGACGACCAGAAACACCAGGATCAGAAGGATCAACAGGACAAGAAGGATCAAAAAGATCAGAAGAACGATCAGCAACAGGCCAAGAACCAGGACCAACAAAAGCAGGACGAACAGAAGAAAAAAGAGGAACAACGGAAACAAGATCAGGCAAAGAAGGACGCAGAGGAAAAGAAAAAGCAGGAGGCGCAGCAACAGCAGAAGGGGGATAAGGACGAACAGCAGGAGGAACAACAGCCGGGCGATCCGGCTCGCGTGGCGCAAATGACGCCGGAACAGGCAAAGCAATTTCTGGAAGCAATGAAGCAGGAAGATCGCGCTCTGATTTTCAAACCACCCGAACAGCCGGCTAAAGCCAAATCGCTCAAGGATTGGTAGCTAAATCCTGTCAGGCTTTTCTTTCCCGACGTGCAACATTCCGTGTAACCTTTGCTCTTCGATGCCTCAGGAAGAGGTATGAGCAATAACACCGATTCACAACCATGCCCCAAGTGCGGGACGCAAATTCCTGCGGACGCCCCGCAAGGGCTTTGTCCAAAATGTCTCCTGCAACAGGCTTCAATCCCTACCGACTCGGGTAAAGGTGGAAAACCGATCCCGCCGACCGTGGATGAGTTGTCCGCTGCGTTTCCGCAGTTGGAAATCCTGGAACTGATCGGGCAGGGCGGCATGGGATTCGTCTTTAAAGCGCGCCAGAAGAAGATTGATCGGGTTGTTGCGCTGAAGATTCTCCCCGAATCTCTCGCCAGTGATCCCGCTTTCGCAGAGCGATTCACCCGTGAAGGCCGCGTTCTTGCCCGTTTGAATCATCCCAATATCGTGATGATTCACGATTTTGGCCAGGCCAATGGATTTTTTTATCTCCTGATGGAATTCGTGGACGGCGTGAATTTGCGTGAAGCCATGAAGGCTGGCCGATTCACTGCCGATCAGGCCCTTGCGGTGGTTCCAAAAATTTGCGAAGCGCTTCAGTTCGCCCACGATGAAGGAATCCTCCATCGCGATATCAAGCCGGAGAACATCCTGCTCGATTCCAAAGGACGTATAAAGATTGCCGACTTCGGGATCGCGAAACTCGTTGGTGAACCTCATGGAGAAACGAATCTCACCGTTGGAGGCTCGACGCTCGGGACGCCTCATTACATGGCGCCGGAACAATTAGAGCGGCCTGGTGAAGTAGATCATCGGGCGGACATCTATTCTCTTGGCGTCGTTTTTTACGAAATGCTCACGGGAGAGCTGCCGATCGGAAAATTTCAACCTCCTTCGCGCAAAGTGAACGTGGATGTTCGCCTTGATGACGTTGTCCTGCAGGCGTTGGAAAAAGAACCGGAACGTCGTTATCAACAGGTCAGCCAGGTCAAAACTCAGGTCGATACGATTGCCTGCAATCCGCCATCAGCAACACCGCCTCGTGTTCCTTCGCCTGTGATTCCCGCCCCACCAAAAGATCTTTTTTGGCGTCGTCTCGTGGTGGTGCTTCTCATCTGCGCGGCGGGGATAATCCTCCTCCCAATCTGTGCGCTTATTTTGGCGATCGTTATCCCTAAGTTCAAGAAACCGCACTCGGCTCCTCCGTCGCCGCCTCACGCGGTCAGTCCTCCGATGAACCCGACGCCGACGATGAGTTCTCCGAAAACCACCGGAGAACAATTGGTCCTGGATTTTATTTCCACGCCGGAGGTCTCAGGCGATAAAACCTATTGGCACTGGAAGGGGCTGTTACCTCCCCGACATACCGCACAGGTATTCTTTGTTCGATGGAGGGAGGGATTTCCAGCGATTGATCAGGCGTTAAGCGGTTACTTGAAAGTCGGCCGCGATGCATCGGACGTCGATTTTTTTATTTCCTTCGAAAAACACGACTTAAAAAGTGATCAACCCTGGGCTGCTCAATGGAATGTAAATCTGGGTATGGGACGCACAGTCAGCGCCGAATCTTCGAATGACCTTCCCGCGCTACAGGCAAGGGTTCCATTCCGCACCGTTGTTGCTTCAGGTCAGCAGGCGGCAATTCCTCTGCTTGATTATCAAACCTCTGACGGTTCGGACACGCGCCGAAATGGTGTCGAGTTGCGAATTGTCCTGCAACCGTCGAGCGAATTGCTCGTTCGAACATTTCCATCAGAAGAGCACTTTGGGAGATTCCTTGCCGGTCCAGGCCTACTGGGAAGCATGGACGACGCTCTGACGTTGATACGGGAGGTCCCGACGGAGCCGAACACGTTTCCAAATACCAAAAACAATAAGATGTCGGTCACCTTGTTGTCCGTTGAAGACCATTCTTCGGATGGCTTTGTGATGTGGAGGCCAGATGGTTCTCCCGTTGAAGCAACTGTCCAGGCCGCACTCACGAATTTCTGGCCGCGATCGTCTGCGGGCGTCCTCTGGTATTCCTTGCTCGTCAGTAACGCACCGTCAACGGCGTTTGAGGAATTTTGGAAAGGAAAGTTCGAAGCTCGTACCGGACAGGGATCGATCACTCCTTTTTCCGGTCGAATTGAAGCATCCCCGGTCCTGGGAGGCACGCTGATTCGCTTTGCCGACTTTGGTATACGCGAGAGTAAGATCGCAAATATTCGTCTCGGCGTCGTGCAACGTCCTGCGAAAACGCTTCTGAAGTGGGAGGGAATTCCGCTCAAACTCATCCAAAGCCACTGGACGGAAACGAACGACATCGACATCGATCTGGATTCTTTTCCTTCCAAACGAATTAACGACTTCGATCCGCGCAAAGGTTTTGTGACGACATCGAATGCCGGAAGCGCCATTCGCATCACCGTTCCCAGGAGTCCGGAACGAACCGATTATTGGATTGTTGAGGTCACCGATCAGGCGGGCGAAAAACACCTCGTGCGCAATTGTCGGACGCAGTTATCGAACTATAACGAATCGATGGAATACGCTTTGTGCGAGGTCGGCGTCGTCCCCTCAGAAATTCGCTCGATTCAATTGAAGGGCCATTTGTCGCAGGAAGATTATCATTGGGCGGAGTTTAAAAAAGTTTTGCTAGATCCGCTCCCGACAAACTCCGAGGCTGGAAACACCAACAATTAATTGACCTCTCAACCCGCATCGCGAACACCTTCTGCCACATTCGTCACGACACATTGGACGCGTGTGTTGGAAGCGCGCGGCGAATCGGCGGAAGCCAAGGCGGCGTTGAGCGATCTTTGTTCTGCTTATTACGGACCCATCTTGGCATTCATTCGGCGCAATAGTTCCGATGAAGAATCGGCGCGCGACCTGACGCAGGAATTTTTTGCCCGGCTCCTGGTTCGTCAGGGAATTGATACGGTGAATCCCGAACGCGGTCGTTTTCGATCGTTTCTTCTCGGCTCCGTGAAACATTTTCTTGCTGACATGCGAGATCATTCGCAACGACTGAAGCGCGGCGGAGGCCAGACCCACGAATCCGTTGATCCCGGCACCGATACTTCTCCGGGCCTGCAGTTGCCGGATTCGAAGACGTTGACGCCCGATCGGGAATTTGATCGCAAGTGGGCTTTGACGTTGCTGGATCGCGCTTTGAAGTCGCTGGCCGAGGAACACGCGAGCGGGGAAAAATTGACGCAGTTTGAAACGTTGAAACCATGGTTGATGGGCGACAATCCGTCCGTTTCGCAGGCGGAAGCCGGGCGTCAGTTGCGCATGAACGAAGGGGCGGTAAAGGTTGCCGTCCATCGATTGCGTCGGCGCTTTCGCGAGGTAATCAAAGAGGAAATCAGTCAGACGGTAGGGCATCGCGGACAAGTCGACCAGGAATTGCAGGACCTCTTCTCTTCATTGTCATAGCTTTATTAATCAGGAGCGGTTGGGCCGGGCGGGCCTCCTTCTCTAGTGCGTGCCCCACGAATCCGACCCCCGTCTCTGCCAATGGGTTCTCAAGAATCAAGACCGGAATCCTTTCAGGGACGCAAATATTTGGCTTTTGGCCAGGGACTTTGTCCCTGACTCCCTTCCATTTTCGACTCGCGACAGCCAAAAAAACAGGATTCGAAGCGTCTCCCTAAAAAACGGTACCGAACCGGCCATAAATTTGTAAATCTTGTCAAAATGGGGGTTTGCAGCTTTGGAAATTCGGATTTTTACGTGAAAGGGTATCGATGTTGGTTTGGAAAAAGGGATTTTTAGAATTTTGGAGGCCTTGCAGCTTTGACAACGACCCGTTTTAGGAAAAAGGGGTCGATGTCAAAGTAACAAGGGCACCAAAATTCCAAAAACGGACCGATGTTGCTTGGACAACGGCTCGTTTTCAGAAATTAGGAGGCGTTGCAGCTTTGACATCGAGGCGTTTTTAGAAAAAAGGGGGCGTTGTCAAAGCAACATTGACGTCAAAATTCTAAAAATCCCTTTTTCCAAAGCTGCAACGCGGGTCAAAATCTGCCGGGGGAGTTTTCCATTCTGACGGAGGGGTGTTTCAGCTAAAAAGGGGTTTTTCCACGTTGCTCTGAACCTTTGTCGGCAGGGGTTTCCACTTTGAAAATCGGGTCCGTAGGATAAATGTCTCCTTTTTCATTCTGGATTTCAGGGTCTGCACCAAACATGCCGACTGGCAAACCCCAATAGCACCAGACAAACTTCCAGAAGATGGTGACTCGACATAGTGAAAGCGCAGATTTAACCTCCGCCAGGTAACAGTGATATGTAATAGAACTGTTGCTTGATACAGATTAGGCGCATGAGGACCGTAGAATCCAATCGACCCGTTTGCGGCATTCTATCAGTAGCTATTCCACCCTTGGGGCTGCTCAACCGAATGCCGCGAGCGTTGCATTCCAGTTGTATTCTGTTTGCCGTCGGTGCGGTGGTCCGGAAATCGTTAGGCTCACGGCTGTATGCTCAAGTTTGTAGATGATGTGCTGCCTGTGCCCCTTCCTAGAGAGGCTGATTTCGATCCGTTCGGGAGCGATCTGGATGCACAAAGTGCGTGGAGAAACTTCGGAGGCTTAAGCCTTCAGGACGCTTATACAAAGTTCTGCGAGAATCCAGAAGTGTACCAGGAGGATTTCATGTTCATGGGATCACGTGCTTTTCACTACTATTTCCCAGTCGTTGATGAGTATCTCCGGTCCGCAAGGGCAAGCGAGGCGTATAACGACTGTCAGGCTGTTTTAGGCTCTTGCATAGCCGCGCAATTTGATTGGAAAGGTGCGCAGGTATCGGCATCGCTTCGCGGCCGCATTAGCGACCTCTGTGAGTTCATCCTTGGTAATCCAGCGCGCTTTGCTCTGTCGGCCGATGATCAACAAAGAATCAAGATCAGTTGGGTTAAGGTGCAGGAGAAACTACGATGAGCGGGCCTGACCCTTCTAATGTGATTGACGCCTCCGGTTTACCCTGACGTGCTGATTCTGAATATCGTTAGATTTTAGGCGCGTATGAAAGCATATTCTTATCACGGTTGTCATACTGATATGTCTTACGATTGCAGTTGTTTTGTGTCGTTCTGGCGTGAATGTCGCGGTCAAAAACGCATGCGGAACCGAGGTGACTAACCTCCAGCTTCATTTTAGAGGTGGTAGTAAACGTGCGGCAAATTTGAAGCCAACCGAATCTTTTCAAGCTAAAATAAAGCCGAACGGCGAGTCAGACTTGACTATCGAATTTGTCGACGTTTCTGGAAAGCAACATTCGACGAATTTAGATGTATACCTGGAACCCAGCTTCCGAGGACGAATAGAAGTTACTATCGAAAGGGATGGTAAAGTGTCCGCGAAAGATGAGCTGAAGATCGGGATGTGACGAGCTTGTCAAAGGAGTTGGTGTAAGCGACGCAGTCTGCCGTTCCTGTCTTCATCTTTTTTCCTTGGCGGTTTGGCGATCTTCCCCGTTAATCCCTCCGATCACAT
>CBHTTJ010000014.1:0-45709 GCA_966095605.1 uncultured bacterium | reverse complement strand
GAAGGCGCGAGCACTGCGAGCATCCCTTCGGTTTTCGTTCTAACCACAGAATAAACAGAATACGCAGAAGCAGAAAATACGTGGAGCTATCAAGGAGGACGCAAAAGGACGCCGTCCTTGATCTCCAGAATTTTGCTCCTTCAAAAATTTCTTTCCACGTCAAAAACAAAAATATAGAGTCCGCCCCATGGCAAACGCGGACAAAATTGGTCTCCTGGTCATTCATGGAATGGGCGCTCAAAAGGAAGGTTTCTCGCTCGGTTTCCAGGAAGAGGTAGGTAAACGACTTGGCAAAAACCTGGATCGCTTCGTCTGGCAGGAAGTCCACTGGGCGGACGCTCTCGAAGATCGCGAAAGCGAATTATGGGGACGCATGGAATCGGCCAAGGAACCGAATGGCGACAGAATTCCCCTCGACTGGCAGACCATACGCGATTTTGTCCTGCACAATTTCGGAGACGCCCTCGCCTACCATCGCGACGCTCAAGCTGAGAGCGCGTACAAGGACATTCACGAAATTGTCAGTCTTCGTTTACAATTGCTCCAGCGCAGTCTGCCGAGTGCGACGTCACCCATTATTGTGATCGCCCACTCTCTCGGCGCGCACATCATGTCGAATTACATCTGGGATTTTCAGTCGGCGACACCAAAGAAACCGTTTACCCTTGAGCCGATTCCCAACCTTGCCGCGATGATTTCCTTCGGCTGCAACATTCCGCTGTTCAGTTTGTCCTTTGCGAAAGCCACGCCGATCGATCTTCCCGGCAAAGGTATTACCAAAGCTGAACTGATCGAAGCGTCCCGCTGGCTCAACTTCGTCGACCGCGACGACGTCCTCGGCTGGCCGTTGCGTCCGCTCTACGAAGAAAGCTCCGCAAAAATGACCAAGAGCGAGCAACTGACGGTATCGAAGATCGAAGACCGCGAAATTAACGTCGGCGGCCTTATTACTGCGTGGAACCCGGCAGCCCATGGCGCCTACTGGGAAGACAACGACTTCACGAGTCCCGTTGCTAATTATCTGTTGACGATGCTGACGGCACTGGACGCCTGAAAGGAAACCAATAATTACAGGGTGCCCCCGCTTGAGAGAGGATAGGGAACCGTTCCTAGGCTGAATCAAATCAACTTACATTCATCGCACCAACGTAAATAAACAAAAGTGGTCCTCCATTACAGGTCAAGGGGATGTTCACTTTTTCCGACTTCTTCCCTTGATCGTAAAGCGAAACCTCAGTCTTATTACTCTGTTTTTGTGATCGAACAAACTCATGAGTTATCCCGTTCCTAGCGTGGTCAGAATTTTTGGCAAGACCAAAGGTACGTGCCGATTGCGTGCCCTTGTCTTAGTCTTTGGATTGCTTTCTACAGCTTACGTTTTCGATCGTGTGTTAAACCTCGGCGCGGTTTTGCCATGCCCCATAGTCTTTGCTATGCTATGGGTTGCGGCGATTTCCTTTGGGCTTTGGTCTGTGGCTCATATGTATATCAGGACGAAAGAAGATATTGAACAGCTCGGACTCTCCCATCGATTAAATTCCTGCCTCAGACAAATTTACTCGGATCGAGCTATATTGTTATGGGCATTTGGATTCGCTTTCTTCATCACGTTAGTTCATTTACAACTGAAATTACAATTGCGTACAAACATCCTGTGCTACATTTCTGCTTGGACATTTTTCTCTGGATTCGTCGCTGGGGTCGGATTTCGCACAGCAATCGGAAGCACTCGTTTAGCTCGTGCGTTGGCTCGAGAAAATCTTGATTTGCTCGTACTTACCCCAATGGAGTCTCCCGCAATTCAGCGCCTTTCGGCTTTAATGTGGATGTACACGTTCTTGTTTATTGTAGAGGTAATTCTTTTTGGAATTTCCATCTCATTGGCGGGATTCTCGCTGAAGGGAAAAATCCAGGGATTTGCGGGCTTTGGCTTTACCGGCTTGGAAGTTGCGGGAGCAACAGTTTTCTTTTTTTTGGCAATCTTTGCGCCCATGTACGGAATTTTCCTTCAACGAAGCGTGTGGGCGCTCGCCAAATCTTCACAGCAACAGACTCTCGAACGAGTCAACCATCGCTTTGACGCGTTATTGAAAAAAGAAGACAGCGATCCCAAGGCGCTGTCCGAACTTTCTCGCTTGGCTGATGCGATCCAAAAAACACCATTGCTTCCACTCTCAATCGAAAAAACGTCTGGCTTTTTGTCGGTCTTGCTCCCGGCTTTAGCGTATCTGTATCACCAAAACGCCGAAATAATTCAGAAATTGGTGCAATCGCTTGTTAAAGCATTGTTTCCCAGCATTCATCCCTAGTTTCACCATGCCGCAGAAATTTGATGTTATTGTTATCGGAGCCGGTCCAGCGGGTTCAGTCGCGACTTTGATGTTGGCAAGAACTGGCTTGAGTGTTGCATTAATTGAAAAAGAAAAACTCCCGCGCGAGAAGGTCTGTGGCGGCGGGGTACAGGCCAGGACATTGACTGAATTGCCGTTTTCAATCAGCGAGGTGGTGGAGAGTGAGTCGAAGGGAATTGTCTTCACTAGAAAGCTATCCCACGGTTTCGTGCGAAGGAGCGAGTCTACAGTTGTATATCAAGTGCTTCGTTCAAAATTTGACTTTTTGCTTACAAAGAAAGCGATCGAAGCAGGCGCACAGTTATACGACGGGCTTGCTGCCGTGAGCTGCGAAGAAAGTTCGGATGAATGTCGTGTGAAATGTCAAAACGGCGATAGCTTTGTTTCTAAATTCATTGTTTTTGCCGACGGAGTGACCAGTTTTGGACATAAGATCTTAAATTCCGTTGATCATCGTCTTATCCAGCTTGGGATGGAGTATGACACGCCATTGCAATCGAAGCTTGGGCGATTCGATCCCACTCTCGTCGCTGTGGACTGGGGTACAATGCCAGATGGCTACGCTTGGATTTTCCCGAAGAAAGATCATTTGATTATCGGCTGTGGGGGCCCGCGCAATCAAAATCAGTCATTAAAAGCTTATTTGTGCGCTGTTACGCGAACGTTAGGATTTTCTGATGAAGAATGTTCTAATTTACGAGCTCATCCAATTCCTTCGCTTACGGAAAATGTCATCCTAGCTAGCGCTCGATGCGTATTGGCTGGGGACGCTGGGGGATTTGTCGAACCTTTTTCAGGAGAAGGCATTTCCTATGCAGTTAAGAGTGGCGTTTATTCAGCTGAGGCCATTTTAGCTACCCTTTCCGGCAACGAACATTTGCCACAAGCTTATCTAACTCGTGTTGGAGAAGAACTTGTCCAAGAAATTGTGAAGCTTCGAAAAATGAAGGAATTTTTCCGACTGGCCCCGACCCACGTGCACCGTTTATTCAGGAAGAACGATCGAGTGTGGAAAGAGTTCTGCAGCGCTTTGCAAGGCCAGAGAAGAGCGACTGTCGTGCGGGACAACGCTCCATTCGCGTTCTTGTGGCCTGCAGTCGATTTCTTCGCGGCGAGAGCGTATAAACGATTTTCAGAAAAAAAGGTGAAATATTCAGATGAGTATTTTGAAGAAATCGTTAAGGCCGCTTTGGAACAAGGCTACCCTGGGTTTGTGTAAAATTCTTAAATTTTGGGCTTCTTCTCTCCCTTTTTCCATGTGCCACCCATTGCAGCAGTTTACGCAATGAAAAACGTTGGACCGTTCCTAAGTCTTCTTGCCTCTGTCCTTTTCTTCGCGCCGTCCGCGCAGGCAATGTTTGCCATGGAGCAAACGCAGCAGGTACCAATTGAGCGGGTTCTAACCAATCTACAGGCACGGGCCGCAAAGGAACCAAAAGACTTTGAGGCGACATATCATCTCGCTCGTGTGCATTCGATGGCTTACTCCACTGATCTTTCCGTTGTTAAGGTGACGAAAACGGAAGGCAACCCGGTCTTCGGTCATCCTGGGAGGGATGCCGGTATTCCTGAAAAATTATATCTATCGACGAACCGTCAGGAGAGAGCGGTCGCGTATCGTCATCTGACCAACGCCATTGCTTACTATGAACAGGCGTTGTTGCTCCTCAAAAAATCAACCAACGAACATGCTCGCTGGTACACTGAGCCGATCCATCTTGGTTATGCCTGGTGTCTTGACCAGGCAGGCCGCCGCGACGATGCAATCAACGCGTATCGCAAAGCATTGCAGGTTTCGTGGCACATCGAGGTCGAAGGTGATTACACCTTTAAGGAACAACTAGAGTATAGCTGGGACCGTATTCGCGCCCGTGAAAATCCATTTAAGAAAAGAGACCGTTATCTCGGGCCGGGGGTTTGTTTCAGTGAAGAAATCATCGGGTATTTGTTAAAGCTGCTCGATCCGAAAAAAGATGCGAAGGAAATCGCTCAATTGAAAGCAGATCAGACGGAACTTAAATCCATGGGGCGAGCGATAACTCCCATCGTTGTGCCGCTCGAACAAAATTTAACCCTGGAACAGATGGTGGATTCCTCTGCGGGTGTAACCTTCGATTTGGATGGAACCGGTCAGCCGCGCCGTTGGGGTTGGATCACTCCAAAAAGTGCGTGGCTTGTTTTCGATAAGAATGGGTCGGGGAAAATTACGTCGGGTCTCCAGATGTTCGGCAACGTGACGTTCTGGGTTTTTTGGCGCAACGGCTACGACGCGTTGGCTGCGCTTGATGATAATGGTGACGGCCTCTTAGCGGGGAACGAGTTGCACGGATTGTCTTTGTGGCAGGATGCGAACAGCAATGGCGTCAGCGATGCCGGAGAAGTCAAAACGGTCCAGTCGTGTGGAATAAAAACTTTACGCTGTGATTCTGCGAGCGATTCGTCCGGTATGGCTTTTAACCCTGAAGGAATCGTGCTGGAGGATGGAACGACACGGCCAACCTACGATTGGATCGCGCCGTCGGTGAAATGATTTCTTCAAAGATTCGCCGGCCCGCGCAGGCGAATCGCCGTCACTTCGACTTCTAAACAGCAACCTTCGCGCACGAGCTTCGAAACTTCCAATAGAGTGCTGACTGGTTTGCTGGTGGCAAAGTATTTGTTCCGCACCTCGGCCACGGCGGGCAAATCCTTCATGTTTGTCAGGAACAATTGCGCTTTGACAACATGGTCGAAACCAAGGCCGGCCTCCTGCAGAATCCGCCCGATGTTTTGAAAAATCACTTCGGCCTGGGTTTTGGCATCATTGGGAGCAATAACGTTCCGGTCCTTGTCGACAGCCAACTGGCCGGTCATGAAGAGGAGATCCGCGCCGGGTAGCGGCACGAGAATTCCATGGCTGAATGCTCCCGTGGGAATCGCGGCGCCTTCAGGCAGCAATCGACGAACCGAGGTGTTGTTTTCCATGTCGCCTTTCTAACCACTTCGCGCGCTTAAAGGAATGCAGATTATTCGCATGCCGGGACCTCAGATTTTAAGCTCGCTTGTCACTGCGGTTTCCTTTTAATCCCCGGCATTCTGCCTGCACCAAGCGGGCTGACCTAAACTCATAAAACATCAATTCAATGAAATATCTTCGTTACCTGGCTACCATCGTTGCCCTGGGCTGTCTTGTGAACACCGCCAAGGCGGTTTCGAGCGGCGTTAATCCGATCTCCGTCATTCTAAACGCCACGTTTCAGGCGGCTACCACCGGTCCGGTCACCAAAACCAACATCACCGCCACGACCACCAACCTTGTGGCAACATCGAAGTTCACCGCCACCAATCAAATCATCAACAATGCGACACTGGTCAAAATGCTGGCCAACTCGTTCAACACCAACTTCCCCGCCAATGCGGAACTGAAATTGTCAAACTCTGGCGACTTTGTCATTGCGGTCGGCACAAACGTTATCCGCAATGTCAGTGGGGTTCTGCACTCAACCTTTTCCTCAAACCCAAGAGTAACAAAAGGTGTTCAGACCGAATCGGCCAAGTTCACGCCAACCGCTGTGACGCTTGCTGAACAAGTCGCTTTCAATCAAACCTCCAATGAAACGTTGACCTATGACGACTCGGCGTTGACGACAGCCAATGGTCAAACAACGAAGTTTACCGCGTCGGGGACAATGGTTTTGCGGTATAATCAAGCCGTCAAATCGGTGAATTCAGTCAACTCGAGTGCGTTGGTAATTGCCATTACCCAGACGTGCGCCGGTTCGGGGATCATCAATGGCAAGAATGCCGTGATCCAATCCGGCCGCATGACCGGCTCTGTCAGTGCAATCACTCCCTGATCCACTGTCGTCGGAGACACGTCGTTACACGATCTGATTAACCGCTCGTGAGCAATCACGGGCGGTTTTTCTTTGCTCACGTCCAAGCCGGAACGAGGCAGGGTGTTAGAAAGGAAGGCGAGGAAAACCGAAGTTGCGGAGTCCGTTTGGCGATCAAGCCATGACCAGAATCAAAATGGCACTGATCCCACAAATCACTCCGAGAATGCCTACGGGATGGATCTTCTCTTTGAAAAAGAAAACGCCGGCGAGGATCACCATGATCAAACTGCCGTTGCTGGCGGGATAAGCGATGGAACCTTTCACACTCTTTAACGCAACGATCATCGACGCATTCCCCACAGCGCTACAACCCGCCATTATCAAGGCGGTGGTGACTTCTCGTCGATTCGGCCATGCATCCCGCAAAAGGCTCAAGAGAAGAATCACGACAAAGCCCGACCAATAAAAGACCAACAGGAACTGCCAGGTGTAATCGGCGACATTTGCTTCCACCAAAACTTTTTGGCTCGACGACGCCAATCCCTGACCGATGAACGTAATGATCATCAACGGCAACCATTTGGATTTGACCGTGCCACCGCCACTTGCCGTTTTTTCGAGACCTGCTTTCTTCAGATCAGCTCGTTTATCCAGCCACAACATCACCATCGCGGCAAAAACGAGCGCGATGCCAAAGGCTTTCGTCGAACCGATCTGCTCCTTGAAGACGAACATGGAAATCAAGACAGGTACTGCTGCCGTAAGATTAATGATCAACCAACTGGTGGAAATTTTCCCGTACTTCAACGCTGTTTGAAACACGAAGAGTGTCAGCGACGCCACCAGGCCCGTGCAGCAACCGATGACAATTACCTCTCTTGGAAAGACCATGCCGCGCGAGTCAAAGAAATAGGTGTATATCAGTGCCAACACACCGCCCCAGAAGTGCAACAAAAGCGCCGTCATCTTCGGACGGCACTGCGGATGATCGGCGACTTTGTGAAAAATCCCCAGCAGCCCGAAGGCAACAATGGAGCTGAGTAAGAAAAAGTAGCCGATGGTCATAACCAGTTTCGATACACTTACATCGCGGTCCAACCTCCATCCACCGGCAACACAGCGCCGGTGACATACGAAGAATCGTCGGAAGCCAGAAACAACGCGGCGTTTGCGACCTCGCGTGTTTCGCCGGTGCGTCCGAGGAAAGTATTGTTGATCTGATAGGTGTGCGCCGGTTCACCGGGTTTTGGCGAGTAACCGACGCGAATCGGTCCGGGGGAAATAACATTTACGCGAATGTTATTTTTGCCGTAGTCACACGCGGCACTACGCGCAAAACCGATCAAGCCAGCTTTGACCGTCGTGTAACTGATCGAATTGGGACATGCGACCATTCCCTGGATGGAAGATGTAATAATAATTGAGCCACGATTCTGCGCGAGCATCCACGGCAAGACCGCTTTCGTAAAATGTTGGGTGCCGAGAATGGTTCCCTGCAAACATCCGGCCCATTCTTCTTCCGTCGCGTTTAACGCATCGTGCCATTTCCCAATGTAAGCAGCGTTATTCACGAGCACATCGACGCGCCCGAACTTATCCGAAACCAGTTTGACGGCTTTTTGAATTTCTTCGGGATTGCGAATGTCCACTTTCACCGACGCCGCGTGACCGCCCTTCTGCGTGATTTCGACAGCGACTTTCTCCGCACCAGGACCATCAATATCCGTCACCATGACCCATGCGCCTTCTTCCGCAAACCGTTCGCAGATGGCGCGTCCGATGCCATTGGCTGCGCCGGAGACGATCGCAATCGTGTTTTCGAGACGTTTCATGGCGTTAGTTCAGTTCGAGCAAGTCGAGCGTCGGGCGGTGAATAATTTCCCCGATTTCTTCATTCGCCAGCTTCGGCAAATTGGATCCCGCCACGATATGATTGAAATTTCGCAACGACTCAATAGTAGCGTCCGGAGTGGTGAACGGAAAATCGGAACCGAACAGCAATTTATGTAACACGCCGTATTCCTTGGCGATAATCAACGCATTGTAAAACTGCCACGGCCGATAATGGAGTGCCGAAATGTCGGCGTAGAAATTTGGTTGCTTGCGGATGAGGCAGATCGTTTCGTCGATCCAGGGATGGCCCATGTGCGCAATGATCATCTTCAGGTTCGGATGTTTCATCGCGATGTCTTCGAGCAAAATTGGAAGCGAATACTTCAGCGGCGCTTTCTGCGGAAACGTTGTCCCCTGATGAATGATGATCGGCAGATTGCGGCGTTCACAGAATTCGTAGACGGGCATCATCCGTTCGTCGAGGGGATGGATGTTCTGGTAAATCGGCCCCAGTTTAACACCCCGAAGCTTTAAATCGTCGATGGCATGTTCGAGGATTTCGTGGACGTCGTCTTTCACCGGATCAACTGCCGCAAAACCAATCAGCTTCTCAGGATGCAGTTTGACGTAATCGGCAATGTAATCGTTGGGACTGACAATGCCGCAATGGAACGCGCGCATGCCGAAGACGATAGCTTTATCGACATTCTTCATCCCTTCCCAATGTCGTTCGGGCGGAACGTGCAGACCGATAGGTTTACCGCGTGAACGCGAATTCGCTTCGTCCGCGAACTCCTGCGAGATGTGCCCCGGAAACTCAAAAATGTGGCTGTGACAATCGATGATCATTTTGCGATTTACGATTTAGGATTTGCGCGCGCCAGGTGAGGCGATCGCCTTTAGTTCTTCTTCGTTGATTTCGACGCCTAGGCCGTGGCCTTCGGGACAAAAGACGTGGCCGCGTTGGAAGCAAATCGGTTTTTGCTTCGGTTTTACCGAGTAATAAAGCGGGCCGAGAATATCGACCGGAAACGTTTGGACCGGAACATTCTTGCAAGCCACGGCGAGATGACACATCGCCGCCGTTCCAATGTCCCATTCGAGATTCGAACCCAGGTGACAAACCACGCCGGCGCTGTCCGCCAGCTGGCAGATGCGTTGCGATTTCAAGATCCCGCCATTTTTTCCCGGATAAATGCTAATGAGGTCCGCGGCTTTCCTGGCGATGACCTCTTCCGCCTGCCAGAACGTGAAAACGCCTTCGTCGGCCATGATTTTAGCACCCGTTGCGGCGCGGACTTTCGCCAGACCATCGATGTCCCAGCGCGGGGTCGGTTGCTCGACGTAAGCGAGATTGAATTTTTCGTAGCGGGGAATTTCTCGAATTGCTTCTTCGACCGACCAACCACCATTGGTGTCTACGTTTAACTTGATCTTCTCACCGATGGCTTCGCGCACGAGTCGCACACGCAAAAGATCCTTTTCTGGATCGGGACCCACCTTCAGTTTCATCGCGGAAAAACCTTCCTTCACTTTCGTTGCCGCAATTTGCGCGGCGTCTTCCGGCTCGCGCAGTCCAATGCTGAATTTAATCGGAACTTGCAGAGAATTTTTAGCGCCGCCGATCAATTCGTAGATCGGTTTCTGGTGCGCCTTACCTACAAGGTCCAATAAAGCCATCTCCACGGCGGCTTTGGTGAAGTGATTGTCGAGTGCCTGGGCATCGAGCTCCTGAAGAATTTTTTTGTAATCGGTGATGTCGCGTCCAATCAATTGCGGCGCGAAATAATCATGGATCAAAGCGTTCGCCCCGCCTTGGGTTTCGCCGCTCCAGAGCGGAACGACGGTTGCCTCGCCCCACCCTACCGTGCCTGTATCGGTATGAATCGCCACGATGACATAACGCGAGATCGCATGCGGTCCCGCGGACGAAACGATGTAGAACTCCGGTTTGACGGTCAGTGTGATTGGGAACGTTTTAACGGCGGTAATTTTCATTGAGTAACAACAGAGATAGCATCAGTTGGCTTCGCAGCGCGGGATGTCCAGGATTCTTCGCCGATAGCTTTGAGCCAGGCGAGCATTTTGGGTGGAGATTCCGAACGATTGTAAAAGGCAATACCATGGCAGCCTCCGCGCGAAACGGCCTCGATGATTTCATGCAGCTCGATTTCCGTACGGGGAATACCCATGCCCAATTGGACGCAACATTGCACGATACCATTCCAATTTTCCGGGAGGCCCTGTGTTGCTTCGCGGCAGATGGCTTCGGTTTCCCCAGCACCTTTTCCAAATGAAAAGCAGGAGAAGCCATCGACGTCGTTCTGCAATTCACTTTCAAATGGTGTTTGAAGCAACAAACGGCAGGACGTTCCAACGAGGGCTTCGGAGCGAATACTCTTAATCAACCCGACAAGAAAGTAGCGCCGCCATTCATTAAATTTCCCGACTTCAGGAAAACGCGCTTCCAGATCGTTCATCGCCAATGGATGATCCGGTGGACGCGTCGGAGCTTCTCGAAAAGCGACATCCAACGTGGACCGAACGGATTGAACAACGCGTTCAACGTCCACTCCAATATCACTCGCGGCGGCTCGGCAGGCGCTGCAAACACACATTCCCATCAACTCCTGCTCGAGCGCTGTCAGACCAACGAGATCCCGTTCATGGTGATGGCCATGGACGAATCCCATCCAGCCGAAAGCCTCCAATTGAATCGCCCAAAGCGGGTGGTTCAAAGCGAGATCCCGGCAAAGAGTGAGGAGGTAATGGCGAACCGCTGGTTGAACTGGACACAGGGCGTGCGGTAATCGATCGCTGTAAACATTCTGTTGCGTTAAATGGGGATACGCCAAACCAAGCTTCGAGTTGTGGCAGCCAACGGTCCATGAAATCAGCTTCAGTCCGAATTTCTCTGCGTATCTACCCGCTTCCGCAAACCAATCTTTTTCCGCGCAAAGTTTCGCCACAGAAGGCCGCAGCTCTTTCCTGCTCCATAAATTCTCGGCCAAATTGAAATAAGCCACGCTTCCTTCTGTCATGAAAGCACGATGAGAACGGCTATGAGGATGAAGAAACCATCCATGATGATAAGTGGCCGCCAGGGTAACCGCATTCAGTCCAGCACTGACGCACCATGCAAAAACATTTTCCACACCATCCTCCGCCAAATCCCAGGGATGCAGAAATAAACTCCGTAGCGCTGGATTTTCGCCTTTTTTACCAGCGCCTTCGAAGGTCGAGTTTAAGGCCCGCGAACGATTCATTGAATAAAGTGCTTGCCACATGACGTCAGAAAAGGCACAACTTTGTCAACAAAATTAAAACTTACTGGTAAACACTATGAGGAGTAATCTTCCCTGTTGGAATCGGCTTTTAATTCGTTTTCCCCTGATTTTATTGGCTTTAATCCACATTCCCGTCTGTCTTGAGGCGGAGCCGTTGATTGTTAAAGGGAAGAATAATAAAGACCAGGCAGCATTTTGGCTGGAATCGTCGTTAAAACGGATCTTTCCGACGACGGAGCCGGGAAATACGACGCTTCACCTGCTTGCAGCGCGGAATAGTAAAATTGCATTTCAAGCGTGTCTTCAAAACCGAACCAAGGATGCACTTTATGTAAACTGTGACGTCTCGGGCGCCGATGTTTTCAAACCGATGATTCGGTTGGTCGGCTTTGCTCCTGTCTGGCACCACACCGTCGGGACATCGGAAAAGGAGTTGGATGGCGTTGGAAAAATTCCTGGTTTGGTTCCAGACCCACTTTGGCCAATGAAACGTGCGAACGCAGGTACGCGTGAAAGTCGTTCCTTTTGGATCACTTTGAATATTCCCGCGGATGCAAAACCGGGAACGCATGACTTCAAAGTGGTTCTGGCCATCGATAATGGGAACAAAGTGGAACTGCCCGTGCAAATCGAAGTCGCTGAACTCGTGGTCCAACCGCGCAAAAACTTTCCGGTGATCCATTGGTGGCGTGGCGAAGCGACCTGGGATTATTACAAAACCGGTATGTTTGAAGATCAACGTTGGTGGGACATCACCCGCGCACAAATGGAAGATATGCTCGCGCATGGATCCGACGTTGCTTTCATTCCGATCTTTTTCGAGCGCGAAGAAACTTTCAAACGCCCTTGCCAGCTATTGATCGTCAATGAGCCGAGCCCGGGAAAATATGAATTCGATTTCTCACAGGTAAAACGGTTCCTCGATCTGACGAAGCAAATTGGGTTCAAGCAATGGGAGTGGCAACATTTCTGGATTTACTGGGGCGTTGAACACCCCATGCGCATCTACAAAAAGGAAGGCGACAAATATGTGATGCTCTGGAAGCCGGACATCAGCGGGTTCTCCGATACCTATATCAACTTTCTCAAGCAGTTCCTGCCGCAATTTCATGATTTCCTCACGAAAGAAGGTGTTCTCGATCAATCTTATTTCCATTTGTCCGACGAACCAGGTGGCGGCGAGCATATTGTCCGTTATCGCAAGGCCCGCGAAATTCTACGCGAGTTGGCTCCGTGGATGAAAGGCAAGGTGATGGATGCTTTGAGCCATGTTGAATATGGTCGCGAAGGGATCACAGACATCCCCATTCCAGTCGTCAGTTCGGCGCAAAATTACATCGACGAGAAGATTCCGCACTGGGTTTATTACTGCTGCAGTCCAAAAGGCGATTGGCTCAACCGCTTTATGGACACTCCCCTGCCAAAGGTGCGCATGAGCGGAATGCTATTTTATCACCTCGGCGCGCGGGGCTTTTTACACTGGGGCTACAACTATTGGCACAAAATGGCTCGCGAAGAAATTGGTGATCCGTTCGTCGACTCTTCCAACGCCGATTGGCCCGGAATTCCTTACGGTGATCCGTTCATGATTTATCCCGGAGCCGATGGCAAGCCGATGGATTCCATTCGTTGGGAAGTTTTCGCGGAAGCATTGCAGGACTACGCCATTCTTCAGTCGGCTGACATCAAGCCCGACGACGCCCTTCTGTCAGACCTCAAGACGTACGCCAAGTTTCCGAAAAACGAGGAGTGGGTTCAGAAGACGATGGAGAAAATCCTGAAGCCCGTCAAAACGGCCAACAAGGAATAAACAATTATGCGCCCTCCGCACCTCGGATTGAGTCGTCTCCTATTGGCGTCGATGGCTGGTCTTTCCGGCATGACCCTTACGGCAGCAGAATCATCTTTGTCATTGCCGTTTTCGGAAAACTTTCCGTCGACGAATCTTTCGTCCGGATGGAGTGAGGAAATCACGCCGGGAGGAAAGATTTCGATCAAGGATGGTTGGATTACCTTCGAATCCCCCTTGCCTGCACATTCGCACATTCAGCGCCCGGCGGGAGTGGATAATCTAACGCTTTCATCGAAACTCGTTCGTTGGAGTGGAATCTATCTGGTTTGGAATGAATCGAATTGGTGCGGCGTGGGGAAACTTTCGCCGACGCCATTTGGTCGGCTCTACAGCATGGATGTGATCAACGGCCACACCAATGAAGTTGATCATCGCGGCATTGATTTCAATTTCCCGCACAAGGTGCGTGTCCAGCTGGGTGAAGATCATGTTCGTTTCGATTACCTCTTCGAAAATCGATGGATCCGCATGCGAACGATCGAAAGGCCGAAGGGTTTTTCGGGAGCACCGAAATGGATTCGCATCGGAAAATATTACGGTTCTGAAGACAAGCCGTACGGCGCACAGAAAAGCAGTGAATTGGCGTCGGGAGCGATTCGTGAAGTGCGAGTCGAAGTGACGCCCGCGAAGGAATTGAAATTAAGTCCCACAGAACTGGAGGCCGTTCGTAACCCGAAAGGTGAACCGGTCAACGCGCTTCTTCGCGACAACAACGAAGATCCCACCTTTGAGAAAATTGCTCCCTTCTATCCGGCGATGAGGAGTCCGCGTGAAGTCGTTGGCGTGCCAGCGCATCCCCTGGACATTGGCATTGATCGATTAGGACGCCTGGACGTCAGTCCCTGGAGCACGGCTCCATTGGTGTGGTTTGAATTGAACAACAAACCCTTCGGGCAGGACGGTGCTCCATTTCAGCGCCGATTGTTGCAGGGATACTTGCCGGTTCTCACCATTCAGCGACCAATTGATGGTGCTGATTGTGGTCTCACAGTGTTCGGCTGGTCGGAAGAAGCACGCGTCGATAAAGATCTTTATGCCTATTGCGCCTTCAAAGCGTCGCCCTCGCAAACAGTCACGATGTCTTGGGCAAATAATGGAAAGCACGAGTTTAAGCTGAATCAATCCGGGACGTCCTTTTTCAAATTCAAATTTCCCGAACCTGCTTCCGTCGCAGAGATCTCGGCAGAGGAATTTTTAACGAAGCAAAATGAAGTGGTTGCAGTTTGGAAAAAGAAGCTCGAGCCGGCGAACATCCTGGAAGTTCCCGACACCCGGGTGATGGAGGCATATCGCGCGTGGATCGTTTATTCGATGTTAAACGCGGACACAATCAACGGCTTCATTGAACCTCACGACGGATCGGGATTTTACGAAGAAATGTTCGGAAACAGTGTCTCGCTGCAATCCGCGGCGATGGACCTTTATGGTTTTCACGATTACGCGACGGAGATTCTTAAAACGCAGATTCACTTTCAGCAGCCCGATGGACTTTACACACAAGTCTGCGGGCTCACCGATCCGGGTGGCTTCCTGTTCGGACTCGCGCGCCATTATCAAATCACCCAGGACAAAGCGTGGTTGCAATCCGTCAGCCCAGGCATCGCGAAGCAATGTGAATGGATTCTCAAACAGCGGGAAAACACCCTGAAAGACGGAATGCTCAAGGGACTGATCAAGTTTCGTCCTTATAACGATTATCCCGATCCGGTCTACAATTATCTCGGCAATGCCTGGTGCGCTTATGGCTTACAACAAGTGGCAGGCGTGTTGCAGGACATTGGCGTCAACGACGCGAAGCGTTTTTCGGACGAAGCAGATAAATACCGGCACGACATCCTCGCCTCGATGGAAGCGTCAGCGTTCGACGATCATGGACAGACCTTGTTACCGATGGAGCCCGATACCCATCGCTTGCTGAAGCTGAGCAAAAATCGCGGTGGCGATTACTATGGGTTGATCGCGAGTCCCCTGCTCGGCATTGGTTTCCTTTCACCCGAGGACAAAAGGGCGAGCTGGCTCGTCGACATTCTGGAGAAGCGCGACGGTTTAATCGCCGGCGTCTGCGAATTTCAAGGCGGCATTGACCACGCCTATACGTACGGCTACCTGATGAACGCCTTGAAGCGCGACGAGCCGCGCAAGACGCTTCTCGGCTTCTGGTCCTTCCTCGCGTTTGGGATGACACGCGATACGTATTCTCCCGTGGAAGTCACAATGATTGAAACCGGTGAAAATCATTACACCTTGCCGCATCTCTATTCGTGCACGGAGCAATTGCGTCTGCTGCGGAATATCTTATTGCACGAGGATGGAAACGTTCTCTGGATCGCCAAAGGGATTCCGCGGGCGTGGTTGGAAAAAGGTAAGGACATTCGTGTCAAAAAGGCCCCCACGGAATTCGGCGAGGTCAGTTATGAAATCCATGCGTTGGCCGACGGCTATGCGCGCATCACTTTAGATCCGCCCACCCGTCGTACCCCGACAAAAATTTGTATCCGCTTGCGCGATCCGCAGATGCGTCAAATCAGCGCGGTGAAGACATCTTCGCTGTGCAGAATTTCCTTCTCAGACGAGACGATTGAGGTCAATGATCTGGCAACTCCCACCGATCTACAGGTGTATTTCGCAGATCGTTCTCAAAAAAATTAATACTGAAAAATGAAGATTATTAAAAATGGTGGTCATCGTCTTTTCGAAAAAGATCCGGAAACCGCTCGTATCGTCTCCGAAATGTTGCTGGACCTCGAACGCAATGGCATGGATGCCGTGCGTCGTTACAGCGAAAAATTTGACAGCTGGACTCCGGCGAGCTTTGAACTGAGCGAAGACGAAATCAACAAAGTCATCAATTCATTGCCTGAACAGGTGGTGAAGGATACCGACTATTGCCAGGGCAACGTGCGTCGTTTCGCCCAGGCCCAGCTCAAAACACTTCTTCCGCTCGAAACGGAAATCCGCCCCGGCGTTTTGCTCGGACACAAACATATTCCCGTTAACGCGGTCGGCAGTTACATCCCTGGCGGACGTTACCCGATGTTCGGCTCTGCGCAGATGAGCATCATTCCTGCAAAAGTAGCCGGCGTAAAAAACGTCTCCGCGTGCACGCCGCCCGTCAAAGGAGAAGGCTTCTTTCCCGCGACCATCAATGCGATGAAGAAAGCCGGAGCTGACCGCATTTTCATTCTCGGCGGGGTTCCCGCCGTTGCAATGATGGCATTTGGTTTAGGCGATGTTCGTCCGGTCGACATTCTTTGCGGTGCCGGAAATAAATTTGTCGCCGAAGCGAAACGACAACTCTTCGGGCGTTGCGGCATTGATCTTTTGGCTGGACCCACGGAAGTCGCGATTATCGCGGATGACTCAGCGGATCCGGCACTCGTAGCCTGTGACCTGCTCGGACAAGCGGAGCACGATCCGAACAGTGGCATTTACCTTATATGTTTAAGCGAAAGCTTTGCCCAAAAGGCCATCGCCGAAGTCGAGAAGCAACTCGCGGTGTTACCAACACGTGATATCGCCGCACTTTCGTGGCGCGACAACGGTATCGTTCATGTCGCGGCCAACGCGGAGGAAGCTATCACATTGATGGACGATTACGCGCCCGAACATCTCGAACTGCATGTCGAAGATATGGCGTTCTATTTCGATCGCCTGACCAATTACGGCTCTCTTTTCATCGGTGAAGAAACCACCGTGGCTTACGGGGATAAATCCATCGGCACGAACCACATTTTGCCGACGAGCCGCGCGGCCCGTTACACCGGCGGGGTTTGGGTTGGGAAATTCCTGAAAACCGTGACTTATCAACGCATGACACCCGCCGCCAGCCGCGAAGTTGGCGAAGTGACCGAGCGTCAATGCAACATCGAACGCATGCTCGCCCACGCCCTCACCGCACGAGTGCGTGTTGATCGATACGCCGGAAAGCAATAGGCATGTTCGAACTCCTCAGCAAAGTCGCTCTCGTTACCGGTGCTGCCACCGGCATCGGCCAGTCGATAGCCATTGCTCTCGCCCGCGCCGGTGCCGATGTCGTAAACCTTGAGCGACTTGCTGAGACTGAAGAGGCTATTCGAAGTCACGGACGCGACGCTCTCCAACTTAGCGTCGACGTCCGCGAACCCAACGAGATCACCACTGCGGTTACAAGAGCCGAAGAACACTTCGGCAAGATCGACATCCTCGTTAATAATGCTGGTATCAATCGACCCGCCAGAGGCCTTGATGTCACCCTTGATAATTGGGATGACCATTTCAACACGAACGTCCGGGGAGGATTTCTCTTCGCACAAAAGATTGCGCCCGGAATGATCGAGAGGAAATGGGGACGGATTATTTTTATCTCCAGTCAATCCGGCTTGATCGGCATTCCCGGTCAACCGGTTTACTGCGCCACAAAAGGCGCAGTGATCCAACTCGTTCGGACGCTCGGCGTTGAGTGGGCTAAACATGGCATTACCGTGAACTCCATCGCGCCGACGTTTGTCGAAACCAACCTGACCCGTGCGCGCCTGCAGAATCCCGAGTTTCGCGGTTTCGTCCTGGGAAAGATTCCCTGTGGCGAACTTGCAAAGCCCGAGCATATCGC
Source organism: uncultured bacterium (assembly GCA_966095605.1). Taxonomy (GTDB): domain Bacteria; phylum Verrucomicrobiota; class Verrucomicrobiia; order Limisphaerales; family JACDHS01; genus CBHWET01. Next base: position 27,980 of record CBHTTJ010000014.1, on the reverse strand, counting down.
AGCCGCCGCCGTTTACCTCGCGAGCGAAGAAGCCGCGATGGTCAATTGCGAGACGCACTGTGTTGATGGCGGGTGGACTGCGTGGTGATTTTACAATGAAGTCGAGATTCCACTGCACGATTTGGCTAACATTTTTCACAATCTGGCTCGGCACGAACATCGCCCGATGTGACAAGATATTTCCTCTGATGGCGTGGGATTACGCGGACAACAATGAAACTTTGAAAAACATGCGCGACTGCGGAATTACCTCCATCGCATTTGTTCGCCCCAACATGCTCGACGCCTGCCAAAAGTTCGGACTCAAAGCCATCGTCTTTGATGAAAGCATTTCCGGGACGAACTGGGCGCAACCTTTCGATGGAGAAGCCGTTTGGAAGAATCTTCCGGCCCTGGCGCGCAAAATCGGAAAACACCCGGCGGTAATGGGTTATCACCTCAAAGACGAACCCCGTGCGACTGAATTTCTGGAGCTAGGCAAAGCGGTGGCTGCCGTTAAAAAACTCGCTCCCGGAAAATGGCCCTACATCAATTTATTTCCAGGCACCGGGACCAATTACGATAAATACCTTGAAGATTTCATCACGATTTGCAAACCCGACGCCGTTTCCTATGATCGATATTCGTTACTGAAGGAGGGAGAGATCGGGAAAAATTTCTGGTCCACGATCGCCCAGGCCGGAAGTCTGGCCCACGAACACCAGCTCCCACTTTGGAATATTGTCCTTACCTCGCCGCATTGGGGTTATCGCGAAATAACGGAGGCCGATATTCGGTTGCAGGTTTGGGCGTCGCTTGCTTACGGTGCACACGGAATTGCTTATTATAAATTCTGCTCGAAAGAACTGCCGATCCTGAATGCGCCAGACCTCGGAAACTTCCGCAATGGTCCACTCGACGAATTCGGCGAAAAAACTCCGACTTGGTATTGGCTGCGCAACGTCAATCACCATGTCCAAAATATCGCCCCGGTTTATTTGGAATTGCGTTTCGATGATGTTTATCACATCGGCTCCGTCCCAGAACGCAATCACGGTCCAGGTTCAAGTGCGCTGATCAAAACGATTCCAAAAGGCGAATATGTCGTAGGCGAGTTTACTCACGAAGACGGTGCGCGCTTTGCGCTCGTGGTGAATAAAAGTTTAAAGCAGTCCGCACAGTGTATTCCTGAATTCAACGGGCCACCCAAGTCGTTGGCCTATGTCTCGTCGGTAACTGGGAAGATTAACAAATTCCCCACGCCTTATTTCTTTCTGGCGCCGGGCCAGGGCGTCCTTTTGAAAATTGAATGAAACCCTTTATCGAACCTATCCACGGCCAGGGAGTGATCAAGAGCCCACTCCCCTTCTCTCCCGCGATTCGCGCGGGCGATTTTGTTTTCGTCTCCGGAATGGCGTCAGCGGATGAAAACGGAAAACTGATTCCCGATACGTTTGAAAACGAAGCGCGTCGCACTTACGAAAATATTCGTCGCGTTCTTGGTGCTGCTGGTCTCGACTTTTCTCGTGTGGTTCAAGTCCGTTGTTATCTCTCAAAAAAAGAAGACTGGGACGCACACAACCGTATTTACCGTGAATATTTTAAAGAACCTTTTCCCGCCCGCACGACTTTGATCGGTTGTCTCGGTGACATCGTGAAGTACGAAGTCGATGTCGTCGCCTACGCCGGAAACTAATATACAGCTTATGACCTCACCATCCACTCGCCTGAAGTCCCATCGCAATGGAGCTATTCCCTCCAACCGTCAGGATGCTGAACAATTTTCCTGGATTCGCAAACACCTCTACGTACCCGCAGTCTGCGACATTCTCGATTCTATTGGCTATCACCACCAGGCGATGCACCAACGACTCCGACCCCTTGATCCGGAAAGTTGTATCATCGTCGGACGCGCTAGGACATTTCGCTGGATGGAAACGGATTACGTTGTCGACGAAGATCCATACGGTCTGGAAATCGATGCAATGGACTCATTGAAAAGCGGCGATGTCGCGGTCCATTCCACCGATGCCGGTCTCACCAATGCGCCGTGGGGTGAATTGATGAGCACGGTCGCCAAGCGAAACGGCGCGGTCGGTTGCGTCTGCGACAGCCTGATCCGCGACTGCAAAAAGATCATGAAAATGGGCTTTCCAATTTTCCACACCGGCATCCGGCCGCTCGACAGCAAAGGCCGTGGTCGCGTAATGGCTTATGACGTGCCGGTTCGTTGTGGTGATGTTCTCGTAAAACCGGGCGAACTGGTTTTCGCTGATTTCGATGGCGTCGTCGTGATCCCACGCGAAGTCGAAGAAGAAGTGATTCGCCTCGCGAAAGAAAAAGTCGGAAAGGAAAACGCCTCACGGGCCGCGCTGTTGAAGGGACAAACCTTACGGGAAGTCTACGATCGTTTTGGTGTGTTATGACCGGTTTGGTTACTCTTTCGAGAGCGCTTCCTTCGCGCCACGACTGAAATGAGCCCGCAACAACTCAACGCCCGCCTTTTTATCCCGCTTGCGCAACGCTTCGTAAATGGCGCGGTGGTCCTTCTCCGTTTGCATGTATTCTTCGATCTTGGCCATCGGACGGGCCTGTTTGCGAAGAAACAACGGAATGTGAGAGCGATGATACAACTGGGCCAGGCGATCATTGCCCGCCGCCGTGACCAGCAGCTGGTGAAAACGCAAATCCGCTTCGTGCGCACTCGCGAGATAGTTCTTTTTCACGAAATTGGCGAAGTCATCGCACGTTTCTTTAATTTCATTCAGTTGCTGCGCGGTAATTCGATCACAGGCCAGGGCAAAGGCCCCGGTCTCGAGGATCTCGCGCACCTCCCGCACTTCCCGGATATCCTCGTCGCTCAACTCACTGGCAAAGAAACCGCCTTTTTCGCCGCTGCGCACCATCCCTTCGCCAAGCAAACGCGTGAGACTTTCGCGGATCGCCGCGCGACTGACGTTCAAGCGTGTCGCCCAAAATTCTTCCTTGATGCGTTCATTCGGCTCGATTTCCTGAACCAGAATACGATGGCTCAGTTCCTTGTAAGCTTCTTCAGCCTGTGTTCTTTCGGCCATAAATGTGCACAAAATGTGTAGAAGGCAGTCAACAAAAGCGAACATTATTTAATCTGTTTTATGCGTATCGGATATGTCAGTGATGAGAACTATTCCGCCCTTTGCGACGTTGTTGTGGAATTCGAACGAGACGGCAAAACCGTCGCAGTCGTACGTTCGTCGCCGCGCGGCGCGGTCGATGCGGAAATTTCTGAAGGCCCCTATCGCGTGACCCTTTGCAAACGCGGCTTTGGTTCCAAGTGGGTGATAGTCGACGTTAAAAGCAGCAGCACGCATCACTTTCGCTTGCTCTCCGATAACCTATTTGGTTACGCATGGCCAAAATGGGTGCATTCGGGCCAGCAATCGGAATTTCGTGTGCATTCGACCGAACCGTATTTCATCTCGCTTTGGCGTTACGGGAAAAAGAAGGAACAGATCCAGACGATCGGTTGGTATGATGAGCACGGTCCACTTCCAAACCTTCAGATATTGCCAGATGGCGATTTCACGCAAACCGGTGCGAGGTGGAATCGTTTGGGTTACTCGAAAAAATTTAAACCAGCGGGGGATTGTGCAGCACACGAAGCGGACCATGACAATTGCCTGCAATGTTTTTGCCAATCGCAATTAGTAACCGCCCCTGAAAGGTCGGGTCTCTATTATTTCCATGTCGAGACCTCGTCCGGAAAATTTCTGAGTTTCCCGTGGGTCGTTGCACCGAAAACGCCTAAGGCAAAAATTGCGGTAATCGCTTCGACGAATACCTGGAACGCCTATAACAATTTCGGTGGTCGTAGCAATTACATCAACCCAACGCGACTGCCGAAGCAACCAACCATCAATGCTCGCCTCGACCTTTCGCGTTACACGGAAAAGCTGAGCATCTGGAGCGCTCGCGATCATGAATACGCTCCGTTGTCATTTGATCGGCCGGAGCCATTCAATCATATCCCGAAAGAGGTGGAACTAAATGATCCGATTCGCGGACGTCAGTCGTGTCATCTCGCGGAGGCCGAATGGCGGCTGTTGGGCTGGCTCGAACGGGAGGACTTCGACTACGATTTTTATTCTGATTACCAACTTCACGCAGGCCAACTCGATCTCGACGCCTACGAAGCCCTGATCATCAGCACGCACCCGGAATATTGGTCGAAGGACGCTTACCTGCGCGTAAAGAAATGGGTTTTCGAACGTGGCGGCAAGTTGCTTTATCTCGGCGGAAACGGCATCGATTGCGAAGTGGAGTTAACGAACGCGGCCACGATGCGCTGCAAGACATGGTTACCTAATCCCACTGGCGCATTGGAGTTCGTGGACCCGGATACGTGCAAAAAATTCGAATGCCGCTTTCATCACAAAGTAGAATCGCCTGCGCAGTTACTCGGCGTGGTCTTCACGGAACCGGGTTGCGCGACGTCCGCACCCTACCGCGTATCCAAAGCAGATCATTGGATCTTTTCCGGCACCGGTTTGAAGAACGGCGCTGTGTTTGGTCAAAAGAGCCTGCATGAACGGTGTCCCGGCGGCGCGTCAGGGCATGAAACCGACAAACGCACCGCCTCATCACCGGAAGATGCCATCCTCCTCGCGCGAGGAATGAATATCAACGAGGGCGGCGCGGAGATTGTTTTCTTCGAAACCAAAAGTCGGGGTGCCGTTTTTTCGGTGGGTTCGATCACGTGGCCCGCGAGTATTCTGGTCGACAAAACCGTTTCGAAAATGACCAGTAACGTTTTGAACCGTTTTTTGCGTAAGACTAAGTCAGATTAAAATTGCGTTTTATCCAGTTGTGCCTGCAAGTTAAGGACGAAATCCTTGAAAGCTCGATCGTAGGCCTGTTGCCAATTGGCATCTTTGGCGACCTGTCCGTGGTTCAAACCATAACCTCGCACCGTTACTGTCTCGGAGTGGCCATCTTTTCTTAGCGTCAAGGCACAGGTAATCCGCGCTTCGAAAGATAACGTCCACATGCCCGGCGAGAACCATGCCCAAAATTCATCGACGGAAATTGAAGCCGTGTTGGGGCTGCTCGCGCCTGAGGTCACTGTGTAGCCCCGCGCCCGCAAGGCTTCTTCCACCAGCAGTTTAGTTTTCTTCTGCACAGAATCACCCGCAGGAAGAGCGATATCCCCCAGCGCTTTGCCGAAGCCGTTCCTTTGACGACCGATCATCATGGATTTCTGCTGAGCAGACATCGAATTCACGTCTCCATCGATGGAAGGCGTCGACGGATCGCTCGGTTTGTTTTGGAACTTGCGATCGTCCGTGACCGTCGTGACGGCGATCGTTCCCTTGCCTTTTCCAAACGCCTGGAATGTCGGTATCGGCAAATCCATGGTGCGTCGTCCAACGACACAGCCGGTTTGCAGGACCGCGAGAACCGCAACGAATAACAAGGGGATTAGTTTTTTCATATTGATAAGGCCTTTTCTGCTCAGATTTTCCGACCCGGACCATGATCCAAATCAACCTTCCTGATGAAGCACCTCGGATGACCGGATAAGTCTTCATCGCAAAACGACAGCATTTTGTCGAATCTAAAAGAAGACTGGGCCAAATGTGTCGAAACTTAGCTGTGAAGCGGCGACGGTGCGGCTGAATTCATCTAACCCGGCGGTTGCGCACAAACGCCTGTTAGCATTCTCAAAAGAAATCGCTGTTCTTTTTCTCGGCCGGTTTCCAGAGTCGCTGCATGCAATCCCGTTTTCTGACTGCTATCGCCTTGTCCTTGCTGTGGTCGCCGCCTTCCGTCCACGCCGTAAAGGAATCGACGGAAAAGTTTTTCCCGGTGATGCCGTGGAACTATGTTCCCAATGATAAACAGGTGGTGCAGAAAATCAAAGAGTGCGGTTTCACGGTCGCGGGCTTTGCCGCACCAGCCACGCTCAAGACACTTCAAGCTGCGGGGCTCAAAGGAATCGTGCAGGACCCGAAAATTTATAACTACGACTGGACTAAAGTCGATCCGAAGGTTGCACGAAGCAACGTGGTCGCGGCGATCAAACCGCTCGCGAAAAATCCGGCAGTCTACGGTTATTACCTCCGCGATGAACCGCCCACCACGTTCTTTCCCGGCTTGAGCTCGGTGGCTTCAGTTGTGCATGAACTCGCGCCCGATAAGTGGGCCTATATCAATCTCTTCCCCAATTACGCTGAGAACTGGCAGCTCGCGGCGTCCAGCTACGAAGAATACCTCGAGAAATTTGTCGCTGCGTGTCACCCCCAGCAACTCAGCTACGATCACTACGCCCTCATGGACGATGGATCGTTGCGCGAAGGATATTGGCGGAATCTCGAACAAATGCGCGTGGCGTCGAAGAAATACAATTTACCGTTCTGGAACATTGTGTTGTCGGTTGCGCATTTTAATTATCGCGAACCGAGCGCGGCCGATTTGCGGTTCGAGGTTTACAGCAGTCTGGCGAGTGGCGCGCGAGGTCTGGCTTACTTCACCTATTTCGCGCCGCAGGTGGGAAATTATCGCGGCGCACCGATCGATCAATTCGGCAATCCAACCCCAACCTGGGGCTGGCTGCAAAATGTGAATCTGCAAATCCAGAAACTCGCCCCTACTCTGCTCGATTTGACGTCGGACGATGTTTATCACTTTGGTTCGATCCCCAATGGTTGTCACGGTCCGTCGACGAACAGTCTGGTCGCAAATATGGGCGCGGACTTTGCGGTGGGCGATTTCACGCATACCAACGGCACGCGTTACGTGATGGTCGTCAACAAAAACGTCACGAAGTCGGCGGTCGGCTGGCCCGAATTTCGGAAATCGCCGAAAGCGGTGAAGTTGATTTCGCCTTATACCGGGCAACCGATTGCATTCGAAGGCGAACAGGTGTGGGTCGCTCCGGGCGCCGGTGCTTTGTTGAAACTGGAATAATTCCGCCTATTGTGGGGACATGAAGCTCGACGAGGTTCAACGCGCCGCCCAGGAACAGTTCGGAAAACAAAGCCATCGCTACGGCAAAGGACACATTCTGCAAAACGTTGGAGATGTCCGCGAAGCCGTGGAGAAGATTCCGCTGCCAAAGGGGGCCAAGGCGTTGGACATCGCCACCGGCGCCGGACACACCGGTGTTTTTCTTGCCGAACAGGGTTACGACGTCACGTTGTCCGACATCGCCAGACCGATGCTGGATCGCGCCGCCGAGCTGGCGGCGGAACGGGGATTCACTGTCAAAACGCAACAACACGCCGCGGAGGAATTTCCGAATCCCGATGAGAGTTTCGATCTCGTGACCTGCCGGGTGGCTGCGCATCATTTCAGTGCGCCGGAAAAATTTATTGCGGAGACAGCGCGCGTGTTGAAACCCGGCGGATATTTTCTCGTGATCGACGGGACGGTTGCCGATGACCAACCGGAAGCGGAAGCCTGGGCGCATGCGGTGGAAAAATTTCGCGATCCAAGCCACAACCGTTTCCTCGTGCCGGCGACGTGGCGCAAACTGTGCACGCAGAATGGCTTGACGGTGCAGGACCTCAAATTGATCCCATTCAAACAGCCGGATTTGAACTGGTATTTCGAAACTGCTGCCACCACACCGGAGAATCGCGAAAAAGTTTTGGAACTGATTCGCACTGCCCCGGAGTCGGCGCGCAAACTTTTCAACGTTGGCACCGAAGACGGAAAAATTGTCTGGTGGTGGCAACGGATGACCCTGATCGCAAAGAAGACGGCGTGATGAGTGGCTCTTCACTTTATCGCGGCCGAATTGCTCCGTCGCCGACAGGTTATCTCCATCTCGGACACGCGCGCACATTTTGGATCGCACAGGAACGGGCGTTGGCTCGCGGCGGCCAAATGATTTTGCGCAACGAAGATTTGGACACTGCTCGCTGCAAGCCGGAGTTCGTCACGGCGATGATTGAAGATTTGCACTGGTTCGGATTCAGATGGCAGGAAGGACCAGATTGTGGCGGTCCTTTTGGGCCATATTCACAAAGCCAGCGACTCGAAATTTATCGACACACCTTTACTCAACTTCAAAAAAGCGGAACGATTTACCCCTGCACCTGTTCGCGACAGGATGTGCAACGCGCCGTGACAGCGCCACACGCCGCGGATGATGAACCGATCTATCCTGGCACGTGCCGAAAAAAAACATTGAACGACATTGCTCCGGGAACAAAAGTTTCGTGGCGCTTCCATGTCCCGGACAACGAAGAAATTTCGTTTCTCGATGGAGGTTGCGGAAAGCAATCGTATGTTGCAGGACGTGATTTCGGAGATTTCGTGGTGTGGCGCCACGACGGCATTCCCTCGTATCAACTCGCCGTCGTCACGGATGATGCTGCAATGCAAATTACAGAAGTTGTTCGGGGCGCAGACCTGCTTCTTTCCACGGCGCGACAGATTCTACTTTACCGCGCCTTGAAGTACTCCGTGCCGGATTTCTACCATTGCCCCCTGCTCCACGATGAAAGCGGAAAACGCCTGGCCAAACGTCACGACTCGTTGAGCCTGCGCGCGCTTCGCATCCAGGGACAATCACCAGAGAAGATCTGCGGGTCGTCGCCGTTTAACGACTAGTCGAAACGTTCCCGCTGCTGCTTCGCAATCGGAAGCGCACGGCGTCAGCTACGACACGACGTTGATGAATGGCATCACTGGTATCGTTGAACAACGTGACCGTACCGCCATTGCCGCGAGCGAATGGTTTGGCGCTCGCGAGCAATACCCACTTACCGCCGTCACGCGTCTGATCAACGCTGATCATGGCGTTGCCGCCTTCCCAGGAAACCAGCCACTGCGCGTTCGTAGAATTGTTGGGATTCTGCGGATACCAGACGTAGACATCATATTCGCCAGCGACATTGATCGTTGGACGAAAAACGGCCGAAGCCGTGGCATTGCCTGTCGAGGTTCTGGCGAGCAAGCTATCCGCACCGAAACAGCCAACCAGGCTCTCTGGATTCCATTTCCCCTCGAACGTCACTTCAGGATTTAAATTGTCTAAAAGAATATCGCGTTCGCTTTCGGCGAACTTCGCGGCGGTTTCACTTGCAGCCTTGTTTGGAGCTTTAACCGGAGTTTTTTCTGTCGGCGCTTCGATCGGTTCCTCCTTGTCCTGCGATTTCAAAACCAGGCGTACGGCATCGGCGATAATGATATTGTCGCCCGCACCGCGCTCGCCCGTATTGTTCGTAAGCTTGATGTAACCAGACTTCCCGGCGGCAAACTGTTTATTCTTCGCGAGGAGAATCCAGCGCCCACCGTGCTGACGTTGATTCACACGGCCGGACTCAAATCCGTCGGCGGAAGAAATTTCCCAGCGCGCGTTCTTTGAACGGTTCGTGCTGACGGTATGCCACGTATAGACATTGTAACCACCCGCGACCGGAATGTCCGGCGTGAACACCGCCGTCGCATTGGCTTCACCTTCCGTGGTGCTTGCCCATCGATAATCGGTGGTGAAATAACCAGATCCCATTCTTCCCACGTGCCAGTTCCCGGTGTAAGTCACCTGCGGATCGGTCGCTTTGATAATAATTTCCGCTTTTGCGACAACAATCCCCGGATTGGCAGTGACCGCTGGAGCCGGTTTCTTTACTTCCGGTTCTACCGCCGGTTTTGCTGTCACAACAGGCGCTGGTGTTGGCGTTGGTGCGGGCGGCGCTGGTGGAGGCACAGGAGCAACTGCCGGGGCAGGAGCGGGAACAGGAGCATCAACAGTCGCCGGAGTCGGTGCGCCATTCTGGGCAGCCTCAATACTTTCCTTGGACGGAGCCGCCTGGTCGGGCAACACGCTCAGACGAAAACGAACGGCATCCGCGACGATAATGGATTTGTTGTTCCCGAGATTATTTTGGAAGGAAAGATACCCCTCGGTTCCTGCGTCGAAAAATTTCTCACTCGCGATCAGCACCCACTGGCCGCCATTGGTTGTTTGATCGATTGTCACCTGCTCCGTCGTGCCCTGGTGAGCGATGGTGTAAGTGACTTTGCCGGACTTTTCCAACTCGTTCGGATACCAGACGTATACGTCGTAATTCCCAGCTTTGGTTATCTTAGGGCGAAAAGTTGCTTTGCCAGTAGGTTCACCAGCGACGGTGGCGATGCATTCGTAGTTCGAACCGAAACGATTCGGTTTCATTTTGCCCGGGAACCACTTTCCTTCAAAAGTCGCGTTATCGCTATTGTTGTCGATGATGACATCGGTCGCGCTTTGCGAAGCGGCAGGATTTATCTTTTCCAGAGCGAGCAGGTCCGCTTTTTCATCATCATCCAAATCGGTCGGATGATTTTTTAGAATATTCACGCGGCGGATCGCTTTCCACATTCCTTTCGAATGCAAATCGCAACGCCAGTAGCTAATGCCTTTGTAACCGGTCGGTGACGCGGGATTTTTCACGGCCTTCAGTTCATTCGCGAATTGTAAAATTTCCGCGCCGCGCAAAATGCGATCCGCGGTCGGGCTCCACGCCTGCGCAATGGGGGCCAATGGTTTAATTGCCTGCTTCCAATCCCCCGAAAGCGAATTGTTGAAGGCGTGCCATTCATTTTCCATCCATTCGACCATGCGCTTGGGACTGACACCGATACTTTTCCAATACGCCTGCGGCATCGTGGCGTCGCAATACCGACCAAATTCTTTATAGGGGAAGGATGAGTGCTTGCTGATGATCGGCATCGGCGCATGTCCCAGGAAACGCGTTGGATAAGCCGCGCGAATCCCCTGGCACAATTGAATCGCCAGGCGCGGTCCGCGATCATCAAGGCGGGAAGCTTCCCATTCTGCTTCGGCATCAATGATAAATCCATCGGCACCCATCGCATTGACTTTGCAGGCCAGCGCAATTTCCCCGGTCACATCTTTGCCATCGGAGCGCGTGTAACCAAAAATCCGCAAACCTGCTTCGTGCGCCTGCTTCACGAGCTCGGGTGTGAACTGGGGAGCTTCCGCCGTGGGAAAATCTTTCGCACCGGTTCCAGCTTTTACGGCGATGAAATCAATGTCATGTTTTTTGAAGAATTTGAACATGCTCGGGGCGTCATTGACATTTTCCGCCGCGCCCCCAAGTTGCTTGACGCAATCCTTCATGACGTAGACCCATTCGCCCGTTCCGAGATGTTCGGGATCGACTCCGAAATCAAGGGTGGCAGAGAGAGCTGAAAAACTGAAAAAGGGAAAAATCAGACCAGCGATTAAATTTTTGAGACGATAAGACGACGTTGCGTTGTTCATACTGACGTGCAAGGGACATATCATCTTCTGCATTGGGGTAATGAATTCAAGATTTACTTGCTCACAGGAAAACAGGAATGCCTTATGAGAGATTCCCCTTGATCCATTTCGCCGCAGAATATTCTCTTTTCCTCAATGAAGACCACCGCTCACGTCATCGCTTTCGTCACGGCTCCGGATTTAAAAACCGCACGTCGTCTGGCCTCCCTGGCACTGGAAGCGCGCCTGATCGCGTGTGCCAATATTGTTCCCAAAATTGAATCGCACTATTGGTGGCAGGATAAGATTGAGCGGGGCGGCGAGCTGTTACTGATTCTAAAGACGACCCCAAAAAAAGTCGTTGCTCTGGAAAAGCTTATTCTCGCGAATCATCCTTATGACACCGCTGAATTTGTTTACTGGCCCATCACCGGCGGCAGCAGGCGTTACCTATCCTGGTTAACCGATTCCGTGCGAAAATAAGAAGTTCTGAGTTCCCAAGCCGCGTCCACTTTGGCTAACTCTTCGCATTCCCATGCAAACCTGGATGCAGAATTATGACCCGCTGCACAATCCTGTGCTTTCGACGCTCGCGGCGGCGCTTCCTATCGTCGTGTTGCTGGGATCAATCGCCATTGCCAGGATGCGCATTCATCTTGCAGCCCTGCTGGGCCTGATCGTCGCATTTGTTCTCGCGGTGGGTTTATTTAAAATGCCGTTTTCCGCTGCAACCGCGACAACTGTCTACGGCGCGGCATACGGACTTTTCCCAATCGGCTGGATCATTTTGAATTTGATCTTCCTTTATTCTCTCACGGTAAACCGCGGCTTGTTCGATGTTTTACGCGGCAGCCTCGCTTCCATCGCCCCCGACCCGAGAATTCAGGTGATCCTCATCGCCTTTTCTTTCGGAGCATTCTTTGAAGGAGCCGCGGGATTTGGAACTCCCGTCGCCGTCACAGCAGCGCTGCTGATCCAACTTGGGTTTCGGTCGCTTCATGCTTCCGGACTCTCCTTGATCGCCAATACCGCGCCAGTCGCATTCGGCGCGCTGGGGACCCCCATCATTGCTCTTGCCGGGGTCACCGGAATCGACGCTAAAGATCTCTCAGCGATGGTCGGACGACAGCTTCCTTTCTTCTCCCTGATTGTTCCGTTCTGGGTGGTCTGGGCGATGGCTGGATTTCGCGGCATGCTCGGCGTCTGGCCGGCTGCGTTGGTCGCCGGACTGTCGTTCGCGATTCCACAGTTCCTCGTCGCGAACTTCCACGGGCCGATGCTTGTCGACATTATCGCCTCTCTTTCATCGATTATCGCGGTCGTGATTCTTTTAAAGTTCTGGCAGCCAAAAACCATTTGGAACCTGGACAAAGAAAAAATGGAAACAACTTCCAACGCTCAAGCTCCACGTGAAGAGGTCATTCGCGCTTGGACACCATGGATATTACTCACTGTTTTTGTTTTCATCTGGGGTTTTCCATCGATCAAGGACCTTTTTAATGGTGGCTTCGGCAAATTCGATTGGCCGGTTCCGGGATTGCACAACGTGGTCTTGCGTTCACCTCCAGTCGCACCAATCAACGCACCGCCGGAAAAAGCCATTTTTTCGCTTAATTGGCTTTCAGCGACCGGCACAGGCATTCTACTCGCCGCAGTCTTTGCTGGATTCATCATGAAGTTTTCTGCCGCTGAACTTCTGAGAATCTACGGTCAAACCGCATGGCGCGTCCGCTATTCGTTGATGACTATCGCCGCAATGCTCGCTCTCGGTTACGTGACTAAGTATTCGGGCACCGACGCCACCCTGGGGTTGGCCATGGCAAAAACCGGGGTCTTCTATCCGTTTTTTGGGACAATGCTCGGATGGCTGGGTGTCGCCTTAACGGGCTCAGATACGGCCTCGAACGTTCTTTTCGGCGGGCTACAAAAAATCACCTCGCAACAATTGCATCTGAATCCAACTCTTATGGCCGCAGCCAACAGCTCCGGCGGCGTCATGGGCAAGATGGTTGACGCCCAAAGCATTGTCGTCGCGAGCACGGCAACGAATTGGTACGGACACGAAGGCGAGATTCTTCGTTACGTCTTCTTTCACAGTCTTGCCCTCGCGATGATGGTTGGGATTCTGGTGTTCGGCCAAGCGTATTGGTTTCCTTTCATGCAGGCGGGGTTGATAGCCAAGTAGAGCTTCGGGACGGTTGCACAGCGGCCTCCTTGGCGTACCTTATCCAAGGAGGCTTCTATGTTGCGCAGTATTAATCATCTGAGGGGCTTCAGACTCGGGGCGTTGGACGGTGAAATCGGTCATGCCAGAGAAATGTTTTTTGACGACCATACCTGGCGAATCCGCTATCTGGTCGCCGATGTTGGACATTGGCTTCCCGGCCGGAAGGTTCTCATTTCTCCACAGGCTTTGGGAACGATAGATAACCGCGAGAATATCTTTCATGTTCAGCTGACAATGCAGCAAGTGGAGAAAAGCCCGCCCATTGACAGTGACGCTCCATTGTCCCGGCAGCTTGAAGAGGAATATCTCCGCTACTTCGGTTGGCCCTTTTATTGGATGGATCCTATTTTTTGGAGCGTGCCGGTCGGCGGAGGCCCGGGCATGGTCATTCCGCCCAACACACCCACTCCAGAACAGCAGAGAAAAAAAACAGATCCTCATCTTCGCAGCACCCGAGAAGTCGAAGGTTACCACCTTCACGCACGCGACGGCGACATCGGCCATCTTGTCGATTTTTTAGTGGATGATACCGATTGGAAGATCCGCGAGTTGGTTGTGAGCACACGCAATTGGCTGCCGGGAAAAAAAGTTCTTATCCCACCCGAATGGATTCAAAAGGTGAGCTGGGAAGAATCAAAAGTGTGGGTAGATGTATCCCGTGATGTCATCCGCGAATCGCGCCGCTATCACGAAAACGACCGTGAAGCTGAACTTGCGGAAATCCTCAGCCACACACCGCCGTTTCCGCCGTGATATCTGAACAGTGGTTTTTTATCTTTTTGTATCCTTTGTTTTGATTCTCTTCGGCGACGAATAGATGTTCATCCGCTCGCCCCGCAAGAAACCAACCAACGTCTGTCTCGATTCCAAAGCAAACTCCACCGCGAGACTTGATGGCGCAGATACGGCGCAAATGATCGGAATTCTTGCAGCCAGTGACTTCTGCAGAATCTCGAAGGAGGCACGCCCACTTACCATCAGTACATATTTATCCAACGGGAAAATTTCATTCAGAAAACAATAGCCCAGGACCTTATCGACCGCATTATGTCGCCCAACATCCTCGCGCAGGACAATCAACTTTCCGCTTAAATCGAAGATGGCGGCGGCATGAAGTCCACCTGTTTTACTGAACGCCTCTTGTGCCTCACGCAACTTCTCCGGCAATTGTAAAAGCGTTTTCGCCAAAATCGAAACTCCGCTTTTAATGGGAGGAAAATGTTGATGAACGGAGTTGATGCTTTCTTTGCCGCACAATCCGCAACTCGACGAAACAAAAACACGTCGCCTTACTTCTTCTCGCTTGGCGGGCACATCAATACCGAGGAAAACATTGACGACGTTTTTCTCCGCATTCCGCGGATGCGGTGCAATTTTTCCGATATCAGAACGTTGTTTGATCAGCCCTTCTGACAACAAAAAACCAGCGGCAAGTTCCTCGTCATGCCCTGGAGTCCTCATCGTAACCGCAACGGAATGGTTATCGATCCGAATCTCGAGCGGCTCCTCTCCGGCGAGCAGATCATTCACTGTCGACCGTGCACCGCATTCCCAGCGAACTACTTTGAACGCCTTGGTATTCACGCTCCGCAACCCGGCATCATGAATTCAAAGCTTTCATAGCCTTCTTCGGATCGGAAACACGCAGAATCAAAAGGCCTTTTTTTGCGTCGGGTGGAGTGGCGCAATAGGCATATTCGATGTTTACCTTTGCCACCGACAACTTGTTTGCCAGCTTCGCAAGAGATCCCGGCTTATTGTCGCCTTCAATCATGAGAACATCATCGTCCACCACCAGCGTGCCATGATCTTCAAACAGTTGCAGCGCTTTGCCCGGATCGCTTACGACCATGCGCACGACGCTGTGGTCAATTGTGTCGCTGGTAGAAATCGCGTAGATATTGATTTTCGCGGCCGCCAAAGCCTCACAAACGCGAGCGAGTGTTCCGGGCGTATTTTCAAGGAAGAGAGCCAATTGTTTCGTGATTTGCATAACGAACTGAAGTTTCGGCAAACGTAACAAAACAACTTCGGACTGCAAAAGGTTTCCGGATCAAAATCGACCCATCTCGGTTTGAGGTTTGAGAAGACCTCAAGAATTTGCTAATCCAAATCGCAACAAACTGAATGAACTCCTGTCGCATCGCCAATATTGAAACGTTTGTTGTCAATTACCCAACGCGAGGGTGGTTTAAATTTTTCCAAAGTCCGACCGGACAGCCGGGAGATCGTCCTTCTGTTGTCATCAAGATAACGACAGACAATGGATTGGTGGGGTGGGGACAAAGCGTTCCCGCTCATCGATGGAGTTATGAAACACTCGAAAGCGTCCGAACAACCATCGCCAGCTATCTCAAACCAATGCTGATGGGCCTGGATCCATCAGACAGCGAAGCGATTCGCGCAGCAATGAAAGCGGTGATCGCCAATTCCTTTTCGACTGGCCAGCCGATTTGCAAAGCCGGGATTGATCTCGCCCTGTTTGACTTAACAGGAAAACGTCTGAGTCAGCCCGCCTCCCGGCGTTGGTCCAGAACGGGGGTCGATTCGATCCCGTTAAGTTGGACGCTAAATCCAAGATCTCTCGACGAAATTGAATCACAAATTGCTGAAGCCACAACGCATGGCTATGAACATTTCAACTTGAAGATTGCGCCGAACGTCGAATTCGATCTGGAGGCGTGCCGAATCATTCGCAAACTTGTTCCGCAGGCTTTTCTCTGGGTGGACGCCAACGGAGGTTACGATGAAGCCACGGCTTTGAAAGTCGCCCCGCAATTGGCAAATCTCGGCATCCCCGTGTTCGAACAGCCCTTGCCGGCAAATCGGCTGACGGGTTACCAGCGTCTTAAAAAACAAGGCGCGCTCCCGATTTTGATGGATGAAGGAATTGTCTCCCACGTGGAGCTGCAAGAATTTATTCAGCTGGGCTGTCTTGATGGAATTGCCGTGAAAGTTTCCCGCGCTGGAGGAATCGACGAAGCGCGTCGGCAAATCGAAACCATCGAAGACGCTGGTTTAATGTGGCTGGGAAGCGGACTCACCGACCCCGATCTTTCATTGGCGGCATCGTTACTTTTGTATGGAGCTTACGGACTGAAATTCGCTGCGGCTTTAAACGGCCCGCAATATCTTTGCGGCAGCATTTTAACGAAACCTTTTCCAGAAAACTCAGGACGGCTAAACGTTCCGAACGGGACAGGCCTGGCAGTTGAAGTAGATCCGCAAAAACTGCTTTGAAATATTCTTAAAGGAGTGGAAATTTTTTATGAGTCCAGACAATCGCGAACCGTTTTGGCAAGGGTCAGTGGCTGATACGGCTTTGGCAGGAAATTGATTCCCCGTTTAATCACAAAATCAGAACCAAGGGTTTCAGCGCTGTAGCCACTCGTATAGATCACTTTCAAGCCTGGCTTCCGTGCTTTCAACTGCTCCGCCAGTTCGCGTCCGGTCATATTCCCCGGCATTACCATGTCGGTCAGGAGCAGGTCAAAATCGCCATGGTATTGTTCCCAAATCGTTAAAGCCTCCGGTCCGGAAGCAGCTTCAACGATTCGATAGCCATATTTTTTGAGAATATTGCGCACCAGGACGCGGACCTCCGGCTCGTCCTCGGCGAGGAGAATTTTTTCCGACCCTCCTTGCACTTTATTGTCCAGAGGTTTGGCTTCAGTAACTTTGCTGCTCTCTACTGCAGTGGCAGGGAAAAACAAACGAAACGTCGTCCCCTGTCCCACACCGCTGAGAACTTCGATCCATCCTTGATGTTGTTTTACAATTCCGTAGACCGTAGCAAGGCCAAGGCCGGTTCCTTTGCCCACCTCTTTCGTGGTGAAAAAAGGTTCGAAAATTCTGGGGAGGATATCTCGTGGGATTCCTGTCCCACTGTCGCTGACCCGCAAGCAAACAAAAGTGCCCACACGCGCTTCAGGATTCTTTCGGACATGCACCTCATTAATCCGTGCGACTTCTGTGCTGATATTCAACTCACCACCCCGAGGCATGGCGTCGCGTGCATTCACGGCAAGGTTCAACAAAATCTGTTCCATCATCCCGGCATCGGCATGAACCAGGGGCAGGTTCGGGGAGTAATTAAAGTGGAGGGTAATATCTTCCCCAAGGATGCGATGCAGCATCTTTGTCACATCGCTAATCACGCTGTTCAACTCCAGTTCCTGCGGCTGCATCACCTGTTTGCGACTGAAGGTAAGCAACTGACGAGTCAGATTTGCGGCGCGTTCAGCGGCTGCAGAAATCTCCTGCAAGGCTTCCTTTTCATCATCGAGCAGGTTGTCGTTCATCGCGATCAAACCGGAGTAACCACGGATGAGGGTGAGGAAGTTATTGAAATCATGCGCCACGCCTGCCGCCAGTTGTCCGATGGATTCCATCTTTTGCGATTGGCGCAATTGAGTTTCGAGATTAACGCGTTCCGTGATGTCAAAAGCATAGCAATGAACGACCTGCCGAGTGATCAACGGAAAGAATGACCAGGCGAGGATACGATTGCCGGTGGTCGCTTCGCGGGAAACGCTTTTACCCGAACGCAACACTTCCTGAACGAAGATCAAAGTGTCACTTGGTAAAATCTCCGCCGGACCGATTCCCATTCCTCGCGCCAATTCCGCGGCGGAGTTATTGAAATAATTCACACGCCCATCAACTGAAATTTCAAAAATCGGGTTCGGATTCAACCGCGGAAAAGCGGCGAGCTTTTCAATTTCTGCCTCGGCTTCCTTTCGTTCCGAAACGTCCCGCGCATTGATAACTATCCCGATCGCTGGTGTCCTGGCATTAATGCATTTGCCGAAAGCTTCCAACACACGCCACGAATTATTTTTGTGACGAAACAGAAACTCAATGACCTGAGTCGTCTCAACGTTTTCCAGAATCCGATGAAAAATGCCGGAGACTTCCTGCACATCGTCCTGTGAAACAAAATGGAACAGGCTGCGCCCGACTAATTCTTCCGGCGTATAACCAAGAACTTTCACGGAGGGACTGGCGTAACGAAAACTGCCATCGGGATTCAAAATCACGATGATATCCAGCGCGTTTTCAATGAGGGATCGAAAGTGCTCCTCACTTTTTTGCAACGCCCGCATCGCATGTTGCCGTTGACGCCGGGATTCTCTTTTTTCAATGGCGTTACAGACAGCGGAAGGCAGACGTTTAAGTGAGGTCTTGAGGATATAATCGTCCGCTCCCTCCTTCATGCACTGAACGGCAACTTCTTCTGACTGAGTTCCGGTAACCAGAACAAAAGGCGTTTCGGCGCCGCTCTCCTTCAACAGACGCAAAGCCTCCATCGCGTTGAACTGAGGCATGTTGTAGTCGGACAGGATAATGTCCGGTGAAAATTCGTTGAGCGTGCGAAGGTAATCGTCCTTCGTTTCCACGCACCGGGTCTCAATACTGAGATTGGCTTTGCGCAGTTCTCGCTGGACCAGTTCGGCGTCACTGACGACGTCTTCCAGCAACAAGACCTTTAAAGTGCGGGATCCGTTTGGTTGCGACATGGATGTGGTTAATTGAGGGGACGCAGCATTCTCTTTAATTGTCACGGAGAAATTGCTCATACGACGCGAGTCACACCACGGGGTGCATCTACTTAAATATGCCTCAAACCATTGTTAGTCTCTAGGGCAAAACCTGAAAGGAGCCGGAGGCAATTTCGCAGGTTTTTGTAGGTCTACCGCCCTTTTTCTTAAGCCTTCAGCCTCATTGGATTGAAACTTCCTGCGAGTTAGCTTCCCGCCGCCCTCAATCGGATGCTGTGCGGGCGAGTACCAACAAACGTTTGCGCTCGGCCTGAAGCCGGTTGATGACCACTTCCGCGGTGCGTTTCATTAGTTCATAGCCAAAGGAATGATCCTGTTCGCATTGTTCCCGCAAACGCGTTCCGTAGAAGAAGATCGCTTTGGTCGACTCCAGGGCCCGTGCGTCGAAGTGCCAATAATAAGGCGGAAAAAGCCAGGACCACCCAAGGACATCGCCGGCGTGTATTTCTCCGATCCAAATAGGCGCTTCATCTCGCCTGGAGGCCTCCAAAACCACTTTACCGTCGCGAATCAGATAAAATCGGTTCGCCATATCCCCCTCGCGAAAAATCAGCTCCCCTTCCTGAAACGAAACCAGCATTGCTGATTCGGCGAGTTCATGGATCGAAGCCGCGTCCATTCCCTTAAAAAAAGGATGATCCGCAATCAGATGTTCCAAGCCCGGATCCACTTCCCCGCCGGCGACCCGGGCACCCGCAGAAAGGGTTGTCGTATCCATTTTCATCGTTAGTCCTCCCTTGTCTCAAAAGTAGTCCTGATTTGAGGAAAAGCCATGGATCACGGCCAGATTGAAAAGCGCTAAGTTGTAACTTTTGTTTCCAATCGCGCCGTCTTGGGTTGCAGGAAATCTCATTGCGACGGCGCAGGGAGGTTCCTAAAGTAAATCATCCCTATGAAACATTTGTTTGCTGGCTTGCTCTGCTTAACCGCTTTGCTTTCGGCAGAGGCGAAAGAGTCGCGTCCGAATATCATCTTCATCATGTCGGACGACCATGCCGCTCACGCTATCAGCGCTTATGGCAGTAAGCTGAACAAAACGCCGAACATCGATCGAATCGCAAACGACGGCATGCTCTTCAAAAATTGTTTCGTGGTGAATTCCATCTGCACGCCAAGTCGCGCCACAATCCTTACAGGCAAATACAGTCATAAAAATGGCGTCCCTGTTTTCAACCGATTTGATGGGAGCCAATGGACTGTTGCCAAAGAATTACAAAGCGCCGGCTACTACACGGGCATGATTGGCAAATGGCATCTCGGCAGCGATCCAACGGGTTTCAATTACTGGTCCGTGCTTCCGGGACAGGGCAAATATCATGACCCCGTTTTTTTTGAGATGGGCAAGACCAACAAATATAAAGGCGGTTATGCCACTGATCTCATTGGCGATTTCTCAATTCAATTCCTGGAGAATCGTCCCAAGGACAAGCCGTTTTTCCTGATGTGCCATCACAAGGCGCCGCATCGTCCCTGGGAACCCGATGCAAAACATGAACACATGTACGATGGTGTCGAATTTCCAGAACCGGAAACGTTCAACGACGATTACTCCGGACGCGGTCACGCCGCCAAGGAAGCCACGATGCGCATCGACCGGGACCTGACCAGAAGAGATTTGAAACTGACGCCGCCGAACGGTTTAAGGCCGAGAGATGTGACCGACTGGGAAGAGGTCAAACCACAGGAGATCACGGTTAAAGCCGATGGCCAGGAAAAAACTCTGACGGGCGCCGCGTTGAAGCATTGGAAATACGAGAAATACATGCACGATTACCTCGCTTGTATCGCGTCTGTCGACGACAACGTCGGACGTCTCCTCGATTATCTCGATAAACACGACCTCGCGAAAAACACGATCGTCATCTACACCTCCGACCAGGGCTTTTATCTCGGGGATCATAATTGGTTTGATAAACGATTCATGTACGAAGAATCCCTCCGGATGCCGTTTCTGATCCGTTATCCGGGACACATCAAAGCGCATAGCACCAACGAAAAAATGATCCTCAACGTTGATTTCGCACCGACATTTTTGGATTACGCGGGAGTCAAATCGCCTTCCGAAGTTCAAGGGCGCAGCATCATCCCCCTTCTCAATGGCAAGACGCCGAAGGATTGGCGCACCTCAATGTACTACCGTTATTACCACTACCCCGCCGATCACCGTGTTCAACCACACTGGGGCGTCCGCACCTATGATTATAAATTGATTTACTTCAACAAAATCAAAGAGTGGGAATTGTACGATTTGAAAAATGACCCGCACGAATTGAAGAGCGTCTATGACGATCCGAAATACACCAGGGTGCGCAACAATCTGACACAGGAAATCGAACGGCTGCGCAAAGACCTGGACGATCGCGATCAGTTTGCGGATATCCAGAAGTAAACTCCGCCTCACTGGCGCAATTGGCAAACCTGCTCTATTTATGTGCGGATGAGTAAAGCGAAGCTCAGCGATCATTTCGATGGCGCGCGTTTCTTCAATCCGAATGGCAGCTGCACCAAAGGGCTTGGTGATCTTTTGCGTTGGAGATTTTCGAACAAAACGACACGCCATCGCTGGCCCGCGTTCGTTCCCAACTCGCTGACGAGTCGTCCCATCCCCAATTGCCAACGCGGCGAAATTGCCGTCACCTTTATCGGTCAGGCCAGTTTCATCCTGCAAATGGGCGAAACGAATTTGCTTTTGGATCCCGTTCTTTCCGATCGCGTGAGTCCCGTCTCGTGGTTTGGCCCGAAACGAGTGCGTCCACCGGGAATCAAACTCGAGCATCTTCCCCCCACTCATCTCGTCCTCATCAGCCACTGTCATTACGACCATCTTGATTTGCCGACCCTGCGATACCTTCGTTTTCGCTATCAACCCGAGGTGATTACTCCACTGAAAAACCGTGAGTTAATCGCCACGACCGGGCTCACCGATATTACCGAACTGGATTGGTGGGAATCAGTTGAAGTCCGCGGTCTACGCATCACGGTTACACCGGCTCAACATTTTGCGGCGCGAAAATTTTCTGACCGGAACAAGAGGTTGTGGGGAGGGTTTATGATTGAAGGCGAAGGGAAGACGATCTATTTCGCCGGAGATAGCGGCTATACACCTTACTTCAAAGAGGTCGCTCAGCGTTTTCCCAAGATCGACCTGGCGTTACTGCCAATCGGGGCCTACGAGCCGCGCTGGTTCATGAAGGATTACCATATGAATCCCGCCGACGCGGTGCAGTCCTTTTTGGATCTCAACCCGAAACAGGCCATCGGCATGCATTTCGGCACATTTCAACTCACCGATGAGCCGATGCACGAACCTCTGGAATTTCTCGAACGAGAGCTGGCCGACAAAGGTATTCCTGCCGAACAATTCCGCACCCTGGATTTCGGAGAGACCATGAGGCTCTAATTTCAATTGAAAAAACGGCCCTCGGCGACCACACTCGGCCACGTGATCGGCCTCAACTCCAACCGTTTCGCCCTGTACATGTTAGCCGCGTTGAGCCTCGTCACGCGGCTTGGCGCTGAACCGTTGCCCAAAGATGATGGATATCGTGGCATCTGGTACGCCAACCAGCCTTCCGACGACGAATATAAATACAAATACAGCGGAGGCTTCGCCACTTACCCGCAGCAGCACGAGCCGATGGCGATTTATCGCAAAGAAGTAAACAAAACTTTCTTCTGCTACGGAGGCACCACGGCTCACACGGCGAAAGAGAAACAAGTCCTGTTGCACATGGTTTCTTACTACGACCACGCCACGGGCAAAGTGCCGCGTCCCACGATCCTTTTAAACAAGAACACCAGCGACGCGCATCACAATCCAACCATTTCCATCGACGACAAAGGTTTCATCTGGATTTTTTCGCCCGCACACGGAGCCGGCGATTCTTTCATTCATCGCAGCAAAAAGCCCTATGACATTGAGGAATTCGAGTTGATTCAAAAAACGAATTTTTCTTATACGCAGCCATGGTGGTTCCCGGGCAAAGGTTTTCTTTTTTTACACACGCGTTACAACAGCCGCTCCAAAGGAACCAAAGGTGTTCGCGGCTTGCATCTGATGACCAGTCCCGATGGCGTCAAATGGAGTGAGCCGGAACTTTTTGCGAATATTGAAATGGGCGATTACCAGATCAGCTGGCCCAACGGCGATAAAATCGTCACCGCATTTGATTATCATCCCCAGGGGCTTGGACTGAATGGACGCGCCAATATTTATTTCGCGCAAAGCAGCGATTTCGGCAAAACGTGGCTCACGTCCGCAGGCGACAAGATCACGTTACCGATTACCAAAACCAATAACTCCGCACTCATTTATAATTCCGAAGAACAAAAGCTCCTCGTGTATTTGAAAGACATCGCCTACGACGCGAAGGGCAACCCGGTCATTCTTTTTTTAACGAGCAAAGGCTTTGAGTCCGGTCCCCGGAACGGCGCGCGTGCCTGGCGAACTGCTTACAGTCATGGGGGAACCTGGGAAATTAAAGATGTCACGGTCTCCGACAGTAATTACGACCATGGTTCGCTCTATATTGAAGCGGACGGAACATGGCGCATCATCGCGCCGACGGAACCCGGGCCGCAGGCCTACAATCCCGGTGGAGAAATGGTGATGTGGACGAGCAAAGACGAGGGCACTCATTGGGTGAGAGCGAAACAACTGACCCAAAACAGTAAGTTCAATCACACTTACGCGCGCAAACCGTTCAATGCTCATCCAGACTTCTACGCATTCTGGGCAGATGGCAATCCACGAAAGACCTCCCTATCTTCTATTTATTTCACCAACCAAAAAGGTGAACACGTCTGGAAGCTTCCCACGAAAATGGCGGAAGACTTCGAAAGCCCGCAAATCGTGCCGGAAAAATAACTATTCCTCGCGTTTTCAGTGACGTAAAAATTCAAGCAGAAGTTCTGCTCCACTAAACAGCGAAAAACCGAAATAACCCCCGCGTTCCCCGATCTACGGTTTACTTCTTATCGTGCCGATGCAGATAAAGAGCAATGCAACCGAGGCACGCCGCGACGCCGAAGGTTAAAACACAAAGCGTTCCTTCCAGGAAAGAAAGCTTCGATGTCTTTGTGAGCACGAAGAACGATGTCGGGATGATCAGAAAAAGGTCGGCGATAATCAGCACCCACTTGAGGAATGATAAATCCAGGGCAGGCTTGGACTCTTTCGCTGGCTGGGCAAAAGGATTATTGGTTTCCGTTTTCGGCGTTTCGGTTTTCCCGCGCAGCAAGGTGCTGACTCCAGGCGTGGCTTCCAACTGAGGTTCGCTTGTTTCGGAAACGGAAGTGGGTTCCGCTTCCACGGCTGGCGCAGCCGGTGACGTTGCCGACGTGGGAAAGTTCGCGGGAACTTTCTGTCCGCTCATCAACTCACCAAGACCGCGACCTAATGCTGGCTTCGACATGGGGGGCTTTCTAAATCAAATCGACAGTTTAAATCTTCACTTTGAATTCCTCGCCACGCTTCACGCTTTGCGCAAAAGCCGCCATCAATTGCGGAATTTCTTCGAGGTCTTTCAGGCTTACCAGTTCCACCGGCGAATGCATGTAACGATTCGGCAGACTGATCAGCGCGCTCGGAATACCGCCACGCGTCCAGAAAATCACATCCGTATCCGTGCCGCTCGTCGCTGACATCGCTTCATGTTGCAGTTTGATCTTCAACTTCTTCGCCACTGCTTCGAGGCGATCCACCACTTCAGGATGATTGCAACCGCCATGGGTCAGCGCCGGGCCTTTGCCGATGTGAATATCGCCGTGTTGCGCTTTATTGACCGTCGGATAATCCGTCGCATGCGTCACGTCGACAACCAAAGCGACATCCGGCTTCAAGGAATAAGCAATCTGGCGCGCGCCGAGCAGGCCGACTTCTTCCATGATGTTCGAGACGCAGCAGATTTCAGCGTCGAACTTCTGTTTGCCTTCTTTCAACAGACGCGCCGCTTCGGCCACCGAAAAGGTGCCGATGCGATTATCAAACGCTCGCGCAATCGCGAGGTCGTCGCGGAGAATTTCAAATTCACGGTCGAGGGTGATTGGGTCGCCGATTCGCACCAGCTTTTCCGCCGCCTCTTTTTCACTGACACCAATATCAATGAACAAATCCTCGATCTTCGGCATCTTGCGTTCGCCTTCGAACTTCATCAGGTGCGGCGCCACATTGCCGACGACACCTTTTACCGGACCATTCTTGGTATGAATGATAACGCGTTGCGCCTTCGTAATGGCCGGGTCAATTCCGCCCAGCTTGCGGACGTAAATAAAACCATCTTCATTGATCCAGTTCACCGTCATCGCAATTTCATCCGCATGCGCCGCAAGCATGATTCGAGGTGAACCCCCTTTGTTCAGGACGGCAACACAGTTCCCATAATGATCCGAGAACGTTTCGTCTGCGTATTGCTTGACGTAATCCAGCCAGACCCGTTGTCCACGGCGTTCGTGCCCTGACGGACTCGGCGTATTGACGAGTGTCCGTAAAAACTCCAGTGATTGTTGGCGCATCTCCTCAGGGTAACGGAACCGTTGGCCTTTGCGCAAAAAAAAGTTTTTCACAATCGCTTCGCAAAAAACCCTTCGTTAAAATGGCCAATGTGTCCGCGAAGCAGCTGCGATTGCTCCCCTACCCTAAACCGTTGTCCGAACGGTTTGGCGCCACGTTTTTTCGCAGTCTGCCCAAGGCTCCCGGCGTTTACCTCATGTTCGATCGACGCGGCAAACTGATCTACGTCGGCCAATCGATCAACCTGCGCCAGCGACTCGGCAGCTACCGCCACATTCATCCTGATCGTAACAGCCGAAAGCTCATTCGCCTCGTCCATTCCGTCGAGCGGATCGAAATTGAGGAATGTTCGACCGGCGATGCTGCCAAACTGCGCGAGAACTCCCTGCTCCGGGAGCATCGTCCACGGTTCAATTCCTTGAACACCTGGCCCAAAGCGCATTGCTTCATCCGCCTGCACTGTTCGGGCGAGCGTTGGGAATTTTCCTTCACACGCCAGTCACCGGAAATCGCCGAGGGGTATTTCGGCGCCTTCAAAAGCGGTTGTTTGCTCGGATATATTTCCCTGCTCCGCTTGCTTTGGACAGTTCGGTACCAGGTCATCGAACCGCAGGCGTACCCGCGATTGCTCCTGACGGAGAAAGCGCCCAAAGCCTTTCATTTCGAAAGCGGCTTTTCGCCCGAAGTCCCGTGGGAAGCGTTGCTTCAACAATTTTTCCGGGGCGAATCGATGCAGTTGGCCGACGCGATCAAAGCGAAACTGCCAGCGAATGAAACGTTGAGTGTTTTTCACCGCAATTTGCTCGCCGAAGATTTTGTGCGACTCGAAGCTTTTTTCGTTCGTGGTCCCGTGCGCAATGCGCAGCTGCGCCGGAAAAATGCCCTGACCCAAAACCTGATCGGCCAGGAAACACTGGACGATCTCCTGGCGATTCAACCCACCCTCGATGAGTGATCCATTAAAAATTTTATTTATTTGTAGCCAAAACCGTTGGCGCAGCCTGACCGCCGAGAAAATGTACGAAGGTTTCCAGGGCTACATCGTCCGCTCCGCAGGCACTTCCGACAACGCACGCATCAAAGTGAATGAAGGGCACGTCGGTTGGGCGGATATTATTTTCGTGATGGAAAAGCGTCACAAAGAACTTCTTCAGGACCGCTTCCCCGCCGTGATCCGCGAGAAGAAAGTCGTCTGCCTGCACATCGGCGACGAATACCAGTTCATGGACTCCAATCTTCAGGACGTTTTGAAAGAACGTTTGCGCCCGCACATTGAAGTGCCTTGAGGGTTGAAAGACAAAGAGCCGCCCCGGTTTCCCGAGGCGGCTTTGCTTTATCCTGTAGCGGCGGTCTCTGACCGCCGCAGTCCTTTTCGATCTTAGTTGGTCGTAATGGTCACTACTTCTGACGCCGCGGATTCGCCACCGTTGTTCACCGCCGTGACGATGATATCAATCGTCGCATTGGCAGGGAGATTCTCGATGGTGAAATCGAGATCCGCCGGCGAGCCGACAGCCGTGTAATCACCTTCTGCACCATGAATCTTCGTGAAGACACGATAATATTCGGCGCGGGCGGAAGGATCCCATTTCAACGCCACCGCATTCGGTCCAATCAGAACCGCCTGGATGTGTTCAACACTGTCCGGGGTTTCCTGTGCACCGGGCATATTGAAACCAAACGCTTTCCATCGTTGATCCAAGGGATCGATCGTCTGGTTCAATTCCTCCACCAGTCCGCGCATACGTTTGCGAAGTTTTTCCGCCTTTGCATCACGGTCCTCCATCAGGTCGCCGACGACGGCATCCTGAACGGTAACCGCATTCAATGCCGTCTCGAGTTGAGTAAACAACGTGGCAAGATGCACCGCCGTGAAGTTCTTCGTCGGCAATTCATAATCGGGATTGCCTTCGAGGACTTCCTTGTACGAGCGCAGCAACGTAAAGAGCTGCGGCACATTCTCGGAAACTTCGAGCGAACCATCGTGGCCAAATGGCAGCCAATCCTGTGTGAACTGATTACCGAAGAGCGGCTTCAAGCTATCACGGCCGAGCATGAGGCTCACACGGCAATCCTGAATCGTTGACTCCAACGTTTCGCGGCAGGTCTTCATCTCCAAGCGGCCCGAGCCATGAGCCATGATCGCATCGACCAACGGTTGAATATCAGCGTTGATTTTGAGGTTAGTGTTGTGCAGAAGAGGAATGCCAGAACCATAGAGGTTTGCTGCATTCGCAGCCACACCAGCGAGGGTGAGCAAATCTGCGTGTATTTTTGGTATCGTATTTTTCATCTGTTTTTTCTTTCTATGTTTTGCGTCGTTTCACAGTGCCGTTGAAAAAGGCAGAAAACAGTTCTGCCATCCTCGAACAGCCAGGCACCATGCCTGCGGTTTCAATTTCTGTAGCGGCGCGTCTCTGACCGCCGCACTTCAACTTCGAACCAATCCATTACTCCAACGCGGTTTACTGA
>CBHTTJ010000013.1:0-46967 GCA_966095605.1 uncultured bacterium | reverse complement strand
CCCCCGAGAGTCCATTCGGATTGACGAGCCCATTGATTGTGGCACTGGTGTTGGTCACGGACGAGGCCGACACGGTGAAAACCGTTGGCGCTGTCATTTCTATCGCGCCGATATCCGGAGCCATTCCCATGGGGCGAGGAAAACCGCGTTGGTCGATGGTGAAAGGTGTCGAAGCACCGGTTTCAAAAGCGGGGGATCCATTCACCAAAATGATGGTGGGCGTTGGCCCGCCATTGTTGCCGAGACTCGAAAGCCCAGGTGAACCATTGGTTAAATTGTTTCCGGTATAAGTCGCGGGGCCGACAATGTTGTCGGGAGAATCCGTCGCCACAATGGAATTGAAAACCGTCAGCGTGCCCAAATTGTAGATACCGCCACCCGTCCCGGTGCCTGCGCTCCCGGTGGAACCGGCGTGGCCATTGGATCCGAAAGTTCCGCCACCGCCGCTGCCGCCAAATCCGCCGTTGCCGCCGGTGCACGTATTTGCCGCCACTGTAGATTGGTTAATGGTCGCCGTCCCTGCGTTATAAATCGCGCCCCCTGCGCCGGTGCCACCCGTTCCGCCGTTGCCACCATTGCCGCCGTTGCCGAAAGAACCGGCACCGTTACCACCCGTTCCGCCCTGGCCGCCTTTCGCGAGGTTCCCGGAGAATGTGCATTGGTTCACGGTTAGTGTGCCGTCGTTGTAAACAGCGCCGCCTGCGCCAGTGCCGCCAATACCCCCGTTCCCTCCATTAGCGCCGCTCGTCGCGCCGTTACTTCCAGTGCCGCCTTGACCGCCCGTGGCCGAATTTCCGGAGAAGGTGCAACGTTCCAGCGTCAGGTTACCCGCATTGTAAATCCCGGCTCCATTCCAGACTCCCGCTCCGTTGTTCAGAGTCAGCGCCGTCAACGTCACGACGGCATTGCTTTCCACCTGGAACAATCGGCTCCCACCATTCCCGACAATGCGCAGTCCATTCGTCAACGCGGAGGCATCGATGCTCATGTTGTTGGCGAGATAAAACTGTCCGTTCGTCAGCACCAATGACGCCCCGGAAAGACTCGCGTCAAAGAGAATCGTATCACCTGGAACAGAATCCAAAATGGCCTGGCGCAACGTCCCGGGCCCAGTGTCCGCGCTGCTGGTGATGCTGGCGGTGATCGGAAGCCGGACCGTGGTAAAGGTCTGATCATTGCCAAAAGTTGCGCCGGAACTGTTACTGGCGACTAATTGAAAGTGATACAGCGTGCCGGGCAACAGCGCGCCGATGGAATTGGTTACGGCGAACGCAATGTTTGTTCCCACCAGGTCGTTCGTCGCCGTGAACGAACCGTAGCTGGTGTTGGTTCCGTACCGAAAATAAGCGACGGTCGCGAGGCCATTCGGATTTACCGAACCGGTCAGCATGGCCTGGTTCGTGGCAATCCCGGCCGCCGACAGTGTTGTTACGATTGGCGCAGTCACATCGGTCGTCAACGTCACATTGTTACCAAACACCGTTCCAGCACTGTTGCTCGCAATGATTTGGAAAAAGTAGGTCGACGCCGGTTGCAGCGTGCTGACCAAATTCGAAACCGCCACCGCAATATTCGTCGCCGAAAGAATATTGGTCGTGGTCGTGAAGCGAGGAGGGAATTGCGAAATGGAAAATGCATCCAGCAGAACGGTCGAATCTCCACTGGTTCCATTGCGAAGAATCAGCGGCACGTTGGTCGACGTCGCTGTGAAGATAAACGCGTTCGTATAATAAGCATTCGTGCCACCAACTGCCGGGCCAGCGGTGAAAGAAACGAAATTCGTTCCGTCGAACGACACCGACGCATTCGGCAACGCGTAGCCGCCGCGGCAGTTCGCGCGAAACGTGAGTTGATACAGTTTGCCTGCGGTCAAATTCGTGATGGTTGTCGAAAGTGTGTTCGTCTCGTTGTTGCTCTGGATAAACGCAACATTGGCTCCTGATGGAACAGCGCCATTATCGGCAAAGGGATTGCCACCCGCTGGATTCTGTCCAGTGCGACCGGTATTCGAAGTGGTCCAACCGGTAATCGCCGTGTTCCCGCTGATGTACCCGGGGAACGTGGTGAACGTGTTCAACTCAAAACTCGGATTCGGAATCGCGCCCGGCAGGTAATTGGTGTCAGCGCCATATTGAAAATACACCGCCGTCACGCCGTTGCCCGGATTCACACTCCCGTTGAACGTCGCGTTGGTTCCGCCGATGCCCGTCGCCGGCAGCGTCGTGACAATCGGCAGCGCAATGGTCGTGAACGTCTGGTCGGCTCCAGGCACCACGCCAAAACTATTGGAGGCCACCACGCGAAAGTGATACGTCGTGCCGATCGACAATCCCCCGACAACATTCGACACCGACAACACCGCATTCGTCGCCGCCAGGTTGTTCGTCGCACTGAAGAAGCCGTAATTCGTATCAACGCCGTATTGGAAATAAGCCGCCGTCGCCGCGAGGGTTGGATTCACCGAAGCGTTGAGCGTCGCATTGGTCGCGCCGATACCAGAAGCCGACAGCGTCGTCGCAACCGGCACGCCCGCTCCGGTTGTGAACGACAAGGTTGTTCCCGTGGAAACGCCCGCGCTGTTGCTGGCGATGATCCTGAAATAATAAGTGGTTGCCGCCTGCAAACCGCTGACGATGTTCGACACCGCCACGGCGATGTTGGTCGCGGCCAACGTGTTCGTCGTGCTGAACTTGTCAAAAGGAACCGAAGCGATCGTGAAAGCGTCGACCAAAACCGTCGAGTCATTGGTGGTCAGGTTTCGGACAACCAGCGGTGCCGAAGCCCCCGTTGCCGTGAACACAGCTGAATTGGTATAATATTGGTTCGTGCCGCCTACCGGGGGGTCAGTCTTGAACGAAACAAAGCTTCCCCCATTCAGCGACACGCTGCCATTGGCTGTCGAATAGCCCTCTCGATTATTCGAACGAAATGTTACCTGGTACGTTTTGCCCGGGATCAATCCGCTGATGGTCGTCGAGAGCGTATTGCTCTGGGTGAAATTGCATTGGATGAAAGCGACGTTCGTTCCATCTGGAATGATGCCGTTATTGGCAAAAGGAGTACCACTCGACGGATTCAGTCCCGCATAATCCGAAGCCGTCCAGCCGACGATCGCGTTAGCCCCCGGCGCGTAACCCGGAAAGTCTGTGAAGCTATTCGCCTCGAAGCTCGGATTCGGAATCGTCGCACTGTAAACATTCGTGTCCGTGGTGTACGCAAAGTAATAGGTGGTGACGCTATTGGAAGGATTCACCGTGCCATTGAGCGTGGCATTCGTCCCCGTGATATTCGTCGCCGCCAAAGTCGTCACGATTGGCGTCTGCGCCCGCAATGAAGGAGAGACCGCGCCCAACAAAAGTGCAGCAGACCAGTACAGGAGATAAGACAATTTCATAAAATCACCGACGATAATTCGCCAAACAAGGAACGTTCAAGACACGGAAACGAGCCGGGATGGTCTCACGCGGGAGTGGAAACAGCGATAACTATTTGGATACCAAATCCATTGCCCAAGGGGGGCCCCATACTTGGTAGAGACGCGTCGCCGCACGCGTCCCTACCAACTCTGGGTGGGGCAAAGCTGCCGCTTTGGCTTGATTAAGATCAAAGCCGCTTGCGAGAAAATCGCGTGCGGATTTTTTCCTTTGAAATTCTACGAAAGTAATTTGGTTGGAATGAAATCGAGCGAATTATTGCGGGGTCCGGGCGAGGACACGATAATAACTTTGCGCACCGACGGCATTTGTGTCACTCAGCGTCACGGTGGAGAGCCCATTGGTCACGACAATGGCGTTGGTGACGGGCGTCCAATTCAGGGCGTCGAGAACAGAACAGCGCCACAGGGAATAATTGAGACTACTGTTTCGGGATACGGTTCCGGTGAACAAGTTGTTTCCTTTCGTGATGTTGGTGAGGAGCGGTTGCGTCACAGTACTGTAATGTCCCATTCCGAGTTCGAGGGAATAATAGTTGGCCTGCTGAACCTGGGACATCGTCGTCGCCAGAAGATTCGTCGCTTCGTACGGATCGCTCGCGAGATCGTAAAATTCCTCCACTCCGTTGGTGAACTGAATCAGTTTGAACTGCGTATTCCAGAGCGCATGACTATCCGCCGTGGGAGAATTGGTCCCGAACTTTTCCGCATAGATATATCGAGAGGGACTCGCCGTATTGGTCAACGCCGGCAAAATGCTTTGTGAATCTATCGTCGTCGTTGCAGGCACCGTGGCCGCGACGTTGATGCCCGCCATTTCCAGGATCGTGGAATAAACATCCACCACATGAACCAGCATGTCGTTGGTCCGTCCGGGACTGACGACACCAGGTCCTGCGACGATAAAAGGAACCCGCACTCCGCCTTGATAAACCACTCCTTTGGCGCGGGCGCTGGAATACGGCGGTTGAATGACGTTGCCCATCGTGCCGTTGTCCCCAAGGAAAATTACGTGAGTGTTCGTGAGATTCACCACGGTCAGCAAACGGCCGATCTCTGTATCCATGGCTTCCGTCATCGCTTCGAAATATTTGCGCGGATTATTATTGATGTCCGGCGTGGTGCCGGAGAGCGAGGTGTAATGCGGGCAAAGATTGGTCGGTGGTTTGTGCAGCGGCGTGTGAGGCGCGTTGAAGGCAATCCACGCCAGCCACGGATTCGTACCCCTGGACTGAATCCACGCTGTGGCGTCATCCACGATATCGGTCGTGGCGTAATTGGTCGAAGTCGTTGATACGCCATTCACGGTCTTGGACCAATTCGTATAATTGGCGATGGCACCGATCAACGACCCGGCAAAATGCGGCCATCCTCCGACTGTCCCCGGCGAATTGGCGCCGTTGGCCAGATGCCATTTTCCAAAGGAAGCCAATTGATAACCGAGTGATGGATTGGCTGCGAAAGCATCGGGCAACGTGAACTCCGTCGATTTCAAGACCGCGCTCCCGGCGCCTTCGATCACATCGCCGACACCCGTGCGGAACGCGTGCCGACCGGTGATCAGGCAGGCGCGTGTGGGAGAACAAAGTGGATTGGCATATGCATTGCGAAACGTCACTCCATTCTGGGCGAGAGAAAGGATATTGGGTGTTGGTGGCAAGGACGCGCCCGTGTCCGTGGAGTTATACAAGGCGCTGCTATCCGCTCCATAGTCGTCCGCAATAATTAAAAGAATGTTTTGTGGAGCCGCGATGACGAAGGACGGTGCCAGCGCGAGTGCGATGGCCAGAAACCAAACTGTCCTTCTGACAGGCATCATATTGATACAGTTATTAAAACTGCGCCGCTTGCGTTTTTCCAGGATCGCGGCTCTCTGGAGCCGCAGCAAGGCACGCACTTCAATTCATTTGTTACTTCATCAACTCTATCGCTGACAAATATTGCGGCGGGTCAAAAGACCGCGTTTCGGGGCAACTATTCATTTGACTGGATCATACGTCGCGAGACTGGTTCGCGACAGACGATAAAACTCCACATTGTTCGTCCGGGCCAGATTGGTCTGAGTAGTGGATCCAACTGCAAGCACGTTTCCGCGGGTGGTCCAGTTCGTCAGCGTCACCGTGGAATCGACCTGATAGCTGCCCCCCTCGGTTGAACTCCAGACCAGGCTTATCGTGTTATTGGTGTTCACCGTGGGCGCGGAACTTTTCAGGACGCTCTCCGAACCTCCGACGAAATTGGTCGAAACCCCTTCGGCGAGACTTGCGACCGTATTGCCATTGGGATTGCCGTAAAAACTGCGACCGATGTTGTATGGAAATACGGGTGTGCCGTTCGAGGAGATACACACGAAGTAAGCGTTGGTCCCGTTGGGGAATTCCGGTGTGACACAAAACCTGACGTTGTATTCATCCAGGTCGAAGTCGACTCCCTGCGTCTTTCCGAGGTCGCCGAGGTATTCATTATCTTCCATGTAACGGCCCAGTGGAAAACTGGTGCTGACACCGGGGCCATATTCGCCGGAGGACAACGTCGTTGAACGATTGTACGAACGGCCTGCCCAGGCGGGCAGGGTGGTGCGACCAGTGGTCGCCAAATCCAAAGTCCCGTTTTGTCCATTTCGCAAAACGTAACCCGAGATCATCCGACGGATTCCACTGTTCGCATTCGTCGCGTTGGCATAGCCGTACGGTCCGTAAATTGGAAATCCATCGCGCACCCACCCCAGGATTGGCGAGTGATGAAGATTCGTCGTGCTGATTTCGCTGTAGGTTTTTGTTCCGGAATTGAAAGCGATATTGTCGCCGAAGAGAAACCGCAACGCAGGCGGATTCGCGTGATAATGATACTGGCCGTTGCCAGGTTGGTGCGCGCTCGCAGGATCAAACGTCAGCCCCTCGTTAACATAGGCATCGCGATTCCAATTCCCACTTCCGTTGACGTCAGCCGTTCCGTTCCAATAAAAGGCGTCGCGACTATCGAACATGGCGACGCCATCCACAAAGTATCCAATGGCTCCATTGCCGGTGAGCGTCTTCGTGCCGGGAATCGTGGGGTTGCGCGGAAGGCGATAAAACACTTTCTGGTTCTTCGGATAATTGGGAAACACCTGTGTTCGTGCCGCGTTCAGATACCAAGGACCCATGGTATGACTTCCCAAACCGCTGGTGCGGATATAGACCCAGTTCGCGGACGAATACATTTCCTGCACGCCGCAGTAAGCAGGTGTGCTTTGTATCTGCGTGCCATTGCTCCAGGTGGTGACCGAAGTTCCGGACGTTTTATTGGCGTCCGTTGTATAAAGGCGGGCGTATTTGGCGGAATAGGTTGTCAGCCACGAATTCGTCCGTGGATCCACGGCAGATGCGTTGGCAACCGTCGTCAGCAGGAAGGCAGAAAACAGACATTGGTTGATGTACCGTTTCATGCCATGACGTTACGCCAGGCAACCTTAAGAGAAGATGAAGAGAGATCCCGCTGCACCTTCCAAAGACGTCGGCACCACACAGGCGTGGATTATTTCCGTAGACGGAAGAATTGAGTGCCGGAGATCGGATTCGTCGAAACAAACATTCCTGAAACGACCGTTGCGGAAGCGGAACTCCAGTTCGTCAACGAGAGACTTGGGGTCGATTCGAGAAAAAAGCCGGGCTGATTGGTAAACCATGACAACGTTGTCTGATTTCCGGCTTGATGGAGGTAAAGGCGCGGCCCCTCCGCGGGGATCTTCGCTAAAAAGCCGTAACTGTAATCGCGATCGAATGGGCCAAGAGGAAAATCAACCACGAGATCATCAAACTTCATCGAACCTGTATAGTCGCCGGTGACGTATGAATCCCCCGTGTTGTCCAGCGCGATGGAGTAGACACCGAAATCTCGCGTTTCGATTCCGGGGATTCTCTTGATGATTTTTTGCCATTGCAATTGGCCACCGCAATCAAACTTCGCCACGTATCCATAGGCCCCACTTTCAAGGGATCTGCCTCCAATATAAATATTCGTTTCGCAATCCATGGACATGGCTGTAGGCCATGGATTGGTAACTCCGGAAAAAGAAGTGCCCCACGAAAAATTCCCTTCGCTGTCAAATTTTGCCAGGAACGTACTGCCAAGATTTGTATCTACGTTGATTGTGTTTGTTCCAAACGCGAGAGTTGCTTCGGCCATGCCTGCCCAAAAACTATTTCCGTTTTCGTCCGCACAGACTGTCAGTCCCATAGGAGCACCCCCTGCGCTGACGACTTTGGCCCAAAGACCATTGCCCTGAGGATCATATTTCACTAAAGCGACGTCCCGCAGGCCTGATGGGCCTGGTAAAGAAGTGCCAGCCAGAAGAACGGGGCCGGAATAGGTTATTGCGATAAAAATATTTCCCTGATTGTCGACCGCGATTTTGCGGCCCTGAAATAAATAACCACCTGCATTAATCCCGTCCTTCTTCAACCAAATGAGATCCCCCTGGCTGCTGTATTTTGCGACGGTAAGCCACGATCCAAATGACGCCTCGGAACTCAGGATACAATCGCCATCCCTGTTTATGGTTATGCAAACGTCAAAGTGAGTAAAATTCGAATCCAGTATTCGTGTCCAGAGAACAACGCCGTTCGTGGCCAACTTGCTTAATACAATGCCGTATTCATCGGCATTGGTTCTGGTTAAATAAACGTTTCCAATGTTGAACGCGGCAGCTTTGTGAAAAGAGACGGCGAACGTATTTCCAAAGGAATCACAATCCAGCGCAATGATGCGGTCCTCGCCAGTTCCCTGGAAGCCAGCCTTCCAGACCAGATTCGAATTCGAATCAAACTTCAGCAGAAAACTATCATTCTGTCCGCTCGTCTCCATGTTGGTGAGAGAAACCGACCGAACACTGAACGTTGTTTCAGCGGAATACGCCGCGAGCACCAAGCCGCCATTTTTGGGGGCCACGGCGAAACCGCCGCCACGATATGTTTCCACGGATTCAAACATTTGCTCTGCACCGCCGGTCACGATGGAAAACAAGAAAAGTAATACCCCCGACATACCCTGAAGGAGCCCATAACCGAAGAGTTTGGTTGCACTCATTTCCTGAGTCTTTCAGATGACAGGTAATCCGCAAATTAAAAAGCCGGCCGAAGATTCGGCCGGCCCGAAGAGGCCGCGTGGACTACTCTTTACGAGGGAGTTGCTCCACCTTGATTGATCTGGCGGAGCCGGAGCTCCGCCCGATCTTTGATTGTATCAAGCTTACAGCTTGCTGGCGGTGGTGGGGCTGAATGCGACGTAATCGATGATCCAGCGAGTACCGTGGTTAAGGCCGTCGACGTCCAGGCGCACCCTAGTGATGTAGTCGCTGCTCCAGCTTGGATTA
This sequence comes from uncultured bacterium, assembly GCA_966095605.1. Classification (GTDB taxonomy): domain Bacteria; phylum Verrucomicrobiota; class Verrucomicrobiia; order Limisphaerales; family JACDHS01; genus CBHWET01. The sequence goes on along the minus strand of CBHTTJ010000013.1, from coordinate 38,181 downwards.
GCACCTACCGGGATGTTCACAACGGCCCAGGTATTTTGCGCAGTGTAATTCACCGTCGCTGACGATTTTGATTCGGTCCACGTGCCATCGGTTGCGGTGGTCCAATAGACCTTCATGTCGTGACTGGCGGTGGTGCCGCTTTGTGGATAAACACGGACGACGATCTGGTCGTTGGCACCGCCGAGGTAATTGAGGCCGGACGGGCTGTAGAAGAAACCATCGTTAGCAGTCTGGTCGGCGTAGATGATGCCCGGCCACGTTGCATCGCTCTGCCAGATGACACCTGTCAAACCGTTGCCTGAACTCCAACCGGAGGCGCTGGAACCAAACCAATACTTTGGTGTTTCCTGCGCGATCACGTGATTCACGATCCATCGAGTGCCGGTGCTGGTGGGATCGAAGTCGAGACGAATCCGTTGGATTGCCTGTCCGATGAACGACGCGTTATTGCAATCCAGATTCAAACGGGTCCAACCATTTTGTAGATTGTAAGTCACGGCCGGCGAGGATTTCGCTTCCGTGATGCTTCCGCCTGTTTGCCAATAAACCTTCATCTCATGACTGGCGCTGGTTCCGCTCTGTGGATAGACATTCACATTGATCGATCCCGCGGCCTGTCCGGTAAACGACGTCACAGGACTGTACCAATATGGATCGGGTCCGGTCTGGTCCGCGTAAATAATCCCAGGCCAGGATCCTGCCTGCCACGCGATTCCCGTGGTGCCGTTGACGGCAGACCAGCCGTCGTTACCGGAACCGAAAAACCAAGCCGAACTGTTTGCTCCATTCACCAGCGCCATGAAATGACCCCAATCCCAATAAGGTCCCGGGTCGGTGTGAGAGTTACAACGAGGATCAAAACCGAGAGTGGAGATACACCAGTTCACCCACCCGGAATTTTGCCATTCATTGTGGCCCACCACGTGATTGCGATCTTTTGGCCACCCATATTTGACCGCTTTAGAAGCAGTCAGTGCCGCCGACGATTGATACATCGCCTCCGTAAACCACGCCGGGTTGCTGGCAAATCCCTCGTGCTCCGTGCTCATCGAATGCGTATTCAAACAGCTCGCATGCCACGCGTATTGTGAGTCGAGCACCATTTGCGTGACTTCACCGGCTGGCATATCGCTCGTGGCGTCCTGCTTGCCGTTTACGCAGTAATGGACACTGACCGAGTTATTACACCCCTGGAGATAGGAAATGGTGCTGGCGTAATAGCCTTCCATGTCGTGTTCGACATAAAACTGTTTGCCCACACCAGAATTATAATGATGAGTGGAACACGCCGGACGCCAAATTGCCGGACCGTAATCCGTACTGGCCTGCACTGTAACTCCACCGGCAACCATTGCGACACCCGCCGCGACTGCCAATTTGCGCGCAGATGCGCCATCACTGACGCTATTCAACTGAGCTTCTTTTGTTTTCATTTGTGTTTTTATTGAGTCGCTGAGTGGGAGAATTTGTCGCCCGGGGAAAACGTTCGGAAAAGTGGGGAAGCTTTGAAATCGCAGCGGCATCCGCCTCGAGGGAAGGCAGCAAAGCAATACGATGCCCGATGGACTTTTTCACGTGGAGTAGGGACGAGCCTAGCAAATGCCTCGAGAAATGATATCGGCATTTTGCCGTATGCGCCCGGGCACTGCATTTTGCTTCGATAATTGTCGAGGGGACTAAATGCCAACTCGACTTTTCATGTTTACCATGCCGTTCGGGAGAGTGATCGGGAATGTCTGATTGTGCGTGATAAAGGATCGTTTCCGTTGTCGAATCTACGTGCGCACCGTGATGCGTTTGAAATAGCGATATGCCTTTCCTCCCCATCGCAGAACGTGAACTCCGAGTCGCTTCACGCCGGCGCGGTACTCATCGCATTCGATTCTGGGCGGTGACCGCGGCTTCGGTGCTTTTCATATGGTTATGGTGGTCAATGAGGCGGATGGATTCCGACCCGGCGTGGCAGGGACACAATTTGTTTATTGGCCTCTCTATTCTCGCATTCATCTTCGCGGTCTCATCCGGGCTCTACACGACCTCTGATTCTTTGAGTGCTGAAAAACGTGAAGGAACGATGGGACTGCTCTTCCTCACCGACCTGAAAGGCTATGACATTGTTGTCGGTAAACTCGTGGCGAGTTCGTTGAATGCCGCTTATGGTCTCGTCGCCATCATTCCCATCCTCGGGGTGCCGCTTCTGCTGGGAGGAGTGTCGATGGGTGAATTCATTTATGCGGTTTTCAGCGTGGTGAGTGCCCTGTTCGTTTCATTGGCGGCAGGAATGGTTGCTTCCACGCACAATCGCCATGAGCGGAAGGCGACTTTTTACACGGCATTTATTCTGTTTGTAATTCTCTTTGTCCCGGTTTTAGCGGGTGCCTGCGCGAACGATCTTTTCCTTTTCTTTCAAAATCGGAACGACGTTTGGATGTTTTGGTGTTTTAGTCCCGGCTTTTTGTTGACGCCGCTTTTGGGGTCAAACAACTCGTTTCCTCCGGAATCTTATTGGCTCGGCGTTGTCGCATGCTGGAGCTGGACTGTACTTTTTCTCCTGTGGGTCTCGCTCCGGCTGCCGTTCTCATGGCAGGAAAAAGTTTCGTCCAAGAAATCAATCGTAGACCGGCGCGTGGCCTATTTGGCTCGCCGCGAAAATGCCAGGAAAAAGTTACGCGCCTTGCTCGATATCAATCCGTTCCTGTGGCTTTCGTTCCGCGCTGAGAAAAAACGAAACTACATTTGGGCTTTCCTTGGGGCGATGGGAAGCATCTGGTTGATCGGCTACTTCAACTATACGAGCATGATGTTGGATATCGACCTCCTCGTGCCTGTCGGGCTGATGCTAAACTCGTTTCTCAAGATCTGGGTCATTACGGAGTCGTGCCAGCAGATCATCGAAGCACGGCGCAGCGGGGCGCTCGAGTTGCTTCTTTCCACACCCCTGACCCATCACGACATCATTCGGGGTCAATGGCTCGCACTCCGCAGGCAATTTGGCATACCTCTGATCATTGTTTCGGTGATCGAATTGCTGCTTCTTTCCCAAAGCAGAAAAGAGACTATCTTTGTGCTGACCTGCATTGTCTTTTTGCCCATTGATTTCTTTGCCGCCGGTTGGGCAGGAATGTGGATGGGATTGAACGGCAAGAACACCACGCGTACTATTTTAAAGGTAATTGTTCTATTGATGGCTCTTCCCTGGATTGTTTTCTACGTCAGCGGCGTGGCATTTGAATACTTGAACGCGAAGTTGTTGTATATCTTTCCGGTGTCCGAGAGCTGGAGGGCTGCTTATTGGGCTTTTGTAAGTGTGACGGTGGCTTACGGGGTGGGTTTCCGCTGGTCACGTCGACGTCTCTTGAGCCGATTTCGTTCTGTCGCCGCCGGGCAGTATGACTCGCACCGAGGCGTGGAATAGAACACTCAAACTCTTTGCGCGGCGGTCGAATTACCAGAGAAGCTGATAGACCCTGACTGGCATCTAATAGTTTTTCCTTCTCTTTCTATCTCTTTTTGGCTAAAAACGTTACGCTTCTCTACTGGCGGCGGGGTCATGGTGATCCCGCATCCTGGGACGGGAAAAACATCGTTAAAAAGGTAAACAATAATGAAAAGATCAATATTCATTACGGCTGCACTGTGTGTACTGGGTTTGAATGCATTGGCGGACAACCCCAAAATATCCACTCGAGGGGATCACACCCTCCTTTTGGCTCCAGACGGAACGGTTAAAGCGACAGGGCTCAATACCTACGGACAACTCGGGAATGGAAATACGGTTAATCAGTCCAACTACGTGACGGTCGTCGGATTGACCAATGTCACGGCGGTTGCGGCAGGTTCGGATTTCAGTTTGGCGATCTCCAATGGTTTCGTTTATGCGTGGGGTCGAGGAGCCAACGGACGCTTGGGGAACGGAAGCACGGCCAACAAACTGATCCCAACGCGGGTGAACAATCTTTCAAACATCGTTGCCATCGCTGCCGGTGGTGATTTTGCTCTTGCTGTACAGGTGGGCACTGAAACGAATTGTTGGGACGAACTGTGCGAGGATTTCGATGTGACCATCGTCCGCAGGGTTTGGGCATGGGGCTACAACAACAAAGGGCAGCTTGGTATCGGTGGTTATACCCAACAGACCAGCCCTGTGACGATTTCGGACTTCGATGACCTCGAAGTATCAATGATTGCTGCGGGGGACACGCATTCCGTTGCGTTTGTGACCGAATGGGGTGGTGACATTTACACGTGGGGAAGTGCTCCGGGCAACGGCGAGGATCCTGTGGGTTGGGCTCCAAACGAGACTACTCCTCAATGGCAGATTTTGACCTATGCTTCCACACCGGTGGAATTCTCTGCGGGCAGAGATTTCACTTTGATGCGCGATGACCAGGGGACAGTTTGGGGATGGGGTTCTCAAAATCATGGCGAACTAGGTGACGGCACCACGGCCACTCACTATTTCTGGTCGTACTCGCCGGATGACTCCGCAGAAACCCGCGCTGGCACTCTGACGAACATTGTTGCCATCAGCGCCGGTGACTCTCACAGTACCGCCATCAGCGGCACCGGGGAAGCGTACACATGGGGTTACAATCTTTACGGACCGCTTGGTGACGGGACACAGACCCAACGGCTTTCTCCAACTCTTTTGACACAGACCGGAAACACCGGCGGCAAGACCAACATCGTTGGCATTTCCGCCGGCTTACAACACACCGTGGCACTCGCCACCAACAGCACCGAAGGCGGTTGGGATGTATTCGGCTGGGGACGCCATCGCTATGGTCAGATTGGCAATGGTCAATACGATTGGCGCGGCCATCTGGAGCCTGTTTACAACGTGAATACGGTGACCAATTGGGCTGGTGCCGTATCTGCGGGTTATTATTTCTCGCTCGTCTTGCTATCGAACCAAACCCTCTCTGCCTGGGGTGATAATGGTAATGGTCAATGCGGCAACGGAAATATCAGTGATCAGGCAAGTCCGGTGATGGTTGCTCACGCGAACGGTTTTGCGTTAACGAATATCAGTTCTTTTGACGCGGGTGCCCAGCATGTCCTCGCAATTTCCAACGGAACAGTGTTCGCGTGGGGTGACGGTGCGTACGGAGAATTAGGAAATGACGCTTCGCCTGCTTACGTTAGCCGTCCTGCGCAAATGACGAACTTGAACGACGTTCTCGCGGTGAGCGCTGGCGGCTATTTCAGCCTTGCGATTAAAGCTTCGGATGGATCAGTTTGGTCCTGGGGACAGGGCGCCAGCGGGAAATTAGGTGTTGGAATTTATACCAACATCAACGGGACGAACATCAGCTACAGCTATCAAAATAAAGATGTTCCAAACCACGTCACGAACATCTATGGCGGCCCTCTTACCGGGTTCAGCCTGATTTCCGCAGGTAACGCTCACGGTCTGGCGGTCTCCAACGGGATCATCTGGGCGTGGGGTGCGAACGCCAGCGGCCAACTTGGTGTCGGCCACAAGGTTCTCCAAAGCAACGCGGTCGAAGTCACCAGTTTGAGCGGAGTTACGGCAGTGTCCGCCGGCGGGGCGTTCAGCATGGCTTTGTCCAACAATGTCATCTATGCGTGGGGCGAAAACGGAAGTGGCCAGCTCGGCATTGGCAATACCACGGATAAAACGACGCCAACCAAAATCACCAGTCTTAGCAACGTTGTCGCTATCTCCGCAGGCAACAACTTCGCTATCGCTCTCAAGAGCGATGGTACGGTCTGGACCTGGGGCAACAATGGGCGTGGTCAATTGGGGGTGGGTGGCACAACCAATCGAACTTCTCCGACCCAAATCCCGGGTATTACAAACGCTGTGTCCGTTAGCGCAGGCCAGGAACACATTGTCGTAGCGCTGGCAGACGGAACTGTTTTGGTCGCCGGTGACACGCAAGACGGTCAACACGGGGATGGAAACGTTGGGTTTAAATTGACGCCGACACCGGCCGTCGATCCCTTGCCATAGCTTTAAAGTTTTTCCAGGTAATTTTTCATGGGACGAAGCCGCGGCTTTTGCCCTGATTAAATCAAAGCCGCCTGTGAGAAATCACGGGCGGTCTTTTTTTTGAGGAGTGCGGATATTTCGTCTTATTGTGCAGGGGGCGCGCATTTGCGCGTATTGTTAGAAAAGGGTTCCTCGGGCATTCTTCTTCTATCCCACGTCGTTCCCTGCCAAGCACCGCCCATGGCGTCCGTGTCCGTACAAAACCAAAACTATGAAAAAAAACTGCAACTCCGTGAACGGCGGCGCTCCTGGTGCGTCCGTCCAAAAACTCTTGCTCGCGAGCGCGTCTGTGCTGGCGTTGACCCCCGGCCTGTTGGCTAGCAGCGACTACGGCCCAGCGCGGTGGAAACCTAATTGTGGCCAGTATTACACTTCCGGCTACGGCCATAAGTTCGTCATTTGTCACGACATGGAAGGCTATTACGCGTCGACGGTGTCATATTTCCAAAGTTGTAGCACCTCAGCTTCCATTCATTACTGCGTGAATGGAAAACAGGATGCTACGTCCGATTACCAGGCCGGAGATGTTACCCAGATGGTCAGCGAAGCGAATTATGCGTGGCATGCGATCTGTTGGAATTCCCATTGTCATGGGACCGAGCACGAAGGATTCGCCAGCAATCCTGCCTGGTACACCGATGCGATGTACAACGCGACGGGCGACCTTCAGCAGCATTTGTGCAACAAATTCAATATTCCAACGGACCGCAATCATGTGATCGGTCATGATGAATGGCAAAACTCCGGCTGGAGAACATACGCGGCAAATAATCTGGGCATCGATCCTAATTGCAATACACACCATGATCCGGGTGCTTACTGGAACTGGTCGAAGTTGATGGGCATCGTCAATGGCAATACCTCTCAGACGATCGCGGGTCCGGATGCAGTGTCGTGGGTCTCCGGTGGTGGCCGCATCGACGTAGTGGCTCGTCGCGCAGATCACCAGATCTACCACAAAATTTACGATGGTTCGACGTGGCTTGGTTTCAATAGCATCGGCGGCGACTCCACTTCTGGACCGAGCATCTGTTCATGGGCAAACGGTCGCCTCGATGTTTTCACACGTGGAACTGACGATTCCCTGATGCACCAGGGTTATGTTCTCGGCACCGGTTGGCTCGGATGGCAGAACCTCGGGGGCAATCTTGAAGCCAGTCCAGATGCCGTTTCCTGGGGATCAGGACGGATCGACGTCGTTGTCCGTGCAGGTGGAAACAATATCAACCATCGTGCCTTCCATGACGGAGCATGGGACGTCTGGCAGAACATGGGCGGTGGAAATGTGGCGTCTGCTCCGACGATCTGCTCGTGGGCCTCAGGTCGTTTGGATGTATTCTATCGGGGCACAGATAACAGTTTATACCACGAAGGATATAACGGCAGTTGGCTTGGCTGGCAGAATCTGGGTGGGAATTGCATCGGTGGTCCGGACGCTGTTTCGTGGGGATCTGGACGCATTGACGTGGTGATCCGTGGCCCGCAAGGCGATATCCAGCATCGCGCGTTTCACGATGGCGCGTGGGATGTCTGGCAAAGCCTGGGCGGCAATTCCGCATCGGATCCGAGCATCAGTTCTACCGCCTCGGGTCGTCTCGATGTTTTTTACATTGACGCTGCCGGCAATCTTTTCCGGAGAAGGTGGGATGGCACCAACTGGCTGAATTGGCAAAATCTCGGTGGTGGTCTGCAATAATTCAAATTTTCATGCGCGGCGGGACGATCGTCCCGCCGCAGTTTTCCTGGAAGGCATTTTATGAAAACCAATCGTTACGTTTTTCTTGTTGGCGTGATTTGTTTGCAGTTCACCCAGGCCGGCATTGCTGTTGACGCTTCGGATCGTCGTTGCCTGGCTTCTGACATTCGTGACAACGACCGAATCTATCTCGCAAACACGCACTCCTCCGGGGTTGTTGACTCTGCCAATGCGCGGCAAAACATTGCCGACACTGCGAACGGCAATCAGGCTAAAAGAAGCGCTTACGGCACTGCGCCCGGTGGTTCCGTCTGGCTCGATCCGCGAATGTTGGATTGCATGGACAAACTGGAAGGCCTTTATGGATTCAGCTACAGCGTTTCAGAAATTTCGGGCGGATCACACACCAGCGGCTCCTATCATTATTCCGGAACCGCGTTTGATGTTTACACGATCAATGGGATCCCCGTCAGTGCGAGCAACCCCTACTGGCGGGAGTTCAATCAGCGTTGCATTGCCATGGGCGCGATCGAAAGCCTTGGCCCGGGAGATGCAGGACACGATACACATGTGCACAATGCCTGGGGAACAGGAGTCGGGGTCAATGTGGCTCCGCCACCGGGAAGCCCCTCGTGCATCGGTAGCGTTGCGGGGCCTGATGCAGTGTCATGGGCGCAGGGACGGATTGATGTCGTTGTACGTGGTGCGGGTAATGACATTTATCACAAGATCTATGACAACGGTGCCTGGGGCGGCTTCAATAGCATTGGCGGAGATTCGACGACTGGTCCGAGTATCTGCTCATGGGACGTTGGTCGCCTGGACGTTTTTTGTCGGGGTGCCGACGGCAACCTGATGCATCGCGGATATATACAGGGCACGGGTTGGCTCGACTGGCAGAACATGGGTGGCGATCTCGAAGCGAGTCCCGATGCGGTTTCGTGGGGATCAGGTCGAATCGATGTGGTGATTCGTGCCAATGGAGACAATATCCAACATCGGGCTTTCCATAATGGAGCGTGGGATGCGTGGCAAAATATGGGCGGTGGAAATGTAGCTTCGGCTCCTGCCATTTGTTCATGGGCTTCCGGGCGCCTCGATGTTTTTTATCGGGGCACCGACAATGCATTGTGGCATCAGGGTTATAACAGTTCAGGCTGGCTCGGTTGGCAGAATCTCGGTGGGAATATCACTGGAGGTCCAGATGCGGTGTCATGGGGTTCGGGAAGGATTGATCTCGTGGTGCGTGGTCCCGGCGGTGATATCCTGCATCGCGCCTTTCATGACGGCGCGTGGGACGTCTGGCAAAGTCTCGGGGGCAATTCGCTCTCTGATCCGACCATCAGTTCAGTTGACGCGGGATCCCTTGATGTTTTCTACGCCGGGACCGATAAAAACCTCTATCGTCGGCGATTCATCAATGGTAGCTGGCAAGCCTGGCAAAATCTCGGCGGGAATTTGCAATAAGTTCGAATTACGTACGCGTCGCCTCGGGTGACTGCCGAGGCGACGAAAAATAGGGCGATTGAAGCGCTTCTCGATGACTAGACCATTCCGGCTCTTCTATGTAGACTGGACATGTGAAACTCCCCTGTGTTGCGTTGTTCGTTTTAGAACTGCTGCTGGTTTCACAGGTTTTTGGTTTTTCCGTTTCTTTCCTTTCCACGAACGACCTTTCGCCCTATACCGCCCGGCTTTGGCAAACTGGCGACGGATTACCGCAAGAGGATGTGCAGGCGTTGTGTCAAACCAGCGACGGATACCTTTGCATCGGAACGCAGCAAGGATTGACTCGATTTGACGGTGTGCGTTTCACGTCGATGGATATCCGGGCCTCTTCCGAAATGAGAAGCCGCGTCCGTACACTGTTGTGTAAGACTGGCGACGGCACTCTCTGGACCATCACGGAATACGGCATATTACGGTATTGGAGAAATGGGAATATATCGGAACTGGAACTTCCCAACCTCGCCACTAACGCCTCTTTAACCACGCTTTTTGCGAGTCGAGACAACTCGCTCTGGATTGGCACAGACCAGAATGGCCTGCTGCGATACAAAGACGGCCGTTTTACCCAATGGACTCCAAAGGACGGTTTACCTCACTCCTCTGTGCGCTCTATCTGCGAAGACGCAACAGGAACCATCTGGGCAGCCACGGGGGCCGGAGTCGCTCATTTAGAGGGAAATAAAATCACGACGTTAACTTCACAGCACGGGTTGCCACACAATTCCATTCGGGCCGTTTGTGTTGATAAAAATGGAAACCTTTGGGTTGCTTCTAATTTCGGGCTCACACGCTGGAAAGATGGCGTTGCCAGGCACTTTACAAAACAGGATGGACTTTCCGACAACTTGATTGGCGTAATCTTCGAAGACCATTTGGGCACCATTTGGATTGGCACGCTCAACGGCTTAAATCGTTTCGTTGATGGTCGATGGCGGACAGAAACCCATGCCGATGGTACGTCGTATGATCGGGTGAATTGCATTTTTGAGGACGAGGAAGAAAATCTGTGGATCGGCAGCAGGGATGGATTAAGCCGCCTTAATGTGAGAGCCGTTGCGCCTTTGACTCAGCAACACGGGCTGACCCACAACAGCGTGACCTTTGTTTTTCAGGATCGCGCGGGGCATCCGTGGATCGGCTTTTGGGGCGGAGGCGTCAATATGATTGAAGACGGACGAGTCCAGTCCTTCACGAAACGAAACGGTCTCTCGAGCGATCTTGTCCTGACAATGCACCAGACCCGCCAGGGCGATTTATGGTTTGGCATGGATTACGACGGAGGGATCACGCTCCTGCGAAAGGGGAAATACATTCATTTCGGGGTTCGAAACGGTTTGGTCGATCAAGGGGTAAAAGTTTTTCAGGATGATAGTGAAAGAAATTTGTGGATCGGCACGCGCACAGCATTGCTTCGCTTCAAAAACGGACAATTCACGCGGTTCACCCGGCGAGATGGTTTGCCGGCGGATACGATTGAAGCAATTCACGAGGATCGTGCAGGCCGGCTTTGGTTTGGAAGTACCGGAGGACTTGCGTTGTGGCGGAGCAATCAGTTCAAGACGTTCACGACAGCGGATGGGTTATCGCACAACTCTGTGACTGCCATTTATGAGGATCGCGACGGCACACTCTGGCTTGGTACACGCGGCGGAGGCGTGAACAGGCTGAAGGTGAGTCGGGATGTGACGGCGATCAGTTCCAAGTCAGGTTTTGATCTCACTTCGTTTACCGGTGCACATGGGCTTGCTCAGGACCAGATTTTCGGAGTGTTGGAAGACGACTTCGGTTTCCTCTGGATGGCTTCACCGCAAGGCATTTTCCGGGTGAGGAAGAAAGAACTCGATGATTTTGTGCCTGGGAAAAGCGCGCCCCTGACGTGCATTTCCTTCGGTAAAGCTGATGGGATGCAGAGCGTTCAATGTAAGGGCTCTGATAAAACAGCGGCGTGCAAGAGTTCAGACGGCCGCCTATGGTTCGCCACGGCGAAAGGAGTTGCGATTGTTGATCCGCGACAAATCGCGATTAATCAACGGCCTCCTCCAGTTTTGCTGGAAGAAGTGATCTTCGACCAAAAGAGAGTGCAACGTCCGTCGACCGCTTTAACCCTGTCACCAGGCCGCGGGGAGTTGGAATTTCATTACACAGCGTTGAGTTTTAAGCAGCCGGAGAAGAATAGGTTTAAATATCAACTGGAAGGAGCAGACCCTGATTGGGTCGACGCCGGAACGCGCCGCGTTGCTTATTACAATAACATTGAGCCAGGCAGGTACCGCTTTCGAGTGCAGGCCTGTAACAATGATGGTGTTTGGAACGAAGCCGGAACCTCGCTTGCTTTCGTGCTGTTGCCGCACTTCTGGCAAACATGGTGGTTCAAAGCAGGGATTGTTGCTGCAGTTGGTATCATGATTGGTGGAATTTATCGTCTCCGCATTGCTCGACTTCAGGAGATCGAACGTCTGCGTCTGCGCATCGCGGCGGATTTGCACGATGAAGTGGGAAGTAATGTCGGCAGTATTTCCGTGCTGAGCGAAATGCTGAAAGATTTCGGCGAACTTGGCGAAGAAGAGAGGAAGGACATCGCAAAAATCAACCAACTCTCGATGCAGACGGCGAGTTCGATTCGGCAGATCGTCTGGTTCATCAATCCCGAATACGACACGTTGCACGAACTAGTCCTGCGCATGAAAGAAGCGGCTGATAGCTTGTTGAGCGGGATGAGCTACCGGATGCAAATGCCAACGAAAGATCTCTCCCGGAAGTTGCCGCTTGAATTTCGGCAAAACGTTTTCCTGATTTTCAAGGAGACTTTGGCTAACGTCATGAAACATTCGCAAGCTGCCTGCGTGGAAATCGAATTTTCCGAACAGTACGGTGGATGGCGGCTTTTGATTCGAGACAACGGGGTGGGATTTAACACAAATGTTGTTGGGAAAGGCAATGGCCTGAAAAACTTGCGACAGCGGGCCGAGAAGTTAAAAGGAACTCTGGAAATAACCAGTCAAATGGGGCAGGGGACGGCGGTGTGCTTTTCGGTCGCAATTGGTCATTAGGCATACGCCGAGTCAAGCGCGTTTGCGCATGGATGAAAGCTTTTGTTTGTTTCGGATTGGTTAATACTTTTGTCATGCAAGCTTCGGCGGCCAATGAGACAGTAGTTTCGGGAATAACGACGGTATGGCTCATTGAAGATCACGACGATTTTCGCACCACCGTTGCCCGTCTTATTAATCGCATCAAGGATACGCATTGCCCGCGGACTTTTTCGAATTGTGAAGAGGCGTTGCTTGCGTTGAAGTCTGGGAAAGGGCCGGAAGTAATTCTTTCGGATATTGGGTTGCCGGGGATGAATGGGATTGAGGGAATTCAGAAAATCAGAGCATTGTCCCCTGTCACACACATCATCATGCTAACCGTGCATGACGATCATGATAAAATCTTTAAAGCCATCTGCGCAGGCGCTTCGGGATATTTATTGAAAAACTCGTCGAGACAAACCATTACGACTGCCATTCATGATGTGCTCAATGGTGGCGCTCCCATGCACCCTCGTGTCGCCAAGCTGGTTTTAGAGATGTTCGCGCGTCAGACCGTTCAGGAGCAGAAAAAGGAGTATGGACTTTCCTCACGGGAAAAAGAGGTTTTGGAGCTGATCAGTCAAGGCCTGACCAAAAAGGAAATTGGTAATAAATTATCTTTGAGCTTCTTTACCGTCGACCACCTGCTCCGTTCAATTTACGAAAAACTCCATGTGCATACACGCAGCGGAGCGGTGGCGAAAGCGTTGCGCGAGCGATTGGTGTGAGTTTCCGGGCGGGATTAGATCAAAGCCACATGAAGAATTGACGCGGCTTTCTTCGGAACTTTTCAGGTGCTCTTATCCCAGCTTCACATAGCCCGCCAGCCCTTGCACTCCACCTTCGCGACCGAAGCCACTTTCTTTGTAGCCTCCAAACGGGCTGGTCGGGTCGAACTTGTTATAAGTATTTGCCCATACCACACCGGCACGAAGTTTATTTACCATCTTGAAAATTTTGCTGCCTTTATCTGTCCAAACGCCAGCGCTCAATCCGTAAGGTGTATTGTTGGCTCGTTCTACGGCTTCTTCGGGGGTACGGAAGGTCATCACGCTCAGGACGGGACCGAAGATCTCTTCTTGAGCGATCCGATGCGACATCGTGACGTTGGTGAGAAAGCTGGGTGGAAACCAATAACCTTTAGCCGGCAGATTGCAGGCAGATTGTTGCAGTTCAGCGCCTTCGTCGACGCCGCTCTGGACGAGTTCACGAATTTTTTCCAACTGCGGTTTGGAATTAATGGCTCCAATGTCCGTGTTCTTGTCGAGGGGATTGCCGACCCGCAGGGTCTGGATTCGATCGCGCAATTTGCGTACTACGGTCGAGTATACTCCCTCCTGCACAAAAAGCCGTGAACCGGCGCAACAGACGTGACCTTGATTGAAATAGATTCCAGAAATCACACCTTCGACGGCCTGTTCGATCGGAGCATCTTCGAAAATAATATTCGCCGCCTTCCCGCCGAGTTCGAGTGTCAGTTTCTTGACACTGCCTGCCAGGCTTTTGGCGATGATCTTTCCGACTTCCGTCGAACCCGTGAACGCAATCTTGTTGATGTCGGGATGGTTGACGATAGCCTTACCAGTTTCTCCTGCGCCCGTAACGATATTGACGACGCCAGGTGGCAACTCTGCTTCCTGGAAAATCTGAGCGAGATGCATTGCGGTGATGCTCGTCGTTTCCGCAGGTTTCAGGACAACCGTATTTCCGCAAGCGAGAGCTGGGGCAATTTTCCATGCGGCCATCAATAACGGAAAATTCCACGGTATAATTTGGCCGGCGACACCGAGGGGTTGCGGATTTTTGCCGGGGAAAGCGTACTGTAACTTGTCAGACCAGCCTGCATGATAAAAGAAATGCGCTGCGACCATGGGTAGATCGAAATCGCGGCTTTCCTTGATTGGCTTGCCGCCATCCATCGTTTCCAACACGGCAAGTTCACGCGCTTTTTCCTGGATGATGCGGGCGATGCGATAAAGATATTTGCCACGTTCACGTCCAGGCATTCTGCTCCAGACATTTTCGTAAGCATGGCGAGCGGCTTTTACGGCGACATCCACATCCTGTGCGTTGGCTGCCGCGATATCGGCGAGTTTTTCTTCGGTAGCCGGGTTAATGGAGGAAAAATATTTGCCGGACTGTGGTGCGACGAACTTGCCGTCGATGAAAAGCTCGTAACGCTTTTCAAGCTTCACGGGCACGGATTCAGGTGCGGGTGCATAATCCCATTTGTTACCGAAATTGAGGTGGCGATCTTTGACGGGAACGATGGTGTGGGTGCCGGGTTTGGCAACGGCGACGGCTTTGACGACGGAAACAGTTTTACGACTGGCGCCAGCTTTGGTTGCGGCTTTTGTTTTTTTCATCGCGCCGTGAAGTTAAGCACAAACCGACCTTAAACAAAATGCTTTTCGCGACGGCGCATTACTCTTTGACTCGGCGATCAGTGAGCGCTGCAGGATCGTAAAAAGGATTCGGCAACATCATCTGCGCTTGCGTATAGCGACGCCATTGATCAAGTTTCACCTGCATTTGCACTGCTTTCTCGCGGCGTTGGGAAACGATGTTCGTCCTTTCGCTCGGGTCATTCTTCACGTTGTACAGTTCCCAACGGCCGGTTTCGTACCATTCGATCAGTTTGAAATCGCCATCCATAATGGCTGCGCCGGGGCGTCCGCCCTGGTTGGAATAATGCGGATAATGCCAGTAAATTTCACGTGACGTTAAATTACCGGTCTGTTTAAGAAGAGGTACCAGGCTGATGCCATCGATTTTGTTGGTAACGGACACACCCGCCAGTTCGCAAAAAGTGGGGAAGTAATCGATCGAGCTGACTGTATTGGTGCAAAGAGTTCCGGCTTTGATGACGGCTGGCCAACGAACCAGGAGCGGCTCACGAATTCCCCCTTCGTAAAGATAACCTTTTCCTTCTCGAAAGGGAACATTTGATGTTGGGATGCTGCCGCCTTCGCCCACCGAAACGCCGCCATTGTCGGACGTGAAAATAACAACGGTATTCTCCTCCAGGTTCAATTCTTTCAACTTTTTCATCAATCGGCCTATATTTTCGTCCAACGTCTCAATCATGGCCGCGTACACTGGATTTTTCTGGAGCCCACGTGGGTCATTGATTTTTTTGTATTTCTCGATCAAATCCTGTTTCGCCTGCAAGGGGATATGTACAGCGTAATAAGGCAGGTAAACGAAGAAGGGCTTTTCTTTGTTTGCGTCGATGAATTTGATCGTTTCGTCGGTGAGTCTATCTGTAAGGTATTCACCCGGTTTGCCCTCGGGCAGGGGAATGCTTTTGTTCTTATTATGGTAAGGTGAAAAATAGCTCGGCGGTGAGCCGTTGTGATTTCCACCAATATTGACGTCGAAACCTTGCGCTTCCGGCGGGAAATTTTCCCCTCCAAGGTGCCATTTGCCAATACTCGCAGAAACATAGCCAGCGCTTTTTAGAGCTTCCGCAAGAGTAATCTCCTCCAAAGGAAGATATTGATTGATGACTGGTCGCGCGAGCTTCTGATCGGGTTTATCGCCACGTCCAGGCAACCAATCAGTCAGGTGCAAACGAGCCGGATATTTTCCTGTGAGGATGCTCGCGCGCGTGGGAGAGCACACCGGACATGCTGCGTACGCCCGGGTAAACCGCATTCCCCCGGCGGCGAGTCTGTCAATGTTAGGTGTTTGATAATACTCGCTGCCGTAGCACCCAAGATCCATTGATCCCATGTCGTCGATGAGAATAAAGAGAAAGTTCGGTTTGCTTTGGCCCGGCGATAGCTGAGCTGCAAGGGTTATCCATAAGCCGGCTAATAAACTTCTCCAAAGCGCTTTCATCGATCCATTTGAACGGCTCTGGTTTCCGTTGTCAGTAAGGTTTTCGACTCGACCCATGACAATCTGTGTGTTTTCATCCTGGAATCATGGTAAACGGTCCGACTCCCCCGGTTTTGCGAACTTTCCTGGTCCTTTTCGCAATATTCTTATTCTCGACGGCTGCTTTTGCTTATCCCCGGTGCAGCAATTGTAATCAGGAAACGGTGCAGATCGTGGCCATTCGGGGGATTGCCGGGGAAAAGAAAATGGTTTGTCCCCGCTGTTATTTTTTGGTGCCGCGCTGTGCTATTTGCCGGATGCCTTTAAAGAAGGAGGCTTACAAGAAGTTGGCTGACGGGCGGGTGGTTTGTCCTGATGATTTCAATGTTGGGGTTTTTGGGCAACAGGAAGCGGAAGAGATTGCACGTGAGACTCGGCGAGAACTGGAACGCACCTTTTACCGCTTTTCCATGGCCTTTCCTGAGACGAATGTCACTGTTTCTCTCGTGGCAGCGGATCGGTTGTGCGAACTCGCCCACGTGGAGTACGATCCCCGTTATCCTGAGGTGCAAGGTCTGACCGATCCGAAATTTTACGATAGTGATGGACGGGAGATTCCGGAACGGGAGGTCATTCGAAGAGAAAAGACGCCGGCGCGTATTGATTACAAAGTGTACGTTCTCAGCGGATTGCCGCGGGCACGTGTGACAGCGGTCTTCGCCCATGAATTTGGTCACGTGTGGCATTTTCAAAATCTGCCCTTGGATCGCACATTCCATTTGGAAGGAAAAACCCGTGAGGCTTTCTGCGAACTTCTGGCATTTCAGTTGATGGGTGCCATGAATCAGCCGTTTGAACAGGCAGTGATTGAAGCTAATTTATATACCTATGGACAAGCTTCGTTGCTGATCGAAGTGGAAAAGGACTTTGGATTTAATCGGATTTTACAATGGATGAAGCACGGACAGGACTTGCATCTCTCCAGTGATGACCTTGACCGGTTGAAGCTGTTGGATTCCGATCCGAACGCGGTTGTGTCGGGAACGCCTGCCGACGCTGTTCCAGCCTTCTTTGCCAATGCCAAGCCAATCAAGATTCCCGATACGTTGATGCTCAAAGGCATTATGGGAACAGGCAACAAGAAGCTCGCCTTGATCAACAACCAAACCTTTTCCTCCCAGGAAACGGCCAAGGTAAAAATCGGGACCACTAATGTCAGTGTACAAGTCGTGGAGATTCGGGATAAATCCGTTTTGATTCGGACCAATGGCACGCCCGAACCTACGGAGCTTTTTCTCCAAAACTGATTCTTCTGGATCGACCGTTTCTTAAAAGGTGAAGTAGATGAAATCGACTCGGGCCCCAGCGTAAGCAAGGATCATATAGCAGCACACCAAGGCGAGCGGCCACTGAAATTTCAGTGGGAGGCGGACGAAATGGCCTTCTTTGAACGTCCATGCCAAGGGCCATTGAATGACGGCAAATGCAATCAACCACCCGGTCAGGATCGAAGGCGTGCTTGAAACCGTAAATGGAAAAGAGAAGAGCTTTGTATAGTATTGGGCGGCGATCTCAAGAGTTGGAGCACGAAACAAGATCCACAAAAGACAAACGCCTTGAAATACCAGAAACATTTTCAAAGCCTTGCCAATCGGGGTTTTTGTGAAAAGCAAATCCGGCGTCCATCGTTCAAGCAATAGCCAAATCCCGTGTCCGAGTCCCCAGAGCAGGAACGTCCAACCTGCTCCATGCCATAAGCCCGCCAGCGCCATTGTTATCAAAAGATTGGCCGCCATTCTTTTGCGATTTCCTCCGAGGGGAATGTAAACGTAGTCACGAAACCATGCGGATAATGTGATGTGCCATCTACGCCAGAATTCCTGCAAACTTGAGGAAAGATACGGACTATCAAAATTGAGCGGCAAAGAGAATCCGAACAGGGCCGCTAGCCCCACAGCTATTGTCGAATAGCCCCAGAAATCAGCATACAATTGGAAGGAGTATGCATATAGGCTCGTCCAGGCGGTCGCTGTGGAGAGGGTGAGTGGTGCTCGAAAGGCTTCATCTGCGAATTGCCCAAGGACATCCGCGACCCCAACTTTCAACGCCAATCCTGCCATCACCAGCCAAACACCATGATGAAACGTGCTGGCGTCAAATCGAATCTTCGATCGGAGCTGTGGTAGAAAATCTTTGGCTCGAACGATTGGTCCCGCAATCAGTTGAGGGAAAAAACATTTAAACACCGCGAAACGGACCACTGAAGGTTCTGCGGCAATTTCTCCTCTGTATATGTCGATTTGGTAAGCGACCACCTGGAATGTAAAAAAAGAAATTCCGAGAGGAAGAAAAAGCGGTGGTCGTGGTACGCGGATGGAGACGTGAAAGCCGTCCAATAACGCGTTCACGTTATCCGCCATGAAGGCAGAGTATTTAAACCAGAACAGCAACGTGAGATTCATTGCGATGGACACAAAAAGCAGAATTCGTGAACGATTCGCCGCTTGTTTCCTCCCGATGAAGAAGTTGAAGCCAATTGTGAACAACAAAAGAAGGACGCTCGGCCAATGATAAAATCCGTAAAAGAGAATTGATGCGAGCAGGAGCAGCCAGCTTCGAAGTTTTTGATGTGAAAAGAGCCAATACGCACCCAGGGTGGGTAAGAGCAGCGCGAAAAAAGTAAGGGAGTTAAACAGCATGGTTACTTTTTTAGCAATCGAATGATCTGCATCGCCATGGCCCGGGAATAGTGCGCGCGTCCAATAGCATTGAGATGAGTGGGGTTATAAAAAAATAAGTCTGGGGGAGACATGGCGTTGAAGTTCCAGACCTCGCAACCCGTTTGTCGCGCTACTTCAGAGAAAAGCGGCTTCATTACTTCTTTCTCGGGAGCAGACTTTAAATCCTGTCTGGTGAGTGGTGGGACGGCAAAGACTACTTCGACACCGGAATTCTTGTATTGCTGCACCACAGCCCTTAATTGTTTTACGACCCGTTCGTTCGTGGAGTTCAACGACTGAGCGGCAGCCGAAGGCACAAGTATTTCTGGAACCCAGAGCGCCGTGTTAAAATCGACAGCGGGTTTTTCCTCGGCTACAGGCCCGATCGCCACCTTGGCTGGTTTGTTCGTTTCCCACAATGCGAGGGACCACGTGTAAATCAAGAGGCTTGGGATGCGACTCAACGCTGCTCGATAGCGAACGAAGAACGTGTTCTGCAAGGAAGCTGCAAGTTTATCTTCTGCGGTCACTGGGGCCGATTGAAAATTTTCCCATGCGGCTGCGAAGTTCGTCACCTGAGGAGCGGAAAGTTCAATTACCACCAACCGAAGACCTGGGTGGGCAGCAAACCGGGGAGTAAGCGAGGTTAGCATGGTGAGGGTGGAGCCCGGAAACGCCGCATTATACCCAGGGAGGTAACCAAGCTCGGGGCCGAGTTCTTTGACAGCTTCTTGGAAGAGTTCGGGTGAGATGCCAGTTTCTGTTCTGGAGGTTCCCAAAAACAGGACGCCGACGTCTGGAGTCTTTTCGAACATCGCAAGTTCAGCGCGGGCTCTTTGACTGGCACCTGCAAACAGTTCGACGTTAGTTCGGACCACCCATTCCAACATGCCAGCCGCTAAGACAATCCCCAAAGCAAAAAGGAGCAGACGACGACCGGGTTGTATCATAAGGGGCGAACCTGAGTAGGGATTTAATACCACCGGGCCCAGTGGGTTCTCAAGATGAATTCTGAAGCGCACTCGGGGTAATCATGCGGCGCTGTTTGATTCCATCTGGTTCAGCAAATCCTTGTCGAAACGCTAAAAAGCGATTAACTCTGACCCACTTTATGCGAACCGTCATTTACCCGGGCAGCTTTGATCCGCTTACCAACGGACACCTCGACGTTATTTCGCGGGCGATCAAGCTTTTTGACAAAGTGGTTGTGGCTGTGGCCAATAACGATCAGAAAATGCCTCTTTTTAGCGTTAAAGAGCGAGTAGAGCTGGTTTCCCATTCAATCAAGGAGCTTCCGACAGTCGAGGTAGACTCCTTTGATGGTTTGTTGGTCGATTTTGTGGAAAAACGAAAGGGCCAGGCGATCATCCGGGGATTGAGGGCTGTTTCGGACTTTGAATTTGAATTTCAGCTCGCCCTGATGAACCGAAAACTCAATGAGCGGGTGGAAACGATTTTTATGATGCCGAAGGACACCTATACGTTTATCAGTTCGCGCATTGTGAAGGAAATTGCACGATTGGGAGGAGACGTCACCGCATTTGTGCCCAAACATGTCGAAAAAGCCCTCAAGGAAAAGCTGCAAAAATAAGTTTGAAGTTTCGGGCTTGAAGTTTGAACTTGTAGGCATGGTTTAACCTCAAACCTTAAACTTCTTTAGTTTATGTCTCTGCTCATCAACCTTCGACATCTTGAGAAGAAGAACCTGTCTCTGCAGGGGGAACTTAGCCCTGCCGAACTGGAACTCGAGAACATTGATCCGGTTGTGCATATTACCGAACCGGTTGAATACGATTTGGAAGTTCAACGCATGGAACAGGCTGTGTTGGCCCAGGGGAGCCTCCATGCCAATATTGAATGCGAATGCGTTCGTTGCCTGAAGAAATTTAAACATGAGATCGATATCCCGGGCTGGGCGGCTCATTTACCTCTGGAAGGGGAGGAACAGGTGGCCGTGTCCAATGATATGATAGACTTGACTCCCTATATACGTGAAGATATTGTGCTCGGCTTTCCGCAGCATCCGCTGTGTGACGCCGAGTGCGTCGGGCTGCCCAAAGGGGCGGCTGCGAAAGTGAAGAAAGTAAGCGGCGCAGGTAAATTTGACGAAAGTTCGTCGGCCTGGGCAGAGCTGGATAAACTGAAACTGAAATAATTTAAAAGTTATGGGAGTACCCAAACGTAAGCCATCACATAGCCGTCAACGTATGCGCCGCGCGTACAACAGTGTTTTGACGTTGCCCCAATTATCCAAGTGCCCACAGTGTGACGCGCCTGCATTGCCGCATCGCGTTTGCCCTTCTTGCGGTTATTATAAGGGCCGCCAGATTCTCAACGTCGAAGCTAAAGCCTAATTTCGCAGGAGCGCGGACGGATTTTTTCCCTTCGCGCTCTTTTTCTATATGCGAATCGCGGTCGATGTCATGGGTGGCGACCACGGTTGCACTCTGGTCGTGGAAGGGGTTAAAAGCGCGTTGCAGCAGGACGCGAAGATCACTGAGCTTTTTCTCGTCGGCCACGAGGACGAAATTAAAGCCGCCCTTGCCCAGCACGGATGCAACGACTCACGTATCCGGATCCAGCACGCCAGCCAGGTCCTCACCATGGAGGACAAGCCCGTGGAGGGGCTGAAGAAGAAAAAAGATTCCTCGATCCTTCGTGCCGTCGAACTCGTGAAAGATGGCAAAGCAGATGCCATCATTTCCCAGGGAAACACGGGAGGAATAGTTGCGGCTTCACATATTCGTTTGCGTCCTTTGCCCGGGGTCGAACGTCCGGCCATTACCGTGATCATGCCGCGGGTTCAAGGCGAATGGGTCTTGCTCGACGGTGGTGCAAATCCGGAAACTACTCCAACGCAGATGGCGCAAAGTGCAATTATGGGTAGTGTGTATTATCGTGCAATGCTCGGAAAAGCATCTCCGACCGTCGGAATCCTGAGCAATGGTTCTGAAGAGATCAAAGGAAACGATGTTACGCGCGAAGCGATGAAACTTTGTCGGAAGTTCGATTTGAATTTCGTTGGTTATGTTGAAGGTCCTGACATGTTCCAGGGCCGTGTTGATGTGGTTGTGGCTGACGGTTTCGTCGGAAACATCGTTTTAAAGACCGTCGAGGGGATGGGAAAAGCGATCCAGGAAATTTTGAAGTCGGAATTAACGTCAACCCCGGTGCGCAAGTTGGGAGCGATGATTGCCCAAAATGGTTTGCGCGGGTTAAAACGGCGCATGAATCCCGATGCATACGGCGGCGCGCAAGTCCTGGGATTGAACGGGAACGTCATCAAAGTTCACGGTTCGGCTAAATCTGTAGTCATAGCTAATGCAATCCGCCAGACGACGACGGCCTTTTCAACCAACCTGAATCAGCTTATCGTCTCTGAAATCGAAAAGGCGAACGCGCAATTGACCCCTGAGACAACCGCAGCGTAACCAACTGATTTACATGAGTTCTTCAGCGCAAAAAAAGTTCAAAAATCCCCGCGCACAACACAACTTTGTCGGGCGCACCTGTTCCATTGTTTCGGTCGGCTCCTACGTTCCACACAAAGTTCTCACGAACCACGATCTCGAAAAGATGGTGGACACCTCTGATGATTGGATCACCAGCCGCACGGGCATCAAGGAACGCCGTGTGGCTGCCGACAATGAATTTACGGCAGACCTTGCGGCGCAAGCAGCCCTGCGCGCGATGGAAAAAGGACACATCACGCCTGATCAGATCGACTTAATCATCGTGGCAACAATCACGCCGGACATGCCATTTCCTTCGACTGCCTGTCTCGTGCAGCAGAAAATCAATGCGCGTCGCGCGGCAGCATTCGATATCGAAGCTGCCTGTTCCGGATTTATTTTTGCTTTGGAAATCGGTCAGCAGTTCATCATGTCGCGCACCTACGAAACGGTGCTCGTGATCGGTGCTGAAAAGCTTTCGTCCATTATTGATTGGAAGGATCGCAATACCTGCGTGTTGTTCGGCGATGGAGCTGGAGCTGCGATTTTGCAACATCGCTCCCAGGCGCATGGCTTGTTGACTGCCTGCATGGGATCGGATGGACAGAAAGCTGAATTGCTTTCTATGCCTGGCGGTGGAAGTCGTTGTCCTGCGACGCCGGAATCGGTGGCTAAAGGACTTCACCATCTCCGTATGGATGGTAAGGAAACTTTCAAGAACGCCGTCAATGCGATGCTCACTGCGGCGCAGGAAGCGTTGCGTCGTTGCGAAATTGATATTTCGCATATCAAGTGCGTGATCCCGCACCAGGCGAATCGTCGTATCATCGACGCCGTGGGTGAACGCCTGGGAGTTAAACCAGAACAAGTTTTTGTAAACCTCGACAAGTATGGGAATACTTCGGCAGCCTCCGTTGCAATTGCTCTGGACGAAGCAGTGACCCAGGGGAAAATTCATCGTGGCGATCTTGTTTTGCTGGTCGTCTTTGGCGCTGGATTGACTTGGGGCGCGGCAGTAATTGAGTGGTAAGTGAATTGACCTTTGGTCTTTTCGTGGTAAAATTTGCCTCAGGTATGAGCGCAAAAAAAATCGATGGCATTGATGGGTTTTCGTTAAGTTCTCAACCGACTCAGGCCTCCTTGACCTTATCGGCAACGTCTGTCCGTGTGCATCGCAACGGCCTTGAGTTTCATACCGACAAGCCGATGACCGTTTGGAAGGAAATCGCTATCGCTTTGGAATCGCCGCTCACCATCAAAAAAATTCAGTGTACCGGAGTTGTCGTTGCTTGCGCTGGCAATCGTCACGCCGGATATAATGTTTCGATGTTGTTCACCCACATTTCAAAACATTCGCAGGAGCTGCTTAGTTTTCTTTCTGCGGCGCGTTTGAATTGAGATTGCTGGGAACTCTGCCGCCTCGCTCCGTTCCTCCAATTTTTCCTCCTTCCTGCTGCATTTCCAGTTGTTCTCCTTCTTGTGCGCTCATAACATCTGCGCATGGAATTGTTTCATAAGATCCTGGCTGCCGCTACGCAGGGCCATGCTTCAGACATTCACATCAAAATCGGAACCCCCGTCATCTTTCGCATCAGCCGACAGCTTGTCCCGGTCGATTGTCCTTATCCTACATCAGAGTGGATGAATAATGTGGTTGAGCACATTGTTCCAAAACACGCGCAAAAGAAACTGGAGTCCGATCGTGAAGTCGACTTTTCTTACAATGCGCCCGGGATTGGACGCTTTCGAACTAACATCTTTCAGCAACGTGGTGAATTCGCGATGGCTATGCGCTACGTCAAGACTCAGGTGGCTACTTTCGATGAACTCGGCCTGCTTCCTGTCCTGAAGAAAATCGCGGAAGCTCCGCGGGGCATCGTGCTCGTCGCAGGTACGACCGGATCCGGCAAGTCGACGACGCTCGCCGCGATGATCGAGCATGTGAACGCGAATTTCCGCAAACACATCGTCACGATGGAAGACCCGATTGAATATGTTTTTGAGGACAATCAATCCGTCATTGAACAACGCGAAGTCGGTCTCGACACGCAATCGTTCCAACACGGTTTGAAACACGTGTTGCGGCAGGACCCAGATATCATCATGGTCGGGGAAATGCGCGATGCCGTCAGCTTCGCCGCTGCCATGAGCGCTGCGGACACAGGGCATCTGGTCTTATCCACACTGCACACCACGAATTCGGCCCAATCAGTCACCCGTATTCTGGACTTTTTCAGGGCGGACGAACGCGATCAGGTTCGTCGTCAGCTTTCGACCACGCTCCAGGCCGTCATCTGCCAGCGGATGGTGCCGACGATCGCGGGCAGCATGACTCCTGCGCTGGAAATCATGATCAATACGCCGGTAGTT
Source organism: uncultured bacterium (assembly GCA_966095605.1). Lineage (GTDB taxonomy): Bacteria > Verrucomicrobiota > Verrucomicrobiia > Limisphaerales > JACDHS01 > CBHWET01. The sequence goes on along the minus strand of CBHTTJ010000013.1, from coordinate 13,522 downwards.
CGAAAATTAATCGAAGAAAACCGTCTCGATAAACTCGGCGCGGCGATCGAAACCGGGACCGACGACGGCATGCAAAATTTCAATCAGGCGCTTTTCAATCTGGTGCAGCAGGGGAAAGTTTCCAAAGAAGAGGCGTTGCAACGCGCGTCGAATCCGCAAGCGCTGGAAATGAATTTCCAAGGTATTTTCTTGAGCGAATCGAAGCGAATTTTGGGTTAAGGACAACGTTTCGGCGCAGGTTCAGAAACTATGAACACACTCATCGTCTGGATTGCGCAAGGATTGGGAGTGGGACGAATTCCCATTGCCCCCGGAACGTTTGGCTCCGTGTTGGGAATTTTATTTTTCCTCGGGCTTGTATCGTGGGGGCCGATTTTTTTCGCTATCTCAATTTTGTTGAGCATTTTTTTTTCCGCCTGGTTCTGCGGAGCTGCGGAAAAAATTCTCAATCAAAAAGATCCGGGATCAATCGTCCTGGATGAGATTATCGCTCTCCCCATTTGTTTCATTACCTGGGTAGCGATTTTTTTTTCTCATCATGACACTTGGCCATCAGCGAGTTATTTTGTTTCAAAACAAACGTGGCTGATGACCGCTGGCGTTTTTGTGTTGTTCAGAATTTTTGATGTATCGAAACCGTGGCCGGTGAAGCAAAGCCAGAACCTGCCGGGAGGATGGGGTGTAACAATGGATGACGTTCTTGCGGCGGTTTACGTAAATATCTGCTGCGCGGTTTACTATCTCGTTTTGCGTCCTGTTATTTGAACAACTCGCCTGGCCGCTTAGGGAACGGAAGGACCGCGGGCTGATATTGCGGACGTGTCGTTGCTGGAGTTGAAATCGCACCGGGTGTCGTTCCCGTTCCTAAAGCACGCGAGTTTCCATCTTCAAAAGCGGAACGCGGACCGGTGAAGGTACGTGAGTCATTTTTCCAAGGATCAGAACCCGTATTTGCGGGTTTCGAATAATCCGTCGGTGCCACAACGGTTGTTGGCGTGACCGAAACAAGGGACTTTGATCCGATCGAATCCCGCGCTTCGAACAATTGCTCAAACTCACCTCGTCGTGCCGCCGCCTGCTGAGCCCATCGTTCTTCCGCAACATGGTTTCCTCGAAAAAATTCACCGAACACACTGGTGCGCGGCGTGGCGTCCTTGGCCCGATCGGTTTCCGCCACCCGTAAGGCCGGATTGCGGGCAGTAAAGTCACGATAAGTATCGCTCTGCGGGGAACGCTCGAATCGTTCCTGGCGTTCCTGACTCGTGTTGGCCCCGCGATTGTCCGATTTATCGGACTTGTCCGAGTCGTTTTGATTGGACCGGCGAGCTTCGTCGGCAGTCTTCGTTTCTTTCTCCTGCTTTTTTGTTTCTTCAGCGATGTATTTCGCGAAGGCGGATTGCTTCTTTTCTTTCTCGTTGTCTTTAATCCCGAAGTTTTTCACTTTGAAAATCTTTTCCGCGGAAAGGTTGTCTTCGGGTTTATTAAAGATCCAACCTTTGCCTTTGTCTTCCACGTTTTCTCTCGGAGGCTGCGGGACAACTTGCGGCACCACCGGCACGGGAGAGGCTTGACTGTTTCCAAAAGAAGCCGGGACGGGCGTATGCAGTGGACTAAAAACACCGAATTCCCGAGGCTTGTCTGATAGACCATCCAGAGCGCGTGTTTTACGAACGGTGTTTGTTGAAAAGGCATTGGTGCTCGGAGAACCAAACGGATTTTCTCCTACCGGCGTTCTGTTTTCGTCCGCGAGAACGATCCCTCCTGCCAAGACCGTGGCGAGCACTGCAGCGGTCTTAAAAATGTGAGAATGGACCGACATTTACGCCTCAACCAGTAACGCAGTTTACCGGCAAAAGCAAATCCAAGTTTCCCCTGCAAAAGACAGTTGCTCGACGCGTGGAATCCTCTAATTTTTCAGGCTCATGGAAGAAAACGAATCAAAAGGGTTGTATTGCGAGAAGCTGCCACGGCGCGTCACCGGCAAAACATGCCAATCGCTCGCGCCCGAGGGTAATCTTTGCGGCAAATCCGCTGACGTGGAAATTTCAATGTACGGTGATCCCGGTGTGCACGAGGACGCATGGGTCGCAGTGTTCCTCTGCAAGGAACACGCGGATTTGATGGATCTGAAAATCTGGGGCTAGTTAATTTTTCGCGGTCTGTTGTCCGCTGGGACGCCGCACATGCACCAGAACCGGCAGGGATGTTGGGCTGCCTGCTTGTTTGCCCTGGCAATATACGAGACGATCTGTGTCCGGAACCCACTTCGCAGCCTTCAGGAAAATTTGCCGTTCATTTTCTCCTTTTGGAATCAACACTCCGTTCAGGCCGATGTTGTCGACAATCATTCCGTGCGGGAGATTATCGACGCTGAAAGTAACCAGCTCTTCGTGACCGTTTCGTTTCATTTTCAACCACACCGGCACGATTTGTCCGGGGGCGATAGTGATTTCCAGGGGCTTATCCGCGATCGTTCGGTTCAGCCAATTCGTTGTTTCTTTGTTGTAAGGTTCCAGAGCTACCAAAAGTTTAGGCGCTTCTCCCACTTTGATTTGACCAAAGCCTTTCACTTCTTTGCTTACCACTTTTCCATTCGCCAATGCCGTTGCGGTTACTTTGATTTTTGAGAGTTGGTCGGATGTTGGTTCTTTGGCGTCCGGAGCGGCGTTAATTGTGCCTTTGGCTTCCGAGTGACCACTTTGGATATCCAATGGAGTTGAAACGATGAAGCCGGGGGGCATGCCGGCAATTTCCACACGTACTTCATTGTCGAACCCATCCGTTCGATCCACCGTCACTCCAAATTCCTGGCCACTGCCCGGATTAACCGTTGGGTTTGCGTTGTTCACTGTGACTTTAAAGTCGGGCGCTGCTTCGCGCACCACGAGTCGATACGAAAAACGTTCTCCGCTTAATCCGCGGCTGTTCGAGACACGAACAACGTAAGTCCCATCCTGCGGTGGATCGAACTGAATGCGGGAATCTGTGCCGAGCTTGCGTTCTCCATCATCGTCGTTTTCGAAATACAATTTGAAAACGGGAAGGCCATTCGCGATCAATTGTGTTCCGGGAGGATGCGGTTCAACCACATAACAGGGTTCGTCCAACCCATGCGCAATGGGACTGGTGTCGAAGTAGGAAAGTCGTTTGCCATTGTTGATATAGAATTTAAACCCTGAATCGGGTCCTTCTGGCATGCGGAAAATTTTGCAGACTTCGCCCTGAAGGTACATGTATTCGTTCAATTCCATTTCCTGCCAGTTTTCCACCCGGAAATCGCCGCTCACGGAATCGACAGGACGAAAGTTGATTTGGGAATCGCGGACGGATTGCAGAAGCAAGCGTTCGACGGGCCGGCCGTCTTCGTGAAGAATTTGAATCTTCGTATCCAAGGGCGAACCGCGTCGCATGGCGTCCGTTTCGACGATCAAATGCTGGCCTCTTTTCGCCGTGAAACGAAAGTAATCGCTATCAACCGATTCTCCCTTGCTGGACCAAATGCGGCCATTGGCAACGCCCGGGACCGAAATGCTATTTGCCTGTGCGACCGTGTCGTTTGGTTCCGTTTCCACGATTTCGTTTTGATCTGTGACCAGAACCTTCAAGGCGCGTCGCGCACGAAATCTTTCCACATCAATGGGCACATCCATCTCACCCGCGTTCCCCGCTTTGATCTTCACTTTGTGATTCGCGGGCAAATTATAACCAATTAATTCCACTTCCGTTTCGACGCCTGCATGGACGCCCAAGGGATACACGGCGACCACTTCCGGCAAGGAACCAACCGAGAGACGGTAAAAATGTTCTGGCGAACCAGCCAGGGTTTCTTCGGACACGCGAAGACGATAGGTTCCCGCTTTCGGGAAGGTGTGCACCAACAACGGATCGGCACCGTCGAAACTATTGTTACTGCCGAGAACAGTTCCATTCTGATCGAGCAAGGTGATTGTGGTATTTGCTTTTGACCCGAGGCTCTTTCCTGTGAGATCGAAAACCACCGTTTCCCCAGAGTGAACGTCAAATTCCAAGAGGTCCGTGTCTGTTGCGGGATTGAGCGTGCCCCAGAACACCGAAGGTAATTTGAGATGCGTTACCGCCGCTTTAGTGGTTTCTGCCAACACGGGCAAATCATCCACGTAAAGCTTCAGCTTCGCACTTTTGCCTTTGGCGGTGGCAACCGAAACTTCATAACCAGCACGAGGAAGATCGGAATCCGTTTTAACTTTAAGAATCGCTTCCGTGTCTTTCGCCTCGATAATTTGCGCTTTAATTTTTTCTGAGGAAAACGTCGTTTGCGTTAAGCCCGCCAGATTGGTTCCGATCAGTTTGATATTTGTCTCCACGCCCCGTTGAATCCCTCGCGGCTCGATGCGGGTAATATCTGGTTTGCTGCCCACTTCTTTCTTGGGCTTTTCCATTTTGGCCTTTTTCTTTGCTGCCCCGTCGACTGACATTACGAGCCCAAGACAAAGCGCCGTGCCTATGACTGATTTTAAAAACGCGCGCATAACTTTACTTTTTGCTTAACGGAGAAAGGGCAGGGGAATGAATGCCCGAAATTTTTATGTCCATCTGTTTGCCGGCCATTTCGTAAACGCCAACATTTCCATCGAGACAACCCACCACGATAGCTTTCTTGCCGGGAAGGAACAGGATGCCCGCAGGCCAATCAGATTGTTTTTCCAACAGCAGTTGTTCCTTCAAAGGATCGGTCGCCCAAATTTTTACGGTGCGGTCTTCGGCGGTGGACAACATTGTCTTGCCGTCCTCGGACATCACGAGTCGCAGAATCGAACCTTCATGCGCGAACTTCGAATCGAGGATCGGATCGGTGTTTTCCGTCGCATTCTCGCTGATTTCCCAGGTGCGAATCCGGTTGTCCTGTCCTCCGGCGTATAATTTCTTTCCATCGTTGCTCCACGCCACGCAGTAAACTTCTTTGGTTGGTTGTGACAACGTGTCTGTCCGTTCGCCTTTTTGCACGTTCCAGAGCTTCACGGTCCGATCGCCACTTGCACTCGCGAGGATTTTTCCGTCAGGACGAAACGCGAGGCCAAAGACACAACCGTTATGTCCGAATAAGGTTTTAATTTCTTTGCCGGTGCTCGTGTCCCACAGTTTGATCTGTTGGTCGTAGCTTCCTGTGGCGAGAATTTTTCCATCCGGCGAAACAGCCAGGGAATACAACATGTCTTTATGTCCCTGGATTGTTCGCACCAAAGTTCCGTCCGCGACCTTCCATTGTTTGACTCCACCGTAGAGCGAGTTTTCACCAGAAACCGCAAAGACTTCGGAGCCATCGGGAGAAAAAGCGACCGCGTTATGGGTGCCGTGATGACCCTCGAGTTTGCGCACAACTTTTAAAGTATCGGCCGAAACCAATTCCACGGAATCGACCCGGGCCAGCGCCATTAACTTGGCGGCGGGTGAGTAGGCCATGGAAAAGATTCCGTTGCGCGGTTGGCCTTTCGGTGAAATTTTTGGAACCACCAATTCCTTCACCACTTTCGCATCCGTAGATCCAGTCGCGCCCGCATCGATCCATGTTTTAATCAACGCAATCTCTTCCGTGGAAAGTTTTTTGCGTTTGCCCGGCGGCATGATTTTCTTTTTACCTTCTTTCTCAATTTTTCCTTCGATCATTTTGACGAGAAGGCTTTCTTCACTTTTTCCGGGGACGACGGCAGCGCCATTTTCGCCGCCTTTCATCAATGCGGCGAAATCTTCCAGCACGAGATTGGCGTCGGGATCTTTGCTGCTGTGGCAATCGAGGCAATGCTCCGCGAAGATGTGATCCACCTTTGAATAATCCACAGTCTCAGCGTGAGAAACGGCAACGCTGAGTGCGAGCGTGAAAAGGACGCGGCGAAAAATCATAATCAATGGTTGAAAAGGAATTCCTTGCTGCTCAGCACAGCCCAATAGGTGTCTTCCAGCAGTTGACGACGTTCAGTATCTTTCGCGGCGTCGAGGGTTTTCAAAAGACTCTGTTTTTCCGTTTCACTCGGCAAACGGCACAGCGCGCGCAAATAAGCTTCTTCGACCACTTTTTCGTTCGAGACTTTTTCTTCCAGTTGTTTGGTGATCAGATTGTTCTTCGCCTCCAATTTTTTATTAATCGTGTCGCCGTTACAGATGTGCAGCACCTGCGTGACGTTTGGATCCGAGGTGCGTTCGCATTCGCAGGTTTTTTCACGTTCGGGTTTGCCAAAGACTTTGAGGAAGTAGGAATCGATGTTCGAATCCGGCAATTGCATCGCGCGCATACCGACTGGATAAACAATTGGGGCGGGCGATCCGCGATTGGCTTCACCTTTGAATAGTGTTGGTGCATCCGTTACAGCGGAAACGGAATCCAACAACACTTCCGCAGCCAGGCGACGCGGATAATAGCGGGAATAGAAACGTGAATCGCCGCGGTTTTCTTCCAGGGCGACGCTGGAGCGTTGATACGTTTCCGATTGCAGAATCGCGCGCATCAACGTTTTTAAATCGTATTTGTTTTCGATGAGAAACTTCGATGCCGCCGCAAACAACTTGTCGTTGCTCGAAGGATTGGTGCTGCGGATATCGTCGACGGCTTCTACCAGTCCGACGCCATAGAAATTGGCCCAGATGCGATTCACAATCGCGCGAGTGAAATTGGGATTCTCCGGCGACGTCAACCAATCCGCAACCGCGTGGCGGCGATCTTCCGGTGATGTGATGTCGACAGGTTTGCCATCCAGCGGCGCGGGGGTTTGTGGTTTGCCGGTGCGCGGTTGCACAAGGTCGCCTTCGTTGGAAACGAAAACAATGTTATCACCCTCGGCCGATCCGGCCTTGGTCCTCACGCGGGCAAACAGGTTGGCGAACTGATAATATTGGTCGTTCGTCCATTTCTCCATCGGGTGGTTATGGCACTTGGCGCAATTGATCGACATTCCGAGGAAGGCCAGCGAAACGTTTTCCGCGCAGTCGCGTGGATTGTCGTGGAGCAGATAAAAGTTACCCGCGCCGTTTTCGAGGGTGCTGCCTTCCGCCAAAATAATCTGGCGAACAAATTTGTCCCAGGGCGTGTTCGCTTCGACATTCTTGCGGACCCAGTTGTAATAGGCCCACATCGAAGGTGTCTTGAGTCGTTGTCCCGCGGAGACAACTTTGCTGCTGATGAGCAATAGGTCGGACCATTTGTGGCTCCAGTAATCGACGAACTCAGGACGTTGCAACAATTGTTCGATTAACACATCGCGTTTCTTCGCGCTCTTGTCTGCGAGGAATTGGCGTGTTTCGTCGACGGTGGGAAGAATGCCGAGGGTGTCGAGGTAAGCGCGACGGATAAAATCGGAATCATTGCAGCGCGGTGACGGAGGAATATTCAACTCGCGCAATTTCGCGATCACCATGTCGTCGATGAAATTCCGATGTGGCGCTTTCGCAAAGGTGGCGGTGGAAACTTTATTGGTGAACGGAACGGTGATGGTGCCAATGGCAATTTTGCTCAAATACCAGCCGGTAATCGGTCCTTCGCCCATGCCGACGACTTTCACGCGCCCTTCGTCATCCACCTGCGTGACAGTTCCGTTCGCTGCCGTAAATTTTACCCAGTGCGTCACATCTTCCACATGACCATCCGTGAAATGCGCCTGAACAATTAATTGCTGGGCGTCGCCGGGTTTGAGCAGGACGTGTGACGGCAGAATCTCGATTCCTTGAATGCGGGCGTCTTCCTTTTTTGGTCCGGGTGCACCGGAAGCAATCCATTCGGAAAGAATCTTGTATTCCGGTGAGTCGATGTCGAACCGCTTGCCGCCTTTGTGCGGCAGGGTCGTGGTCGGCTTCGTCAGGATCATACTGCGACCCGGATCAAAGAAGTTGATGCGACGACCAAACGCTTGGTGAGTTAATGCCCCGTAATCGCCATCGTCGTCATATCCACGCAGGGAAAGTTTAAATCCATTCTGTCCGGCGGCGGCTCCGTGACACGGTCCGGAACTGCAACCTGCTTTGGCCAGGACGGGTTGAACCTGATTACGAAAATTCCATTCGAAAGGTTCGTCCATCTTCTCCACTGTGACTTCAGCTTTTGCTGTCCGTTTCCCGGCCTTGGCAGAAATCGTGGCGGTTCCATTGCCGACCGGCAAAGCGACGCCATTTTCAATCTTCAAAACTTTTGGATTGCTCGAGACGAACGTAACGTCGTTGGTGACCTGCCCGATAAATTGTTTGTCCTGCAACTTTTCCACGATCAGGAGTTGATGCGCGGACTGGCCGGTGAGCGTGAATTTCTGCGGAACTACGGCAATAGATTCTGCGGCGACCGCCGAAACGGCGGAGGCGGCGGCAAGGCACACGGTTGCGAACAACCAACAACGTTTCACTGACATAGTTTGGGCGACGTGATTTAAAACAGTTCTTTGATCGGCTGGGTGCCGAAGTCGACGAGCGAGAACGGACGATTGTTCGGTCCAGGCAAATGGGTATCGAGGTCAAGGCCGAGCGATTTGAAAATCGTGGCGACCACTTCCTTCGGTGCGGTCGGGCGTTCCGTGGGGTATCCGCCAATTTCATCGCTCTTGCCAACGACGCGTCCACCTTTGACGCCACCACCGGCAAACTTCACGGTCCAGCAGTTCGGCCAATGATCGCGTCCACCCGCAGGATTGACCTTGGGCGTGCGACCGAATTCGGCGAGGGCAGTGACCATGGTGCTGTCGAGCATGCCGCGTTGGAACAAATCTTCGAGCAAAGCGCTGTAACCCTGGTCGTACATCGGCGCGACAATTTCTTTCATCCCTTGAATCGAGGTGAAAGGTTTCGAGCCGTGAATGTCCCAGGTGATTTCGTCGAACACGGTGATGAACGTGTTGACGGTGACGAAACGCACCCCAGCTTCAACCAAGCGGCGTGCGAGCAAACAACATTGGCCGAACCGATTCATGCCATAGCGTTCGCGAACTTTTTGCGGCTCTTTCGTCAGGTCAAACGCTTGACGCGCCTTTTCGCTCGTCATTAATCGATACGCCGAGGCGAAGTTCGCATCCATCAATTGCGCATTGGGCGTCGCTTCGAAACTCTTGGTCGTCTGGTCGACGACTTCCCGTAAATTACGGCGACGTTCGAGCCGGGCTTCGCCGATTTCCTGCGGAGGCAAAAGATCGGGTACGCGGAAATCTTTTTTGGAAGGATTGGAATTCAGGACGAATGGATCGTACGACTTGCCGAGGAATCCGGCGTCTTGACCGTGCGGAAGATTGCCACCCGTTGGGCCCATCGATTCCGGCAAAATCACGTGACCGGGCAATTCGTTGCGGCGCCCGAGCAAATATTCCACCGCACAACCGGCGTGCGGCGTATTGATGCCGCCCGTGAAGAGACGTCCGGTCTGCATCATTTGATGCCCGGTGTCGTGAACTGCGGCGGCGTTGTGATAACAACTGCGGACCAGCGAAAACTTATCGGCATGTTTCGCGATGAGCGGGAAAATTTCAGAAATCTGGATATCGGGATTGTTTGTGCGAATCGGCTTGAACGGTCCACGAATCTCGGCGGGAGCGTCGGGCTTCATGTCCCAGGTATCGATTTGACTCGGCGCACCGAGATTGAAGATGAGAATGCACGATTTGTTGTCGTCTTTCTTCACGGCGCCTGCGGCTTTGAGCGCGGCCAGTTGAGAGAGCGACAGGCCCAGGGCTCCGAGCGTGCCTACTTGTAGAAAATCCCGACGCGTAATGCCGTCACAGGTCGTGATCGAACCTTTTCCAGATACTTTAAGCATAAGTAAAGTGCAGGGGGAAAACCTCAATAGAGTATGCCTTCAAATTGGCCTTATCAATGAGTTTTCAAAATGCCTGACGTGAAAAGACGGCCATTTCTTCAACGCGGTTTCATTTTCAGGATTTGTCTGAAGTGCGAGAACTTGCAACTACGGATGCGGTGTGAAAAGTGATGGGTGATGCTGCTGAAGAGCGGCGATTTCTTCGGTGCCGCATCGTCCCTTTGGAGCGGTTAAGCGGCTTTCCAAATTGGCGGGCTTCCCGCCGAGAAAAGTCATGACTCACGAAAGAGTGGGGTTCCTCAGTTCTCGGGGTGGGGTTGATAGAACTATACCTTTATATAAAGGGAGTCTTTGCCGTAAACCGGATGTTTGGATCTTGGCACATATGATATTTGAAAATCATTTTGAAGTCCGGGAAAAGCAATCATGAACAGAAAATCCACTTCCTGAGGATCCTGCTTTCCAGCCGAGCTCGATATCCCAAAATTTCGAAGGCTTTCAGCGAAACAAACCGCTAGAAACACCTTTACGAAAAGATAATCAGAGTCTCAAGACCCACCAGTCCAGAATCTCCCTGCCGAAGAAGATCCAGACGGTGGCGGCGGCGGCGATGAACGGTCCAAAGTAGATCCGAGCCGACTGTAAGCGTCGGAACGCCAGCATAACAACCACCACGACCGTGCCGATCACAGAACTGCCCATGAGCGAGAAAATGGTCGCTTTCCAACCTAAAAAAGCGCCGATCGCGGCCATGAACTTCACGTCGCCGAAACCCATGGCTTCGCGCGGGAGGCAAATTTCGTCGGTCGTCGCCTCCAGATGGAGCACGGAGTCGGACGGAAACAAATCTTTGTGGATCGTAACAGTCTTGGGCGTAACCCGGACTTCCGCGGTGGTATAGCAGCGGTCGGTCAGTTCGATATTCTTGCCGGTGAACATGATTACGTCCGATTCGCGGTAGAAAAGTTCTTCGTAAGGATACTGTTCTTCCGCCACCAAGAGGTAGGTTTCGGTAAAAACAACTTTTGTCCCGGCTTCCAGTTTAATGCGCTGTTTTCCAAAGAGGAACTTCCCACCACGCAAGACGGCATAAACCACACCGCCACCAACGGCGGCGCCGAGAAGACTTTGCTGCATGGCTTTGGACAGAAGCTTTTCATCGTGCAAGGCGGGAACGATGAACGACGCAAAAACGCCAACGACAATCCCGCCGATAGTGATTTCGTCCGGGATAATCAGATGTTCAACATCGATAAACGTCGCGACAATGAAACCTGCCAACAGGAGACAATACGCCAGGGCCAGCATCGGAGACTCGCCGCCATATTTTAACCACGCCAACAGGAAAAGAACGCCCGTGAGAAGTTCGACCAGAAAATAGCGAATGGAAATCGGAGCACGACAGTTCGCGCATTTCCCCCGCAGGTAAAGCCAGGTCACCAGCGGAATATTCAGAAACCACGGAATGGAATAATTGCAGTGCGGACAATGCGACGGCGGTGAAACGATGCTTTCCCCACGGGGCATCCGGTGAATGCAAACGTTGAGAAAGCTGCCGACGATGCAGCCGAAGGCAAAAAGCACCAGCGACCAGAAATGAAAAGGGACGCGTGCCCAGACTTCAGGGTCAAACATACTGGTTGTTATTTCCCATACACATTTTTCTCAAGCGCTTCACGCATGACTGGAATCGGCGCAGTTTTCCCGGACCACAATTCCAATGCTTTAGCTCCCTGGTAGAGGAGCATGCCAATGCCGTTCGCTGTTTTGCAGCCGAGAGATTTTGCCAGTTTTAGCAACGGCGTCTCGGCGGGCCGATAAATCATGTCATAAACAAACTTAGGTCGGCGCATTTGCAACCAATTAATATCGATTGGCAAGGGGTCTTCGGCTTTTAGTCCCAATGACGTGGCGTTGAGCACAAGGTCTACCGGAACATTGGGATAACCTTCGAAAATATTGATCGCAGGATTGTGACTGCGCAAAGCGCGTCCGAGTTCAGCCGCTTTGTTTGGATTATGGACCGTGACGTGAATCTGGACGCCGGGAAAACGCGTGCTGATTTCAATCGCCACCTGTCCGGCCTTTTCTTCGGTGCGATTCAGTAAAAATAAATTCGCGACACCTTCCGATGCGAGTTTCAACGCGGCAGCCCTGCCAGCTCCTCCCGCCCCAAGCAAAAGAACCGACGCACCGCGCAAGTTGATGCCGAGATCCTCGCGGAGAGAACGGGTGATGGCGTCTGCATCCGTGTTAAAACCCTGCGTGCGAATATCGTTCACCTGGTCGGCAGGAACTTCGGCGATGGACACCCATTCGCCCGTTTTATTGCGCGTTTCGAAACGGATCGTATTGACCGCGCCCCATGTACGGGCGGATTCATCCAGGACATCCACCATCTCCAGAGCGAGAAGCTTATGCGGAACCGTGAGATTCAATCCCACAAATTTCATTGCTTTGGCACCGTTGATGGCAAACCGCAAGTGGTCCGGGTGAACGTCGTAAGCGAGATAACGCCAATTCAAAGCGAGATTCTGAATTCCCGCGTTTTGCATCGCGGGTGAAGCGGAATGTTTGATGGGGTGTCCGTAAACCGCGCAGTATCGCGTGGTAGCATCTATCGGCGATGAAATGTTCTCGGACACGCGCAGATTAAAGCGACAAGCAGCAAATAGACCAAGCAAGAAAAAGGGAAGGGAAAACAAAAAACCCCGCCGGCTCGCGCGCGACGGGGTTTGGAAAATAGCAGATGGAATTACTTGGCTTCTTCGATCTTCGAAGCGGTCAGTTCCATCTTGCCTTCGGCATTTTTCTTAACCGTGCCAGTAGCCGTTACCTTCTTTGATTCCTTGCAAACTTCTTTGTGGAAATTTTTGGCGACATCATTGTCGGCGAGGTAATACGTGACTTTCTTGCCGGCTTTGTTTTCGGATTCGATCGCCGTCTGGCAATGATCGACTTCCTTCAGTGAGCACTTGGCGCACTTGGCTTCACCTTTGATGGTGCGTTCTTTGGCTTCCTTGTCCTTGGCGAAGCTGGGAGTTGCCAATGCAACCAACGCGAGGGCTGCAACCGTTAATGTGAATGATTTGAATAATTTCATATTTACCTTTTCGACGTCGGAGTCTTGTTTCCTGTTCAATGGAACAACAACGCCCTCTTTTGACAATCGGGAAAACCCCTGAACAGATTGTATAATATCTCTCTCCCACGGAGTCCTTTATACTCGAACCCTCAAGTAGTTTTCGCTGCAGGGGATTTTACAACTCAACACGATTGCACGAAAGCGCGTTGGTAGGAGATGTTTCGCGAGTTCAGTTAACGGGCTCACCAGGAACTTGGGGGCTGTGCTTCTATGGATTACACGACAATTGAGGCCAAGATGAAAGAAAACTACGCCGCAGTGGCCCGGCGTTATCGAGAAAATGATGATAACGATGTGACAGGGCCGGATCATCAAAGGATCGCGGCGATTCTTTCGGAACGGTGTTGTGCATTTCGACGACCCATTTCGGTTTTGGATCTCGGCTGCGGAACGGGCCGATATTTTCATGCCTTGAAAAATGTCCAGAAGCTCGTCGGCATGGATATCTCCGAGGAGATGCTGAGCGAGGCGCGAAATCCAGTTTGTGGCGAGGAGATTTCCATTCCGGAGTCGCATCTCATCTGCGGGAATTTTTACACGACGGAATTTCCCGATCGTTCGTTCGATTTCATCTACTCGCTCGGGGTATTTGGCAACGGATGCGCGCTGACAGTGGAGTT
>CBHTTJ010000012.1:0-47814 GCA_966095605.1 uncultured bacterium | reverse complement strand
AGGTTGGTCGATCCTTCGATCACGTACGAATAGCCCGGCTGTCCGGCAAACGTGAGCTGGAAGTTTCGATTTGTCGTAAGTCCATACGAACCAAACGAAGCAGGCATAGGCATCGAAACGGTGACAACCTTGGCGCTGTTATCTGTTAAATTTACGTCTGGTTCAGTCGCACTCACCAACATGGCATTCGTGAAGGTACCGGTCGCAACAGGCGTGGCGACGAGGCTAAGATTTGCTACGGCACCAATTTCCAGATTACCCAATTGGAAACTCAAGTTATTGCTGGTTCCAACAACGCTTCCCTGTGAAACCGTGTTGGAAATCACGTTAAAGCTTGCGGGCAATAATTCGCTCAAAACCACGTTGTGAGCAACACCGGGGCCGGTGTTAACGACGGTGATGGAATACGCCACGTTGCTAAGACTCAAGAGGGAATCAGGAGTCCCCGAGGCCAGAACCGCCAAATCTGCATTATTCGTCAATGTCGCTGCGACAAGGAACGTTAACGACCATCCACCGTCAATTCGACCAGCGTCACCGCCGGAATCGTCGACGATATAAAGTGACCAGGTGCCGTTTGGACTTGTCAAATTAAAGACTGACAACGAGTTGGCGTACGGTCCTGAAGGAGCGGGTGACGAGAATGAATCGCCGACAGTATAATCGGTCGGAGTGTAGGTTCCGGAGTTGATCTTCGTTGCGGCAGGAAGAGCTGAACCCGAGTCGTCGAATTGGAGAGTGACGTTCGAGATCGAATTGCCACCGCCGGCATCGGACATCAATAGGACTTTCTGTCCAGCCGGACCGACGAGCAACATGTCGATGTCTTCAGGGAACGAATGCGTCAGGTTACTGACAGTCACTGAGACTTTGGAAATGAGGCCAGTTATTCCAGCCACTGAAATTGTAGCCGGATAGAAGGATGCATTGCCAATCGCAGGAATAACAATTGCGCTGCTGTTCGAAACGGAATGGATGCTCGAAAGCTTGTAATTGAAAACAATATTTCCAAGAGATTGTGCCCCGTCTTGTAAAGCGAGTGTCACTGTCAACGTTCCATTATTTGTGCCGGTAGCAACAAAGGATAAGGAACGAGACACAGAAGAACCGCCAGCAGCGAGAACACCATAGCTAACCGAGCCGCTGGAATTGACGACACCACCAGTGTTAAGGAGCGTCGCCGTCAAATTTGCAGTTGGTCCGGTGCCGACATTGCGCAAGGCAAAATTCATCGTGATGGATTCGCCGGGCTCAATGGCATTGTTGGCCGGCACGAAGAATTCGCCCGCCAAGGCGGAACCGGAAGAAACGATGGTCGGCGAAGGCGCTATAACATTTGCGACAATATTTGTGGTGCTATTGCTGCTCACCAGATCTGTAGCAGCCGAAGAAGCAAAGACCGCATCGGTGAAAGTTCCAAGATTGGCAGGAGCAACTACGAACGAGATCACCGCATTCGAGCCACTGGGGAGAGTACCGATGTTCGCCAGGACCGATAAACCAGAATTAGTGACCGATCCTTGCGACGCCGTTCCGTTTACATAATTGAACGCGCCGGAGAATGCATTGCTGACAATTACATTGGCAGCGGTATCGGGTCCCAGATTAGTCACCGCCACCGTATAGGCGACGTTGTTGCTCACTAAAACGGCAGACGACAAAATTGCACCTGACACCGCCAAATCCGCCTGAGGAGAACGAGTCGGCGTTGTGAGTGAAACGCTGTTGTTGAAAAGATTCAAATCCAGTTCGTTGGCGCTGGCCTGAACTGTGCTGACCAAAGTTCCAGTGACCGGCACTACCGTCACCGTCAGGGTAGCGCCTGCACCGGACGCAAGAGTTCCAACATTCCAGGTTACCGTTCCAGCAGAGTAACTTGAGAATCCCTGAGTCGGATTGGCGGAAACGAAATTTGCGCCAGCGGGAATGACGTTGGTCAGCCAAATGCCTGTGGCGGTATTCTGACCGTTATTTACCACGGAAATTGTGTAAACGAGGTTGGCTCCAATCACAGCAGGATTGGCAGAACCAGTGATGTTCACTGCGACGTCGGCATTGGTATTTACGGGGACCACCGTGTTAATGGAAAGGCTCCATCCACCGTTGATCACCCCGCCATCGTGAAGGCTGTCATCCACAACAAATAACGACCAAACACCATTCGGGTTACTGGCGTTGTAAATATTCAATGAATTGCCGTATGGCCCGGTTGGAGCAGGCGTGACAAATGTATCGCCCGTTTCGAAATCAGTCAGAGCATAGGAACCTGAAGTAAGCGGACCGTTATCCGCAATTTTGTTCGTCAATGTAGAATCGAAGGTGAGGTTGATATTAGTCGCCGCCACTTCCCCGCCGACATCCGACATCAACACAACCTTCTGCCCCGACGGACCGACCAATAAGACATCCACGTCATCCGGAAACGTGTGGGCAAACTTGCTTAGGTTCACCGTGACCTTGCTGATAATACCCGTCAGGCCCGATACGTTGATTGTCGCTGGATAAGGAGAAGCTGGAGCGACATCGTTAATAATAATTGGATTTCCATTTGCAAACGTTTGGCTCGACGTCACAACAAATGTAAATGTCACCGTTCCCAGACTGTTCGCTCCGTCCTGAAGTTGAAGAGTAGCGGTGATAACCGAGCCGGCGATTGCGTTCGCCGTAAAGGTAAAGGGTTTCGTCACCGCAAAGCCGCCGGCAGCCAATGCACCATAGGTTTGCGAACCACTTGGCGCAGTCACGCCCCCGCTCGACAACAGGGTAGCAACGAGGTTCGCCGTATTGCCTGTTCCGGTGTTTTTTAGGCCGAAATTGATTGTCACCGTTTCCCCCGGTTCGACAGAGCCATTGACAACAACATTTTCAGAGGTGATCTGCGCGCCGCTTCCAACGATATTGGGAGTCGCCGCAGTCACTGCGGTCACCACAGAATCACTGTTGTTATTGGGATTGGAATCGTTCGCTGCGGAAATGGAAAACAGATTGGTAAAAGTCCCGGCAACAGTCGGTGCCACTGTAATGGCAACATGAATAGTTCCGGTATTCAGATTTCCCAAAAGACCTGACACAAGACCATTGGTATATGTAAGGTCACCTTGAGATGAAACGGCCGAAACAAAATTGAAACCCTGAGGCAAGACGTTATTGAATACGATGTTCGTGGCGATAAAGGGTTTCGTGTTTGAAATTAGAACGTTGTAAGTCAGGTTGCTGCCCGTAGAACCAGCAGCCGGACCAGAAGCATCAACAGACAAATCAGCACCACAGCCGCCACCGCCATCGCTGCAAACTTTGGGATAGAGAGAAAGAGACCAGCACTGAAGCGTTCCGGTGTCTTGAGAAATGCTGTCGACGATGTGCAGTTTCCATGTTCCGTTTGCGTTAACTGCCGTTAATACATCGAGCGGATCAGCAGGACGAAAAGTACCGACAAAAGGTGCGCTCCCGGAAGAAATCGTTGCCGCGGCACCATCATCAAAAGTTGTCCGCGCTGAGAATGGCGAGCAGTTAGTTCCGAAGTTATCTCCATCAGTTGGGGCGTTTCGCACGAGTCCAACTTTCGTACCATCTGGAGCTACCAGTTCGATGGTGAGGTCAAGATCGAAAGTATGCGTAAGATACAGTGAGACCGTCGCTTTTCCAATTGTGCTACCGAAATTACTAATCGTCAAAGGAGCATCCACCCCGTTGCTATCGGCATCAGGAATCTGAATCTGCGTGCTGCTGCCGTAGACGATAGGAGAAATCGCGATAAAACCCGTTTTGAGACGAAACTGATTCGTCCTGCGTTCCTGCGCCGACACTATAACAAGATTAAAAATAATCGGCGTTCCACAGACGAACGAAGGAGAAGTGTAAATTCGGTATGGCGTCAGATTGTTGGCTACGCCTCCAGGCACCAGATCCGGATAAAGGGAAACGGCCTGTTCAACGGTCACTCCCGGCGTTACGGTCGACAAAGTGGCAGAAATCGTTGTCGCATTGCTGATACTTCCGTTCTGCAGGTTGACATACAGGTAATTGCACTCGTTCGGATCAACCGTACCATTGTTATTGCCTGTCAAAGAATCGTCGTTGTGGACAGAAATCACCGCTAGGCCAGGCAAATCAAATGCTTCAACGACTCCAATGCTGGTACTGCTGTCAGGAGACGTTGCACTTCCGCCCATCCCTCGTTTAGCAAAAGCGGTCCAAAGCGTGGCGTAATTAGCACCCCCGGTATCCACCTTGTCCGCAAGGACGATGGCATCGCGCGCCTGGAGGAAATTTGGGTCTGCCGGAGAGAGAGTCATACCATCGGCGACCAACCGCATCGCTAAAGTATTCCCTATAGCATAACCATGTTTTTTAATTAGTGCCGCGCGGACATCCCACAAAGTCACACACCAGACTTCTCCCATATTATGTTCTTCCGCTGCACCGCTCGAACCAATAGGACTACGCGGAATGCCTGGATGTGTGCTGGCCTGAAGTGGATCGATATCTTTAAATGTCAGGGGATTTTTCGACATATCCGTCGAATAAGGATATCGTCGAATGCCATAGTAATAATTTTGAGTGAAGTTGGGCCCCCAGATAAGGTAAGAAGCATAACCTCCTGCTGCGTAATTCGCGTCAACATTATCCCCCGATTCAGATAATAAGGACAGACCATAGAAGTCAGACCATCCCTCCCCCATTCCCCTCGACTGCGCCTCAAAAATTCCGACACCACCGCCAACACGGCGGTTGCTCAGTCCATGAGTATATTCATGACAGACAACTTCCGCATCCAAAGAACCGTCCCGAAAAGGAGTAGGCCCTGTAAACAAATACATTTGCATCAGGGGCGAAGAGCCATCCGCGGGAGTCGACATGTTGGCGTTGTCAAAACCGCCGCCGTCCTGCCCATCTGCAATTACCGGATCGCCACTCGAACCCCCACGTCCGAAGTTGTCCTGTTGGAAATTTCCGGCAGCTTCGGTAAACCCTAATTCATAAAGTTTATCATGCATGAAATTGTTCCAGTAAAACAATTGCACTACGGAAGCCTGGCTCGAATTGGTCGGGTCTTGAGTCAGGTCCAGGGGAAAATCAAAAACACGCGTTGGATTACCTAATGGTCGTGGAAGATCTGGAACATCATCCCCGTCAAGGTCCGTGTGCGCATCCACGTTATTGCCCAGAGTTTCATTGTCATTATCGTTGATCCATCCGTTAGGCGAAGCAGTGGTGTTAAGCGCGCTTAACGTGACCAATGTTCTCGATACCAACGGCGGCTGGGTTGAATTAGGGAAAAAATGCCCCGGAGAAAATGGTGATGGACTGTCACTCGTAAAAACATTATACGTCGCGTTACTCAAATAATTAGTAAGGCTGCGACGGATGATAACTTCCCCGGATGTTGCATCGACGATGAAAAGAAACATTTCACCTCGCTCGGCACTCGTCAAAATAACCTGCCAAGCTAAGTTCATTACTTGAGAATCCATAGGAATCCATACCAGTGAAGCCTCGATATTTCCTTTAACTTTGGCACTGGCTTTGAAATGTTTTTTTCGGGTTGGGCCTTGCTCATTATCAGTCCCCTTTAATTCGGCGCGGCTCAGCAAATGTTTAATGCTACCCGTGGCCGCAACAATCGCTTCTTCCGCAGATATTTCAGGATTATTGATCGCGGCACTTCGTGACTGACCACCCGTTTTCGCCGCCTTCTCCGGATCTGAAACGAAATGGGTCGAAAAATTTACCAATGCGCCATCTTTTGTGATATTCCCGATCATTACGCCTCCATAGACTGGAATATCGTCCAAATGTTGCTGCCAGACCACGTTCCTCAGCCCATTATGAGGCGTTACAAACTCCCGTTGAACCTTTGCTTTTCCCAACACCTCAGAACCGAATCCAAACAAGGCGCTATGTTCATTTAGGAATGCCTTAACAGGGCCGTAATTGTCTTCAGAACCCGATCCTTTCGCTTGTCCAGCTCCTTGTGCTTTTGAGTCAGTCAGGAAGTGAGAATGAGACGAGACGAAACTTACGCTTCCGAGGACTTTGTCCATCTGGACTTTAAGATTCGGCACCTGCTTCTTGAGATTCTCTTTTTCGGCGCCCTTTTCTGCTGGCAATGCCGCCTCCACTTTCTGTCGTTTATCGAAATTGGCCAAGGGCGCTCGGCTCGGCTCTTTAAAGCCAAAAGCTGGTGTGATACCAAGCGTAAAACCGACCGTGATTGAAAAAAAGAGCAAGGGCGTTTTCATATGCTTCTTCCAGCAGTTTCTACGTTTTACTTTTTCAGGATACAAAACATCCCCCCAAGGACAATAGCGTGCCTTGAGGGGGTGTGATGGTTTTAAAACTTACGGTGCCACACGGAGCCGATAGAATTGATTTCCACCGGCAGGGGCGGAGATAGATACAGAATTGGTGCCATTTGCACTCGTATAGCCCCCTGCATACGGTTGCCACGGTCCAGCCAAGTTTGTCGCGTATTCAAGGATGAAATTACTTGCAGCAGAAGGCCAGCTAAACAGCAGGCCACTGCCCTTTTTACCAGCAATCAATTGAGGGATACTGATTACAGAGGTTTTCACTGAGACAACATTGTTGCCAGTGTTCAAGTCACTTTCCGACGATGTCACAGTTGTAACGTTCGTGACGGTTCCGGCTGCTAATGGCGCTTTTGCCGTGATAGTGAAACTTAAGCTCGAACCGTTGGTCAACGTTCCCAAATACGAAACAATCGCGCCATTTAAGTTGGTTACGCTACGTGAGGCTGACAAAAATGTCACACCAGCCGGCAAAACGTTGGAAACAGTTACATTATTTGCGGAGCCTGGTCCATAGTTGTTAACGTTCACCGTATAAACATACGTTCCACCGACAACTACCGGGTCTGGCGAATCGCTCACCGCAACTCCAATGTCTGCCGGAGCAGTAACAATATTGCTGCTGGCAATATTCAACGTCCATCCGCCTGAGATTGCTCCGGCATCCTGCATTTGGCTGTCGTAGACATACAAGGACCACGCACCGTTTGGATTTGCACCATTAAACACGTTAAGCGCGCTGCCGTATGGCCCTGCCGGAGTAATTCCATTCGGGAAGGTTGTGAATCCATTTCGCGTAGGCTTGAAGGATCCAGTCGCTAATACCTGATTTGTCGGGAGATAAGTCGCCGCAGAATCATCAAATGTCAGATTAACTCCGCTCGCTCCCGCACCACAGTTTGCCATTAAAACGCAGCTCTGACCCGATGGTGATACCAACAACACCTGAACATCTCGGGCAAAGCCGTGAGTGAAGGTCTTCAGAGTAGCACTGACCTTGCTAATCGTGCCGCTGATTCCAGAAACATTGATTGTCGAGGGGTATGGATTAGCCGGTGCATTATCATTAATCGTAATCTGGCTGGCATTCGCAAAAAGGATCGTGCCCGTTCCAAGGCCAAAGCTGAAGGAGACAGAGCCCAAATCAGTCGAACCGTCTTTCAATTTCAACTGAACTGAGATCACAGACCCATTGGTTCCATTTGCAACAAAGGTAAATGGCTGAGAGATACTATTCCCGCCGCCAGAAAGCATTCCATAGGTTCGAGAGACCGTAACCGGAGTGACACCAGAATTGGTCTGCAGCGTCGCGACCAAGTTGGCCGTGTTGATCGAACCGAGGTTGCGCAAAGCCAACTGGAGAGTAACGGTTTCACCTGGATCAATAACTCCGTTTGAAGGATTCATACTTTCGGAAATAAGAGCTGCACCAATCGCTCTGATATCAAGTTCGTCATCAATAAGGGTAAGAGAGGCGCTATTGGGAACTCCGAGTAATGCTCCACCTGCAGCGTTCGTCAAAACAAGGTTGAGCGTTTCTGAGCCTTCCGAAAGCGAATCATTAATAATCGGCAGGAGAATCGATTTGGTCACTTCTCCATTGCCGAACGCAATCGTTCCCGTGGCATTGGTGTAATCAAGGCCCGCCGTCGCATTGACCCCGGTTGCAATATAATCAATGGATACTACTCCATTCGAACCACCCGTTCGAACCAATTGGATAGCGGCAAAGCCATCGGTCTCATTGGCAGAATAAGATGTCGAGGCGAAGGCGATGCTGCCAGCATCATCCACAATCGTCAAAACTGCCGAGCCGATGTCAGCAAAAACGCCAGCCGTAGCGTTGGTCAGGCTTAAGAAAACAGTCTCTGAACCTTCCACAACACCATCGTCAGCAACCGGAATAAAAATTGTCTTAGGAGCCAAATCACCATTTGTCCAGCCAACCGTCTGATTTACGATAGCGTAATCAGATCCTCCAATTGCTGTTCCATTTGCCGAAACAATCGAAACGGAGATGGTGCCCGTTGGAATCCCACGGCGGACTAGCGTGATAACAGCATTAGTCGACTTCTCGTTTACCACATAATTAGTCGTCGAGAATCCAACGCTTTGATCGTTATCCACGATATTTAACAATGCAGACGGCTGGTTACCGAGGACGGCGTTCGTCGGACTAAACAAGGAAAGATTCACCGTCTCTGTGCCTTCGATTAAGCTATCATCAAAGATGAGTACGGTGAAGTTATTGGTTACCTGTCCAGGGCTAAAGGTCAATGTACCGCTCGCGGTGAAGTAATCGAACAGGTTGCTTGCAGTGTTATCGCTGGTAGTGAAGCTGACTGCCGATGACAAATTCGTTCCCCCGTTACGAACCACGGTAACGAAGACATTTGTGAACGATTCACCAACACTGTACGTCGGAGCGCTGAAGCTGAACGTGGCGTCATTATCAAGGATTAACAATGGAGCCGTCACAATCGGCCCAAGAACACCAGCACTAGGATTTGAGAGGGTAATGTTAACCGATTCAGTGTTTTCAGAGGTCGTGTCTTCGAGTACTTTTACAGTAAACGTCTTGTTCGTTTCTCCCGGAGCAAACGTCAGACTCCCGTTGGTGCTTACATAATCTTGCCCTGCAGTCGCACCACCGTTGCTGGAAGCAAACTGAACGGAATCGGTTCCATTGGTATTTCCGATTCGCACCACGGTAATGGTCCCACTGCCAGCGTTTTCCGCGGCCGCCACAGAGGTAGCGGAGAAGCTAAAACTCAGTTCATTATCCAGAATTTGTATTGTGGCGGTTCCTTGAGTGCCTACAGAGGCACCACCGGTTGGTTCGGAGAGAATTAAATCGATACTTTCAGTACCTTCAGCAATACCGTCATCCAGAATAGGAACAGTGAATGTCTTTGCGGTTTCGCCATTGGTAAAGGTGAGAACATTGGAAACACTGAGGTAATCCAATCCAACTGCTGCGCCTCCCGCATTCCCAGTGGAATAGACAATTGAGACTGTCCCGATCGAGCCACCATGCCTACTAACAGTGATTGTTGCAGTCCCTCCATTTTCATTCACTGTGAAAAGTGATTGCGAAAAGTCGAAGATTCCAGGTGAATCATCATCAACGATCGTGACCGTTGCATCTGATTGCCCCAAAGTTGCGCCAGAGGGACTTGAAAGCTGAACGAAAAAGTTCTCATTTCCTTCTACCGCTCCGTCATTTAGAACCTGAATGGTAATCGTTGCATTCGTTTGGTTGTCAGCAAATGTTAGTACGCCGTTCGTACCAACATAGTCTAAGCCGGAGTTGGCGGTATTATTCAACGTGGCATAGTTGACCGAAACGACTCCCGAATACCCATTTGTTCGTGTGAGGGTTAACGTGATGGTTCCTGCATTTTCGTCTACAAGATAATTTGAAGTGCTGAATCCAATAACACCAGGGCCGAGGTCGTTTTCGATTATTTTTAGAGTTGCCGATCCGGTGCCGATAGTTCCGGGACCAGTCGGGTTGTCCAACGTCAATTGAAGTGTTTCGTCGCCTTCGATTTCGGTATCATCAATGATTGGAATGTCAAAGGTCTGAACATTCACCCCCGGGTTAAAGACCAAAGTTGCGGACTGAGGGGTATAATCAACGTCTGCAGTTGCGGTTCCTGGAGCAGTAGAATAGCTGGCCGTGACGGTTTCAATACCGCCGCCCGACCGAGTGACAGTAATACGGGCGTTGATGCCGTCTTCATTCACCGAGTAGGTAGGGGTACCGAAACTCAATATCGAATCGTTATCGAGAATTGTGACGTCAGCTGATTGAATCTCTCCAATAATTGCACCTGCAGTCGGATTGGAAAGAGTGACAGAAAATGTCTTGTTCTCATTCGTTACGGCGTTGTCCACAAGAGGTACGCCAATAGTCTTTACACTTTCAGCACTCGCGAACGTAACAACTACATTCGTAGCAAAGAAATCGACTCCGTTCGCAGCGGTCCCGTTCGAGAAACTAACATTTACGGAGGCCGAGCCCTCGGTGCCAGCTCCCCGCACAATGGTGATTACCGCATTGCTACGTTCGTTGACGGAATAGGTTGATGCGCTGAGTTCGAAAACCCCCGCGCCGGAATTGTTGCCGCCAAATAGGCGAGCGATAGCCAAACGAGGTTTTTCATCAAAAAGGCTAAAGCCACCGCCAATGATGATTTTATCATCTGTAGTTTGAATGACAGCGCTATTTACGAAGCTATTCGCTCCAGTACCAAAGTTGATCCCAGGATCCAAAGCGCCGTTGGAAGTGAGCCGTGTGACGCGATTGCGAATCTGGCCATCGAATGAAACAAATCCACCTTCCACAAGAATCTTGCCATCGGCTTGGACAGTAATGCCATTCACAAAATCGCCAGCACCAGAACCCGGATTGAACGACGGATCCAAGGCGCCGGTCGGCAACAAACGCGCAATGCGTTGAAAAGATTGGCCATTAACTGACGTAAACGCCCCGCCGATTAATATATTGCCATCCGGTTGGAGCGCCACAGCGTTAATGCTGCCGTCCGTTCTGGCAACCAAAGAAAGGTCGACAGCTCCATTCGTTCCCAGACGCGCAATATGCTGCAGATTCGTATTACCCGCGACAGATGTAAAGTCACCGACAATCACTACTTTACCGTCATTTTGCAGTGCCAAAGACTTCACCGGGCCATTGGCTCCGCTGCCGGGAGCAAAACTTGTGTCAACCGTGCCGTTAGAGTGGACCCGAGCGATTGAGTTCCTGCTCACTCCGTAAACCTGAGTAAATGCCCCGCCAATTAAGATCTTACCATCTGGCTGTAGAGCCAAAGTGAATACCGGATTGTTGATCCCAACCCCCGTGTTGAAACCCGTATCAAGCGTTCCATCAATATTTACGCGAGCCAAATACGCCCGACTGACGCTGTCAAAAGTTGTAAACAAACCGCCAATGATAACTTTATCATCAGGTTGGACAGCCAGAGCCCGTACAGCTTTATCTGGACCACCACTCGTGTGGAAAGTGCGATCTAAAGTTCCATTTGGATTAAGGCGTCCAATCTTGTTCTGGCCGCCAACGCCCAGAAGCGAACTAAAATCACCGCCCGCGACCACCTTACCAACAAGTTCAGGATGCGCGATGTTTGTGTGCAAGCCCAAAGCGCTGATACTGTTGTTGGGAACAGCAGCAGGATCAAATGTGTTATAAACACTGCCTCCGCTGTTCAGAACGGCAATACGACCACGGGATATTCCGTTAACTTTTGTGAAATCACCCCCGACACCAATTCGGTTATCAATCTTGGCACCTGTGACAATCGTCATTGAATATAGCCAAACTGTGCCAAAAATCCCACTTCCTTCGTTCATTACCACGGTCACCAAAGTGGAGCTTCCCGGACCATAGTTTACTTGAATTCTACCCAAGCCGTTGGTGAATAGTTCGAAAATACGATTTCCATCGTAGTAGACACGGATGTTGTCGGGCACGCTCAGAAAGTCGTAATCGATAATCACTGTCCCGGAATTTGCACCGGTGTCGACAGTAAACCGATCTTCAGCTTCGGTGCCAATAGCTTGGCGATCAATGTTAAGAACTGAAGTAACATTTGCTAAAGCGACGGAGTGAACCGGACCATTAGCTCCCGACCCGGAATTGAAGTTTGTATCAAACGAGCCATCTTTGTTAAGACGGACGAGGTTATGAATTTGATTTCCATTAAAGGAATTGAAAGAGCCCCCAAGGATTATCTTACCATCTGAAGTCACCGTGATGGAGGAAATTGGTCCATCAGCACCGTCACCTGGATCAAACGTTAAATCAACTGTTCCGTTCGCATTCAAACGCACGATATGATTTCTCGGAACCCCATTAAACGTTACAAAGTCACCGGCAACCAAAATCTTATCATCAGCCTGTAGCGCGATCGCCCGAACAGCGCCGTCAGCACCAATTCCAACATCAAAACCAAAATCTAAGGCGCCATTTGCATTTAAACGTGCCAGTCTTGTAAACAAAGCATTATCAAATGCAGTAAAGTCGCCGCCGACGAGGATTTGGCCGTTGGTTTGCACAGCAACAGCATTGACAATCCCATTCGCGCCAACTCCGATACTGAACGAACTATCAACTAGCCCGTTTGGCGTAAGGCGAGCAATCTTGCCTAGCGAAAACCCGTTGAAGGCATTGAAATCACCGCCAACAACAACAAACTGGTCATTTTGAACCGCGATTGATTTAACAATTCCGTCCGCGCCGCTGCCGACGTTGAAACCAGGCACCACGGAACCAGCTAAATCCAACTGCGCTATACCACGGCTTGCCACTCCGTTTACATTTGTAAAGGCACCGCCGATAAACACCGAATCAGAACCTCTCGCTATGGCATAAACACCAGCATCAGCACCCGTTCCTGGATCAAAGTTAAGATCGACGGTTCCATTTGTATCCAACCGGGCGATATGATTAATGTTAAGGCCGTGAATATAGGTAAAGTCACCGCCCACATATAACCGTTCGTTAACATCGAAGGTTACTGCATACACATTACTGTTTGCTCCATAGTTGCTCGCGAAATTCGGATCCAGACTACCTGCTGGAAGATCGTCATCGAGAACTGTAAGAACAGAATTAGAGAGCGCTAAAAAGGTGCTTGATCCGGGAGTTGGATTGGCGAGAGCAAGGTTAATAGTGCGCGACCCCTGAATTAATGTATTATCCAAAATCCGCACGGAGAAAGTTTGCTCAACTTGATTGTCCTGGAAAACGATTGTTCCATTAGTGCTCACAAAGTCGAATCCATCGACAGCTGTTCCGGCGGTTACACTGAAATCTACTGTCAACACTCCGCGACGGCCAACAGTGCGGACGACGGTGATTGTGGCAGTGCCATCTGTTTCGTTTACGAAAAAGCGATTGGTGCTGAACGCTAAATAATTTGTTAAATAATCATCGTCCAGAAGCGTTAGAGTGGAATTCAACAGACCCCCTAAAAATCCATTGGTCGGATTGGAAAGAGTTAGATTTACGGTCTTGTCAGTGTCGATCACTGAATTATCAATAACTTCAATAGCGAAGGTGCTGGAAGTTTGACCGTCAGCAAAAATTAATGTTCCATTCGTGGCCACATAATCGACCCCGGATATTGCGGTCCCGTCGCTTGTCGCAATGCGCACTGATGCGCTTCCCGTGTGACCGTTTGTCCTGACGACGGTCACTGTCCCAATTGCCTGAGATTCGATAACAAAAAAGTTATTTGTGACGAAGCTGAAATAACCAGGGCCGAAGTCATCCTCAATTACCGTAATCGTTGCATTTGTAATTCCACCGGGCAATGTGCTTTGAAAATTGGCAAGAACGAGGCCGATAGTCTCGTCACCCTCGACGGTTGAATCATTTATGAGCTGCACGTTAAAAGTTTTAGTTGCCTCCCCATCTTCGAAGATAATCGTTTGACTTGACTGCACATAACGAACACCGGGCACAGCACTTCCGCCAAATGTTGTACAATCCACGGTTACCGCTCCCTGCAAAGAGCCACTACGTTGCAAATAGATCGTCGCGAAACCGCTAATTTCATTTTCATTAACAACGTAGTTGGTAGCGGAGAAACTAATTGTACTGTCCACATTGGAAATAACTAAAAGAGCGGTCGGTTGGTTTGTCACCACTGCATCCCCTTCAGCATTGGACAAGGTCAGCTGCACCTCTGCATCCGACAAGCTTGTTGGATTATGCAACACAGGAATTGTAACCGTCCTAAAAGTTTCACCTCTGGGGAAATCGATCATCGTGTTCACAGAGGAGTAGTCGACCCCGTTGAAACCTGTTAGGTCAGCCGTATCAAACTGGACCCTCACCGCACCTCCGGTTTGATCCGTACCTCCTCGACGGCGAACTCCCACCAGCGCATTGGTGGCCGTTTCATTAACAGCATAGATAGAAGCCGTGAATTCCAAAGTTCCCGTTCCGCTAAGCTCTCCACCAAATAGCCGGGCTACATGATTACGGGTAATCCCGTCAAATTGAGTAAATCCGCCACCGATCACAATATTGCCATCTTGTTGGACGGCAATTGTAGAAACGCCACCGTTTGCCCCTAAACCAAAGTTGATTCGGGGATCCACGGTACCATCAGCGTTCATCCGGGTAAAATTCCCTCGCGTGACATTATTGGCTCGTGAGAAATTACCGCCGACTAAAATCTTGCCGTCAACCTGAACAGCGATCGATTGGACGACCCCGTCAGGGTTCGGTGTGAAAGCAGAATCGACTGCTCCGTAAGGGTTCAATCTCGCCATATAACTAGCCGGTGTGCCAGAGAAAGAGGTGAACAATCCACCCACTAAAATTCCCCCATCGTAGTGTACGGCAAGTGCCTTTATCGTATTGTTAGGACCCGCGCCAGGATCAAAGGTCATATCCACGGATCCATTCACATTTAAGCGGGCAACACGGAAACGCGGAACGTTATTAATCATCGTGAAATCACCACCAATTACGACTTTCCCGTCGGGCTGAACCGCCATTGCAAAAATTGTTCCATTTACTCCCAAGCCCGTATCAAAGGTTGAATCTAAAGAACCATCGCTATTTAATCTCACAATGGCGCTCTTAGCTTGAGCATTAAACGAGGTAAATCCACCCGCGACCAACACCTTGGGGGTATTCCCGCTAACAGTTTCTGCCAGGCAATAAACCGGGCCGTTCGCACCAGATCCCGGATTGAAAGTCAAATCCAAGCTACCATCGAGGTTCAAGCGAGCGACATTGCTTCGATTAATTCCATTGAACGTCGTGAAGAGACCTCCAATCAAAACTCGTCCGATCGCATTTGTATCTAACGTTTGGCTAACAACGGCACGAACCGAGTCATTGGCTCCGAGATTGCTCGCTAGAAAACTTTTATCGAGTGTTCCGTCCGCATTGAGTCTTGCAACTCGATTGCGGGTAATTCCGTTAACCTGCGTGAAGTCGCCGCCAATAAGAACCTTTTCGCCAGACTGAATGGCCGCGTTTTGGATGACCACGGCATAGACCAAGTCGTTGGCACCAGATGTAAAATTAAATGTAGGATCCACTGAACCAGCAGGTTCATTATTCCGTTCTGCATCTGTAATTGTAATAAGAGCATTGCTCCAAACCCCAATCACTGCCCCATTCACGCCGCTCGGAGTGGCGTTGGAAAGTCCGACAGTAAAATATTTGTAGCCCGTGTTGCTAGGGTCATGAATTAAACCAATATTAAAGGCGGCAGAAAGCTGACCTGGCAAAAACGTTAAAGTTCCGGTTTTGGTAACGTAATTAGTACCGGCATGTGCAGACGTAGAATTCGTAGATTCAGACGTTGAATAGTTAACCGTTACAAGACCGTTCGTGCCCTGAGTTCGGACGACTACTACTGTTACCTCCTGATTGTTCTCATTTACGTGATAATTTGTGCTGCTAAAGGAAAGCATCCCATACGCATCTTCGTTGGTAATGGTGATGGTAGCGTTTGTGATCGTTCCATAATCCAAAACATTGGACACGGAAGGATTAAATAATCTTACCTGAAGAGCTTTGTTGGCATCGACTAGGTTATTATTTTTTATCGGAATTGTGAACGTTTTCGGAGCAGCATCTCCGCCATTCCATAACAACGTATTCGTCACTCCCACATAATCAACACCCTCCAAGGCTGTGCCGTTCGCGGTCGCATATTGAACGGTTAACAAGCCCGTGCTTCCACCGCTACGGTTAACTGTCACAATCGCGACGCCGCTATCTTCGGAGACAGTATAGTTTGTGACTGAAAAGCCAAGCCGACCTTCAGACAAGTCATTATCAATAATGCTCAAAACCGCCGAACGACCATTGGTGGCGAGCGTGACGCCAGCAGGACTTGGATTGAACAGGCTTATGCCAACCGTCTCATTTATTTCAATTTCAGTATCATCTTTAATAAAGATTTTGAACGTGGCACTGGTCGCACCCGCGGCAAAGTCGAGCGTACCATTGGTCGTAAAGTAATCGCTAGAGTTCGCAGATCCACCTGTCGTAGCGAATTGAATTGAAGCGGCATTATAGCTGCCATTTGTCCGGATTACAGTTATCAATGCATAGCCCGCAGTTTCATCGACTTGGAAATTCGGACTTAAAAATGCAAGCGTTCCCGGCTTTTTGTTCGCATCCACGATGGTCAGCGTGGCATGTTGTCGTCCCAACGCTACGCCGAGCGGAATTCGCTCCCCGCCGAGATAGAAACCGCTCGAGATTGGATCAGTTAAGTCAAAGTACGCAATTTCATTTCCTTCAACCAAACTGTCGGTCCTGACTCGAATCTTCGTAGCTTCAACCGTCGTAGAGCCAACGCTTTGCATCCATGACGTGGGATACAACGATCCCCATTGTATGTTACTGGGCCCATTGAACTGATAATCAGCGCTGTCCGCTACACCCGGACCTTGAGGGGGCGTGTTCGTCGCAACCGTTACTTCAACACTTCCCAAATTTCCGTTAACTCGTTCCAGCTCGATTGAAACGGTGAGGTCATTTTCATCCGCGCTATAGGTATCGAAACGCAATTGGACATTTCCTGGTCCGCCCGTCGCCCCTGGAACAAGACGAGAAAAATTGCGACGATCTGAAAAATCTGCGCGAGTAGATCCGCCACCAACCTCACGGAAGTCTCCGCCAATCAACGCCGCACCGCTGCTTTGGAGGGCAACCGAAAAGATGAAATTCTTCGGCGAAGAGTTAGTCTCAACAGGAATACCAGCAAACTGGTTGTACGCCGTATCCATAAACGTGGTGTCAAGATAGCCACTCGTTAGCAGGCGTGCTACCCCTATCCTTCGAACTCCGTTATACGAGTTAAATTTACCAACAATGACGGGCTTTCCGTCCGATTGTAGACTGATCGAGTAAACTGTGTCATCGAAGCCATTGTACGGGTCATAGGTAGTATCTAATGCACCGTTTGAGTTCAATTGCGCAATTCCCTTGCGCAAACGAAAATCGTAAGTGCTGAATCCCCCGCCAATTAGAATTTTACCGTTGTTTTGCACAACGATGGCGTGAACCGTGCCATTGACACCGTCGCCCGGATCAAAGCCGCTATCGAGAGAGCCATCAGCGTTTAATTGCCCAAACGCATTGCGAACGGAGGATCCGACCATCCCAAATTCACCACCGATCAGAACCTTTCCACCGTTGTAAGCCACCGCCAACACCGAATCATCCGGACCATTGCTGGTATTAAAGCTAAGATCCGGAGTTCCATCAGCATTAAGCCGTGCAACAAACTTTCGTAGATTTCCTGACACATGCGTAAAATCACCGCCAATCAGGATTTTTCCATCTGGTTGAAGCGCCATCGTCCAAACCGTACCATCGCAGCCGCTCCCCGGATTAAACGACTGATCAATAGCACCAGTTGATGTCAGCTTCGCAATACCAGCTCGCCCGATACCATCAACTGAGCCGAAACGTCCACCAATTAGCACAGACCCATCCGAAAACGGGATCATGCAGGCGACGAAATCGTCCGGTCCCCCCTTAGGATCAAACGTTGTATCCAGTTGCCCGTTAGAGTTGAGACGTGCGATACGAACAATCGGCACCGTGTTGACACTCGAAAAATCTCCACCGATAAACGACCTTCCATTTCCAGGCGGTTGGACCGCGACCGCGTAAACTGCACCGTTCGCCCCAGGCAAAGCAACACTCGCGGTGGGCGGGTTATAGTTACGATCAGCAGAACCTGCAGGCTGTTCATCAAAGTTGATGGTAACTATAGCATCCCGATTGACTGAATTGATCCCACTCCCAGTTGCGGCAGAAAGACGAACCAAAAAGTCCTCGTTGAATTCAACCGTTCCATCATCAAAAATTGGAATTGTAATGGCTTTCGGCGTAGTGTCATCTGCGTCCCAGTGGACTGTTCCACTAAAACTCTGAAAGTCAACATCTCGCGTTGCGTAGTCAGAGCCGGCGTTTATTCCAAAAAATTGGTTACCCGGCGGAACGGGCGCTACTTCAAAATTCACGTCGGCAGCAACACCAGAAGGGCCGACACGCTTCACATAAATAACTGCGTCACCATTATATTCATAAACCCCAAAATGCCGACGCTCAAAATACACAGTGGGGGTACCGCCTTGGACACTTTTGACTACCCCAGACAACGTAGGTGTCCCCCCCACAACCGCTTGGTCATCTAAAACTCTTAAAATGCAATCTTGATTAAAGTCAAAATCAGGAGGTTTAATGTTAGGGTCTTCACTCGCAACGAGCCTCACATCCTCAATGAAAACCGGGATTTCACGATCTGGATTCCATTGCGATTCAAATGGAACATCGATGGCAAAGCTTTTCGACATTTCAAAATCCTTGAAAGTCAATTTAATCGGACTAAGAGGAGGAGTTAGTGGCATTACCGTCTCAATCAGAACTACATTAGTGGAGTTTGTTGTTATCGTGACGTCGAAATTTTGTCCCGGAATTTCGAAATCGAAGGGGAAATAGTTAGTCACCAGCGGCCCCGCAAGACTATTAGTCCAACGAACCGTACCTGAAAAATTGGTGTTGATGGAACTTGTTTGGACCTGATTTGTTATGGTAATTACAGTTAATGTATTCCCAAAATGATTCGTGAAAGCGACATCGGTCCGCAAGGTGAATTGCGGAGTTCGGAAAATATTTGTAATCGCAATATTCGTTTCTGCCGGCGATATCGTAATATAAATAAAGCGCCCGGTTGTTCCAACTGACGCTGGGTAATAGTTTGTGATATATGCCACCTGGAAATCATTAGATCTCCAAGCCGGGATCCCTTGAGAGTCAAACGACAAATTTTCCACGTAGAGAGAATCAAGGGTGTTTACAACAAAATTTGTTCCACTGATTTGATTAGTTTCATAAGTATTTGTGACGACAAAGGACTCATAACTAACATCGACCTCGACATTGCCGGCGGCTGCCTGATCTCGAGTCACGGTAATCAAAGCCTGCTGCGGAGTGCTTGATCGCAATGAGATATCTTTTGGAAGAGAACTAATATCGCCTTCGCTGACAACAAACAAATCGCTTGAGAATCGAAAAAAACCAGCGGACTGAGATCCACTGCTCCAGCTTAAAAAGATCACCCCATAAAAGGTCTCAGGCGAAGAAGTCGACCCATCCACAACGATATAATAGATTTGGTCTTTCACCACATCGAACGTAATCTGCGTTGCAAAATCAGACAGATCCAAATCCGCATTCACTTGCGAAAAGCTGTTTGTTGGCCCTTGGTAAATTTCCATTACCGTATCAAAAGTGCTTCCAGCAGTCTTAAAAGTCGCGCGCCCAGTGACTGGCGAAGTCCATTTGAACCATACCGCATTTGTCGCCCAACTCGGATTAGAAGCCACTACATTTGATGAGGTTCCGGTGGCAACATTGCCTGTTCCACTGGAGAGAATAATTGGGTTGGCAAGACTATTCTCAATTGGTTGGCTCAAGCCGACAGAACTAAAAACCATCAGAAGGAATAATAGCAACACGGCGCGCAGTACAATCCTGCACGCCACGAATTTCGTGAGAACATTGAGCATAGGTTTTTAAAAATGTTGCCCCACGCACCCCAAATTAATGCGAGAGAGTGCGCACCCGGTAAAAACGATCGCCGACGGACAGGCTTTCCTGATAGGTCATCTGTTGGCCCGCAACAGGGCCGCTTGTGACCGTTGCCAGCGGAGTCCATACAACCAAATCTGTAGAATATTCAATTGTGTACTGCCACGACGAACTGTCAGCAAACCAT
The DNA here is from genome assembly GCA_966095605.1 of uncultured bacterium. Taxonomy (GTDB): domain Bacteria; phylum Verrucomicrobiota; class Verrucomicrobiia; order Limisphaerales; family JACDHS01; genus CBHWET01. The sequence continues at coordinate 27,710 of CBHTTJ010000012.1, read as the reverse complement.
GAGATTGTAACCGTTTGTAGAACAGAGTTTGTAGTGCCAGTTGTTTGCAGGCCATCAAATGGGTAGGGATCAATCGAATTCGGAACGCCATCACCGTCGGAATCCAATGTAGCCGCTCCTGGGACCGCGCTATTAACGGAGATTATTTGCCCATTCCTCAAAGTCACATTGGTAGTACTATTAAGCCCAGTATAGCCGGACGCCCAAATAAGCCGCGGGTAAACCAGGTTGAGTTTCTCAGGCGACAAAGGTCCGGAGGCCGCCACATATAAAGTAATGTTATTGTCAATCAACAACGTCCCCAGATTGGTCGCGCTATTTCTCAAATCAAGATAATCGATATAAAGCGCATTCGAAACCAAGTTCCCCGTAAAAATAAACCCGCTATTTGCTCCGCCATCCAAAACCAAGCGGCCAATTGTAGCACTGTTTGTGAAACTGCTGGCGGAAGGACCTCGATCGAGCACCGCGGATGAGCTTATTGTTTGGGCATTATCGAAGGCAAAGTTAGTAAGTGTCGTATAAAGGAAATCGCCCGAGCTCGGACGGCTTACGAAATCGAAACCATCATGACATTCCCAAGAGGTAAATGTTCCAGAGTCGGTGACATTGCCTACCACATCCAAGCTCAGCTTTCGCGCAGCCAACAATGCATTTCCCTTAACAACCAGATTTGAACTTTGCAAGAAAATGTCGCCGTTCAATGCAGCAATTACCCCATTCGTTAGCCCTGCATACGCAGATTGCAGATAGAATGCGGCATTCCGGGTGAAAATCATTCCACTATTCTCAAAAATGCGCGTATTGACCGAATTCCCTTCAGTATCAAATTCACCTCGATTCACAAAAGCCTCAAGCTTCAAAGGGTTCCCGAAAACGGTGTCATTCAAAGAACTAACCCGACCATAGTTCGTAAAATAAAGAAGATTCGGAAGCCCATTAGCCAAGGTAGTTGAGGTGGACTGAATATTTAACTCTCCACCCGTTCCAGCGATAACGTTCGTGGTTAGCGTCAACCGTTCCGCTGTCATCAAAAAATTACTCTGCACATTTAACACGTCGCTGATGTAAACATTCGTCGCATTCAGCGTAATGTTATTAATTTTGGTTGGAAATTTGGGATCCAATCGGCTATCCACCATGAGGACGTGGTAGTAGTTGGTAACGTCATTATTATCGACGTTGGTCCACCGACCGCTCCAAAGCGCAACTGTCCCAACGAACCGTGGAACATATGAAGAAAGCAGATTGGTAAGAACCAATTGACCGTTTGTACTTGCCAAACTGATATCACTGTACGGAACGGCAACAAAGGCGTTCGAACTTCCAATAAAATTGTTTGTCGCCTTCAATACAAGATAGTTCAGCGATTCAATTCTAGAGTTATTCATGGTAATGTCGTTTGCACGCACCTCGATACGGCCGGGCTGGTTCAGCAGGGAGGAACCTAACGACATGGCAGCGGGATTAAAAGTTAGCGGAGACATCTGCACGCCATAAGCAGTCGACTCACCATCAAAGAACCCGAATGACGCAAAGGGAGAAGGAGAACCAAAAGTGGAAGGGGAGAAAACCGCATTTGATGTGGTTAAAAAACTAAAACCGTTGGTTATAAACACAAAATTGCTAAGCACCACAAAAGTTGGAGCCGTCTGAGAAAAACTATAATTAGCAGGGGCGAACGTCGTATTTTGGTTATAGGAAAAGCTATTCGGAAAATGACTAACCAGGCGCGGACCAGAGCTTACACCCAAGTTATCGGTTAGATAAAGCACGTTTGTCGTAGACGTTCCACCAGGATTAGCCAGATAATTGCTCCACTGCAAAACAGGAGTGGCAAACGTTGCGCTGGGCAGAAAGCGAACGTCTAAAGACGTAGCCGCATTTGAGTTATTAACCATCACAATCGTGGTAAAAATGTTCGTCGGATTTACCACGTTCGTGTAAACGTATGTAGCCGGATTTGTAAGAAACATCTGGCCAAAATTATTTGAGATATAGACGCCGTTATTTAAAACCGTGACAGGAATATCGGATTCGGCGTAGATGACCGTATTGCTAAATGCCCCGATAAATAAGGACATGTTGGTAGAAATACCCCAGTACTGATCAAACAACCTTGATAATGTTGTATTAAAGAAAAAGAAGTTCGTCGCATCACTGATGCGCAATGTCCCATTAGAAAGATCTATTTTCTTCCCATCCAGTTTAATCTTGTCAATACCGGCCTCAATAATTCCCCTGTTGACAATGTTGGTTGCAGATACATTCACATCGACCGCACCATAAATCCTAGGACCACTAAAACTTGTGAGATTTGTATTTACAAAATTATTAGCCATCCGGATGGGACCACTTCCAGACGGCGTCCGATCAAATGTAAATCCATACGTTGATGACATCAGGTTGCGATTCGTAAAATTCAAGGCGTCATAAAAAAAATAATCGCCACTAATGCCACTTGCGAAGAACTGTCCGTTATTCAGGATGTTTGTTGCGGCAATGTTCACCTGCCCCCCCACTTCAACAGTGGTATTATTTGTATAGGCGTCCATCGCCCCCTTTCCCGGGAACACAATGCAAACCACCAGCACTACAATGGAAAATAGGACTCGGTTCATATTCTGACGAATTTAAATTATGGTGAAGGCGGTGTTAAGAGCAAGTTCTCGAGTTCCGTGAAGCTAGTACCAGCCGGATACACGATTGGATCGTTAGTAGAACCATCAAATGAACCCCATGCAAAAGCTAATGGAATTCCGGTGATCAGCTCACCATTAAGCAAGTTGAAGAACTGACCGTTAAAGAAAATATTATCCGGCTGTCCCAAGTAAGCTTCTCCAGTAAAGCCTTCACTATCATTGATAGTCATAGGCGCGACCTTTGTAAGCTCAATTGTAACGGGTGGTAAAGTTCCATCGTAATTCGGACCGGGAATAACACCAGGCCCAGGGAAATCCAACGAAGTACCACCTCCCGGAAACGTCCCATTCAGATCACCGTTATTTTCCCAATTTGCGGCAGCTGTACTCCAACCACCCAAACCTTGATTTGCAACAGGCACGTTCTGAATAGACCCAGGATCAGAACCGATAAAGAGGATATCAGGACGGAAAACAGTTCGCGCCAAAACACGTTGTTTACGAACGACGTTGGTTGCCCCGTCCGTTGTGTAATAGGTATCTAAATAATTCGTAGTGAACGGATAAAAGTTAGTGGTAAATCCAGTCTGATTATACATCCGAATGAAGGTCAGCTTGTCCACGCCAGGTCGGAGGCCTGCACCATCAGGCTGACGCAACGTGATTGGATAATAGCCAAGAGTCATGTTTGTATAAAAGGTGACAATTTCTGTTCGTGACAATGTATTCGATGCAAGCTCGTTCGTAGTAACGAGTTCGATCGGATAGACATCATAAACATTTGTCACAACATTCCATGTAACCTCCCTCCGAACACCAAAAACATTCGTTGCAAAGTCGTTCGTCGTTAAAATCTGAACCGGGTGCGCATAATAAATGTAATTGGTCGAGTAGCGAATGATAACCGTTTGATCGACATTGGTGGCAAATGTGTTTGTCGCCGACGATAAAACGTTCGTCACAGGAAACACATTTGGAAAGGGATTACCACCCACGATTCGATAACCGAACAAATTTGTCGGAACGATATAAATCGTACCGTTAACGAAATTACTCGTGAAATTGTATGTGATCGTTTCAGTTTGAGGAGGACTACCTGCCCAATCATATGGGTCTGGCAATGTGACATCCTGGCGGAAAGTCACTCGACCGCTGGTGAAATAGGTGTTCGTCACAACGTTGCCGAATGTGTATACCCAATTTGTCTGCACTCCATAGGTATACGAAGCATTACTCACCACGATTGGAGGATCGCCTGGGACCCCATATGGCGCATTTGTCAAGTAGGTGGTGTAGTTGGTTATTGTTACCGGGGTCAGGTAGTTACTAACCGAGGTAATCAACAGATCGTTGTAAATCGCCAGCAATTCCGCCGGACTATTTGTTCGAGACTGCTCAATAAATGTTGTTAAATCTAAGGTTGAAAGCGATTGATTTTCATCCAACTCATTGGTCATCAGTTGCGCTGGAGCGTAAAAATCAATATTGGTGGCTGTTCCGGTCCCGGTGAGAACGAGAGCATTTGTCATATAGCCGAGATAATTACTGGAGACAATAAAGAAGTCCCCGGATGGGATTGGCCGCAGCTCAATCGATTCCTCCAAGACGTTCGTCTGAACTGTGCTTGCACCAGGGGAATAGCCAGGCGCCGGAACCAAATCCAATCGTCGGACTAGCACATTCTGCCAAGTCACATTCGGAAATTGGTTGATACCACCAATGTAGGATGGGGGATTAGCCGGAAAATTTTCATCCCATCCAAAGAAATTAGTAAAATGGTTTCCCGATCCGTTAATCACGACATTTCCCACGTCATAATCGTAAACCAGAACGACATTGGTTTCATAGTTCGTTCCAAAGACTTGAAGTGGCCCAGGAGGAATTGGCGATGGGTAGTTTGTAAAAAATGTATAGATGTTAGTAAGGATCTGATTCGTGAAATGTGAACGAAAGCCAGTAATTCGAAGATCGGGATATAAATCCAGAACGGCTGCAGGGTCATTGGTTGTCCAATGGATCTGCTGATAAAAAGCTCCCAAATCAAACGTATTGAGTTGAATTGGAACGGCATTTGTGTTCGTTACAGCAACATTGGCTGAAAGAACTGTAAACACACGATTCGTGGTGGTGACCACGCTTTGCATTTGCGTAGAGATCAAATCAAACCCAATGTTCGAATTGGTTACCCCCCTCGGAACCGGAACATTATCTATCGGCAAAATATAGAAATCACCCCCGACTTCAAAATTGGTACTGAGCACCGTTACATTTGTCACCAGTGAACCGAGGCCGGGTTGATAAACTGGCGAGGGAACCACTTCAACCTGCTGGGTAACAACCATCCTGAAATATACCGTATTTGTGATTATATTATCGAAAGAGTAGTCAAAAGCCGTCGTGACATTGGTGAGATAATTGGTAAAAAACGCCTGCTGCAAAGGCGCTCCTAAAGCGTACGGGAAATTCGTAAAGTACGAGGTAATATTTGTTGTAACTAAATTCGTCAAATAACTGTTCGTGTGAACAATGTGAAGATTCGCGTATCCTGGGAATCCGAGAAGTGTTTCAACATCATTGGTCGTGTGTTGTGAACGTTGGGTAAGCAAGGCCAAATCCAAAGTGTCCAGCTGTCGAGGTGTTGTCTTATTGGTAAAAATTTCAAAAACCCCAGGCATTAGCCGCTCCGTATTGAGATTATTCGTGGCATAAATATATTTAAGCCCACCCATATCATCATAAGTCAGCCCTGTGTAGAAAACCCCGTAATTAAACCGACGATTTCCACCAGCTATCGTCGTTCCAGTTGCAAACGGATTCACAGGGTGGTTTTCTGGAAATGATATATGCGGAGCGCTTGAGTGAAAGATTGTATCGTAGGTCCAAAGCTCCCCATTGATGTAGCTCGTAGGCGTTAACGTAACTGGATCAAAATTCCGCTTGATCACATACCAGGTAAAGGTATTGCCAGGATTATCAGTATGATCTCGGAGAGTATGAACGTACTCCTCCGGCTCAGCTAATCCCATTTGGAACATCATCTGAGCAAGAACATAGGATTTTAAGTCGATCAGACCCAATGCCGCAGCTTTTGGATTTGGACGGCTGGTATTGAACGCGAAGTCATCGAGGTTGACTTCGGATGCTTTGGGAAGATTGTTCAAAATCTCCATCGCCTGCTCCACAGCTTTGATACCGTTAGTGCCAAAATAGCTAATAAAAGCCGGATCAAAACCGTAGGTAATATAGGGGGCGTTCCATCGATATTCGGCATCAATGTTCATCGGCCCAGTCAATCGACTTGGCGCATAACCATTTCGCTCCACCTGCCACGGCAATTCATTAGGCCCATTCAGAGAAAACGCCTTAAGCGAGGTCTCTGTTAACAGCGTCATCAAGACGCAGGTCAATAAACTAAAAGTTCGAAACATATCTTTAGCGGAGACGGATTACTCGATAAAAACTGGATTGCCCTGCAACGCCGAGGAGAATTCCATCAGAATTGCCGTGAGCGAAACGCGGACCACCATAGTCCTGCCACGCCAACAAGTCATTTGAGACTTGGACCTGATAAATAAAACCGGGCTCTGTATTCCAAGAAAAACTCATTTGTAATCCACTTCGAGCTACACTGGTCTTCAGAACACTCGACGCATCTTTAGGATTTGTACCTGCCAGAAACTCCGACAGGTTCGAGGCACCGTCACCATCAGAATCAGCGGACGAACCAGGCCAATTAGATGAAGGCCCCCAGTATACAGTTTGCCAATCATCTGGTAATCCATCCCCATTTAAGTCCGCCCCCCAAGTGACACCGGTTGCAGCGGAGGAGTTAGGAGAACGGCGACCATCGGCAAGCTGATACAATAACCGAACGGAATGAGAACTTGCGGCTGCTAAATTCGTAATAGTATATCGAAGGCCATTAACCGCAACTCCCGGCGCTCCATCAATGGAAAGCTCATAAAAAGCCACAGAATAACCCGCAACGTCAGGCCAAGTAACACTGAGACTGTCACTGCTTAAAGCGGAAACATACGGAGCCGACGGCGTTGGGAGACTGCCATTTGAAATTAAACGCTGAGCAAATAAATCGAAGCTTGTTGCGGCTCCGATATAACTCGACCATACCACCAAAAACCTACCATTTCCGTCAACAGCTAGTGCAGGTTGCATTTGCCGACCAACAGCGGTGGTGCTTACCGAGATCTCAGATCCAAGCTTTACACCAGAAAAACCGACATATTGACCATAAATTCCCTCAAAAGAACTATCCTGTCCCAAGCTAACCCACGTAATCAATGCGTTCGTCCCAATTGCCGCAACTTTTGGCCCAAATTGATCCCCATAGGTATAGGTATTGATGAGAAACGAAGACCCCACTTGGGTTCCAGTTTCCGAAAACACTTTAGCGAAAACATCCCAACTATTGGATACAACCGACGAACACTGACCCCACGTGATAATAAAACCACCATTCCCTGAAGCAGCAACCGAGGGCGTGTTACATAACCCAGCAGACCCGCTCACCAAAAACTCTCCACCCACTGGACTACCAACAGAGTCAAAAATTCGCGCATAAATCTTCGCCGTGGCGGAATTGGACACTACCACACTATATTCATTAGTATCGTCACCAAAGGTCATTTGTTGATTCGTGCTGAAGAGCGCCTGAGAAACCCACACCGCAACAAAGTTACCATCAGGTAACGCTGCAACAGCTGAGCTTCGCTGGTTGAAAGCAGTCGTTTGTGAAAGACGAAACTCTCCATTAAGAGGGGTGCCATTCGTTGATAAAAGACGACCATAAACACCATAACCGTCACCATCCTCTGCCCAACTGGACCACGTCACAATAACGCTACCGTCTACCAGACATGCTAAAGCCGGCTCAATTTGATCCCGGTTTGTGTAGGAGTTAATTTGAACATCATTGCTGACAAAAGTTCCGTCGTTTTTCATAAAACGAGCAAAAATATCCTGAAAACCAAGCTTTCCACCCTGCCAAACAAAAGCGGTCCCGCCCGTTTTCAACAAAGAAACTTGTGGATTTTCCTGCTCTCCAGCTCCGATTTGATTGACCCGAAAGAGCCCCAAGTCACCGGAAAGTGTTCCGTTCAAGTGACGAGCCGCGATACCCTGACCATCTCCATCAATCGCATTATCTTGATAGACCACCCACCCCCCGTTGGCATCAAAAGCTACATGACTCATCATTTGATCCCCGGACAGCGCCCCTATAATCCCATATTCGCCAGCAACATTGGTAAGAGTGTTTTGCGCGTTAAGAAAAACGGAAAAGCTCAAGAAACCGAGTAAAATTACGCGGCCCAGAAAAACTGAAAAATTCAAATTACGCACTGCTTAAGCCTATCAGGGTTTTTACTACGATGTCCAAACTTTTTTTGAAAAAAGGGCCACGGCTAGTCGACCTTTTTTCCACCAAAAATTAGACGGTTTTTCAAGGAAATCAGTTGATTCCCCGAAATATACAAAAGCACCTCCGCATGGCGTTATTAACGTCATTGCGTGATAACGTTTGTTAAATTTTCCCAGTCTTTTCCTTTGGTTGCCGGCAAGCTATCAGGTGCTCGCCAGCCGCGGACATCCGGCTGCACAACCGGAAAAGACTCTATATGAGAATCTGCAAAGGCTAAATTATAGCTAAAATCGTGCCGTTTGGTAGCTGGAAGCCCATCGTAGAAGGCGGGATAGCCAGGGCTCAGAAGCATTTTGAAGCTGCTGTCAGCGATTGTCTCCTCATTTTCATCCAAAAAGACCATGTAACGCGCCGGCCGCGAATTTATGACCTCCGAAAAACGAGTCAGCGTGGGCTGCGCGGTTCCCAATGCTCCGGCATAAGGAATACCGTTCAAATTTCCGTTCATGGAGTAGCTACGCACCTTGTCTCCACCAACATTGCCTTGGCTGCGATCAGCTGGACAATGATAGGATTTCGTATTCGGAACGTATGTAAACAGGCGGCCGGCCTTAATCAAATCTTCATTGGTGTTTTCTGTCGGAGTTCTATAGTCCATTCCTCCAAAAACCCAAACGGGCTCACTTAAATTGAGCGTTGGAAAGAGGATTTTCTTTTGTTCTGACTGAACCAGACGATCATCGTTGTCGCTGGAGTATGCAGTCCAGGCAAGAATCAACTGCTTGAGGTTGTTAGAGCAGGATGTCTTCAAGCCACGCCCCTTAGCCTTTGCCAATGCCGGCAAAAGCATGCCAGCCAAAATCGCAATGATGGCAATAACAACCAGCAATTCGATTAGCGTAAACGCCCCCCTCCTGTACGAGAAAAATTTCATCGAACGTCGCACAGGATAGACAGCAAAAACCCGAAAAAAAAGAAAATTCGCATCGAAGCGTTTCGAACTCATAGCAGTTCTCCCTGTTTTACCATCGCTTCTTCCAACTCACGGAGCATCGTTTTGAACCCGCATTCCTGGTAAAACCGATGGAGTCCCGCCTGGTCAGGAGTCTCGGGAAGCAAAGAAGCCAACGGGATATCCTCCGGCAAATCCAGTTGTAAACGAATAAGTTTTTGATTCCGACGAACGTCAATCTCTGCAGCCTGAAGAGCCAAACGTATCCGCTCCGAGGTCACCTCGCTCAAGCGATTATAAATCCCTTCAATCGAGCCGAACTTTTTTAATAATTCGGCAGCCCGTTGTGGTCCAATGCCCGGGACGCCCGGAATATTGTCAACTGTATCTCCGATAAGGCTTAGCCAATCAACGACCTGGTCCGGAAGAACACCCGTTTTGGATTGGACATCCGAAACTTGCCATATTTTTTCCGTTTTATCGTTTGGATTTAAAATTCCGACGGATTTCGAAACCAACTGTAGAAAATCTTTGTCAGCGCTGGCAATAACGACGGAGAAACCCTCCGCAACGGCGCGGACGGTAACGGCAGCGATGATATCGTCTGCCTCAATTTCATCCCGAACGTACGAACACACTCCCGAAGCCTTAAGGAAGCAGTCGATTCCATCCAATTGCGACTCCAAATCCGACGGCATTTCGGGGCGATGGGTTTTATAAGTTGGTAGAATCTCCACCCGCTCCTTCGCCAGTCCCCCATCCCAAACCACCATTATGTGAGATGGAGCTAAAATTGTCCGCATTTTATTGAACATGCGGATGAATCCATAAATGGCGTTAGTCGGCTTCCCAGTAGGCGAACTCAGCTGGCGAATGGCGTAAAACGCCCGATATGCGTAGGAATGACCGTCTACAATGAACAGCTTTTTGGAGCTTTTCGAAGCTGTAGCGCTAGTCTCCATATGCAGGCGCCTTCAACAAACCGCCCTCCGAAATTATCTGATAAGCGGAGGAACTGGTTGTCCTTCAGGCTGCGTCGGAAGAGACGTCCTCGAAAAAGGAAGATCTTCGTCCTTGTTCACGCGGTTACCAGCGGGATCGATGATGGTTGGAGTAACAAAAATCACCAAATTCTTCTTGGTTGAGGTAGAGGCCTCGCTACGGAAAAGCTTACCAACAAAGGGAAGATCGCCAAGCATCGGAACCTTGTCTTTTATCTTATTAATGTTTTCGGAGATCAAGCCGCCCAGCACAACCGTTTGACCATCCCAAACGTTACAGCTGGTGGTTACCTGACGGAGGCGCAAGCGTGGCAACGGCAGTTGAGCCGTAAGAGTGATACCTTGGCTCACAGTGCTCGCAGCCTGAGGAATAAAACCACCCGGATCATCGTATCCAAGGAATTCTGTGATCGTCGGAATCAGGGTCATTTGCACAGAGAAACCATCCGCCGAAACATACGGAATAACGTCCAAAACAGGACCGAACGGCAAAGGTTCGGTCGTGAATTCCAAAGTTGGAGCTGAATTGATAATCGTGTTTCCGACTGTTCCCGTTGTCGACGCATTGCCGTTGTTCTGTTCGATATCAACACCGGTAACAACTGTCACGAGGTCGAGGCTCGAAATCTGAGCCTGACGTCCGCTCAAGGTTGTCACGCGCGGAGCAGTTAAGAGATCAACACCCTGGCGAGTTTCGAGAGCACGAATCACCACACGGAATTGTGGATCCGTCAAAACGCCAGTGATCGTGGCGAGAGCTGGCGTCTGAGAGTTGACGCGTCCAGCACCGGGAACCAACAGGCCGTCCGAGGCACTTTGTGGAATAGTACCCGGTCCTGGGAACGTACCGGATCCAGGTCCAGGGAAAATACCACTTGGGTTCGCAACGGATGGGCTGCCGTTAAATGAGGGAGCCGTTCCAGTTTGAGCACCGATTGTTCCGTTGTTCAGCAATGTGTTTCCAAGGAACCAATCAAAGCCCAGCGCGCGACTGTCTTCCTGAGTGATTTCTGCAAATTTCGCTTCAATCGTTAGTTGAGGTGGTGCGGCATTCAGTGTTTCAATTGCGGCTGCAATCGTTTCAAGATCCGGCTGGGTAGCACGGACCAAAAGTTGACCCAAACGATCGTTGAAGAACACATATTTAGGTGGTTCCAAATCGACACCCGCAGCGCGGAAATAATCCTTTACAATCTGGTTAACAACGGCCGTAAAATTGGTCCGGCTGACACCCGGGAGACCCGTCCCGGAACCCGTGTTCGCAGCGCCACCCCGTCCCCCAACAATTTGAGCCAGGGTCACGCGTGGAATACTGAAGGCCGCATCACGTTCGCCTGATTGACCACCACCGCCACCACTGCGGCCACCGCCAGAACCACCGCCGCCGATGTTAGCGAAGCTCAGGGCAATAACGCTTTCCAACCCTTGAACAAACGTATTCGGATCAACACGGAAAACCCGTGAAAACAATTGAGGAGCGTCGCTCGGCTTCGGAGCCAGGACAACTGCGTAGTCCTCAACGCGGACTGTCAACTGTGGTTCCGCTACTTTGCAAATCGCATCAAGAAGATGGCTGAGGGTCACATTGCGCAAAGTCAGCTTAATCGGAATATTTCCGATATCGACAGGCGCAGCACCAGCTTCAGCAGCAATACCAGCGGCGGCAGCAGCGGCAGCAGCAGCGGCGGCATCAGCTGGATTAACCGCAGGAGCGGCAACCACAGCAGGAGCCGATGCATGAGCATCGATCATGAAATTCAAACCAATTTTTTCTGGATCGCGTTGAATGGATTCATCCGTCAGCAATTGAAGAACCGTTCCGAGCGGGATGTTGTCGTAATTAACCTGACTCAGGACAATGCGATCCAATTTGGTGAAGATTTGCTGACGCCCCTGGCTCGTATAAACCAAATTCGTATGGGCCATCGGGTTAGGAACAGGCAGAGAATCGCGTTTGGTGGAGTCGATCCATTCCTTCGCCACTTCCACCATTTTTTCTCTTTCACCCAATTCGTGTTGAGCGGTGATACGACGAAACTTGCGTTCTTCGATAATTCCCAGGAAGTATTGCGCAGCAGTATTGTCAGGATCCAATTTTTTGGCCTGATTCAATTTAATTGTAGCTTCTTCGAGCTTGCCCATTTCGAGCAACATTTGACCGTCATGCACGTAGGTCGAAGCCTGGATTTTCGCTTTTTGCGCATCAGGAACTGTCGCCAGAACTTCCGGAGAAGGAACTGTTCCACGTTGAGCCAAAATTTCTTTTTCAACCAAGCGGGAGAGAGCGCGAGCTTCTTCGTTTCTTGGATCCACTTTCAACACACGATCCACCTGACGTTTCGCGTCTTGAAGATCTCCATTTTTCTGTGCCTGACGCGCCAGCGTGAGACGAACCGAAGCCAATCCACGGATGACTTCTTCGCGTTCCTTGCCGATCAATTCCACGCTGGGTCCCATCTGAGGAAAAAGTTCGACAATTTGATCGTAAATTTTTGCAGCCTCAGCGAGGCGGCCTTTTTTCTGCGCGTCGATCGCATCCGCGAGCTTCAGGCGCATTTCATGAATCGCCGCTTGACGACGCACGGCAACCTGTTCGGCGAGTGTGGCAGCGTCTTGCTGCGAGTAGCCCGAAAAGGAAGCAAAGATCAAAAATAAACTAAGGGAGGATAAAACGGCCTTTCTCATGTGTCTCATTTCTGAATCGCCGGGCATGGGTTTATTGCGCGGTTTTTAATTTGATCGTTGTTTGTTTGTCGTTCGAATCGGCCTGCACTCTAACTTCATTGGCATTTATGGCAATAACTTTGTATTTATCGCCGCCAAACGTGAGCGAGTTTCCAACGCGAACGTCCGCAAATGTTTTGTTTTCGATCGGGTAGACCAAATCAGCTGCATATCCCTGAAGCTGTTCGTATGACTTGGTTCGTTCAACCGTAATCTGTTGTTTACCGTCAATCAATTCCAGCACGAATGCGTCCGGATTTTCCGGGGCTCCCTGGATATCTTTCAGAACAAAATATTTATTTTTGTCGCGCAGTTTCGAGTAGAAGGATTCCTTGGTCGCTGGGAATTTATGCGCAATCTGGTTTGTCACTGCGAACATGTAACCAATATTGGTTCCGTTGACCGAGATACGATCCAAAGCAATGATCAAGTTGAGTGGCGTTGTTTTGTTTACCTTGAGCGCATCCGCTGGATTGGAGGATTCAATCTTCGTAAGTCGACCATCCAAAGTGTTCTGCTTCCAAATCACCGGATTGAAAACCAAATGAGGAGCTCCCAAGTCAAGGGTGCTCGCATTTTTAAGCTTTTCAATCACCGCCGCATTGGTTGCAAGATTGAGCGGCTTCAGTTCCTTCTTGGGAGGAAGCGTATTGGTTAACACCTGCAGATCTTTCTTCGCCTGATCGATGGCAAATGGCAGCCAGAGAGCGGCGCCAGCGAGACCCAGAAGCACCAGGCTAAGCAAAATCTTTTCGTAATGAGTCTTAAGGAACTGCATGTTATTTGCGCTCCTTTAACTTCACGGTTTCAACGAGCATGGTTACACGAAGGGGGCGCTCAGAAAGAACAGTTACAGAAACCGGAGCAGCGGGCCTACCCGCTACAGTTCGCGGCGCGGGCGCAGGAATTGGAGTTGGAGGCGGAATCGGCAGGCCTCCGCCTTTGCCATAACCTTCAGGAGCCGCGGAAGGAACTGGCACCGGCACGGGAACAGGAACTCTCGTGTTCAACGGATAACCAACGGCGGCTGCAGCCTGCGGCGTAAAAGGCGCCGGTTCAACAGAGACAGCCTTAACAATGAAACAGTTGCTCGCTTGCAGGAAACCCGACAAAACGTTGGCCACTTCCGTGCTAAAACCACGAAATGTAATCTCGTAAGGGGCAAAAACCGTTGTTTGATCCTTGTTCGTAATAACGTTATAGCCAACAAGGTAATCTACCGTGTTCGCCTGACGTTTATCATCCTCCGTCAAAGCCACCCGGCGAATGCCATACAGTTCATTGATTTTCGCCTGGTAGAGGACGCCACAAATCGCGCGAATTTCCGACAACTGACTTAACCATGGATCGATACTTGCCGGACTTAATTGCAAAGCGTTTCGCTGGCCGGAAAAAGTAAAAGCATACTGAGGAGGCAAGGTAACTCCAATAGCAGTTGCCTGTTTCTGCAAAGAAAAAATCGTGGTGCCGAGCAATTCCTGAAATCCATGGTTATCTGTCGACGCAAACGCCGGGAATGGGGCAAAGAAAGTCTTCGCGTCCGCAATCAAGTCCTTAACCTTCTGCTGCTCCTGCTTTGCGGCAGCAACATTTTCATCCGAAGGAAATGGATCTTTTTCGTATAACCGCTGGAGTTCCGCAATCTGCCCGTTGATCTCCTCCTGAACGTCCGAGCTATCCTTCATGCTCTGCATGACGTAAAACACCGCCAGCACCATAAGTGCGAGGGCAACGACACCGCCGATCGTGAAGAATAGATTTCGTTTAATCCACTGCATGATTGAACTTGAAAGGACGCTTCAGCTTCAAAGTCATATTGAAGACAAAAGTCGGCGTTGCCGCATCTTCCCGGGTTTCACCAACCAACTCAGTTCCCTCGGGAACAAAAAACGGACTGGCTTTGGCTTCAGCCTGCAAAGCATAGGCAAGATCGATATTTGGGCTCGCGGTCGGAACTATTTTACTCAGGTTGACACCCCGGCATACGATGGAAATCGTGCTAATGTCGTTTTCGGAACCAGCTGCCCTCGGTCGAGGCGGCGGAGCTTCCTGGGGAGCATCGGGCCCGCCTTGAGGACCATCCGGACCCCCTAGCGGAGGAGTGGGGACATATGATTTTCCACCACCGGAAACAACTTCCGCCTGCGCGGCAGGCAATACAGGGCTGAAGCTTTCGATCCACACCCCCACATCAACGTTAGGAGTCTGCTTTTGCAGTTTTTCCTTCGTTTTGATTTCAGCCTGAAGCAGGATGCGACGGACTTCCGCCATTAAATCGTTCCAGTAAAAGCGGGAATCGACTAACTCGCTCATTTTGTCGGATTCGCGCTTCAACTTATCCAAGGTCCCTTTAGCCTCGTTAACCTGGCCGTCTTTTTGCATCAACGGCTCAACGCTGCCCTTCAATTTGCCCAACTCTTCCTTTTTGATATCCGCGATCTTCTGAAAAGCGAACCCAATCGCAGCAACAACAAGGACCAGACTGAATACTGCCGCAATAAAGTAAGGCTTTTTCGAGCTGAATTGTTCGCGCTGGCGAATGCTCTTGGGCATGAGGTTTAACTCAACCGGGCAATGAGCCAAATTGCGCAAACCGAGACCCACAACTTCACCAAATTGATGAGCGACACCCGCCAACTGCTCTTTATCCACCGTTTCCGGCAACTCGACATTGCGAAACGGGTTAAAATATTCGACCGGTAAATTCAGCTTTTCAGCGAAAAACTGGGAAGCATAGGTCATGACGGACGCACCGCCAGAGAGATATAATTGCTGAGGCGCCGTCCCGCCCTGCTGTCCTCGATAAAACTGGATGGTCTGATTGACCTGAATGTGCAGCCTTGTAAAAACCTGACGGGCGATCTTGGAAATCGCTGCCGCCTGCGGATCTTCAGGCTCTTCGTAGGCACCCCCGAGGCTGACCATTCCCTTTTCGATCTTAATTAGTTCAGCCTCATCGAACTTCATCTTCGATTCGTTCGCGAAATCCTGGGTGATGGAATTCGCACCGATCGGGATGGTGCGGGCGTAAACCTTGTTCTTTTCAAAAAACAGCAGATTGCTCGTCTTGGCACCGATATCGAGCAACATCGTGCAACCTTCGAGATCGCTATAATTATAGCGAAAGGCATTACAGAGAGCGGCCGGCGAAACGTCCACCAATTGCAGCCGTTTGCCCGCCGACTCCGCCACACGGAAAAGACCTTCCACTACCTCGGTCTTAATAGCCACCAAAAGAACTTCAAGCTCACCGGTCGCTGAAGTTCCTAAAATTTGATAATCCCAAACCACTTCTTCCAAAGGAAACGGAACATTCTGCTGCGCTTCGTATTGGATGATCTGGGTTACTTTAGAAGTGTCAACGGGAGGGAGTTTGACGAATTTGGAAAAAACGTGAAAGCCGGGCGCACAAACGTTAACTGCCTTAGTAGCAAAGCCTTTCTCCGAAATCGCCAACTGCATGGCTTTCGTGATGGCAGCTTCGCGAGTCGATTCCTGGGCCCCCTCTCCTCCAAGGGGTTTGACACTGAAATCAATGAGGCGCAAGCCACCGGCTTCGTTTTGTTCAAACTCAGCCAGTTTTAAAGTTCCCGCCCCAAAGTCAGCCGCCAAAAATGACTTCGAATTCAACATGCAAAATTAGCTAACAGTTTTTCCGATGAGGCATTCGTGTTTTGCCTGAGATCGAAAATTTAAAAAGATCGTGCTAGTTACTGAAAATATGCGCTTCGGTCAACACCTCTTTGCGCAAATCTCCGAAAAACTTTAGCCAATGGTGTGCCACACAACGACCGGTTGCGGTTTTTTTAAGAAAACAACGAAATTTGCTTTAACGATAGGTAGAAGGTTCCGCACCAAATCAAATTTTGGCGCACGATGCGTGAAAATGACGCATTTCAAAATTCAAAGCCTCGCTCAGCAAAAATCTTTTAAAAAACCGAAAAGAATTTTGTCCGTCGAATTCAATCAGAGAGATTTCGACAACTCAGCGCTGACTTTCGGTCTTTTTCCGTTAGAGGGAGTCCAAAAAGAGGTTCGGAGGAACGAAATCTTTGATTTTCGATCCAAAAAAGAAAATTTCATTTCCACAAAATCTTTTTTGGTTCCAAAAAAAGTTTTCCCGAAACGATATCGCTGTTTATTTTTCCAAAAAAAGATTTTTAGATCCTAAACGGCCGGTTTTTGATTCGAAAATGATTTTTTTGGAGCAAAAATCGCTTTTATTTTTCCAAAAAAGGTTTTTCCGTTTCAAAAAACCTTTTTTTGGATCGAAAAAAAGTTTTTTAGCTTCAAAATATTTAATCTTCGATCCAAAGCGAAGAGATTGCAGAAGCAAAACTTATCAGAAGAGCAGGCATGCCGTTATGGGAAGGGGCGGCAAGAGGAGCAATGCCTTCACTTTCAATCAGATACACCCGCACACAGTCGGCGTCGGAGCTTTCCAACTGTTTTTGACCTTCTCTTGCTCTTCAAACTTTCTTTCGGAAATACTCGATAGTCTTTACGAGGCCTTCCGACAATACAACCTTAGGTTCCCATTTTAAAAGCTTCTTCGCCCGGGTGATATCGGGTCGGCGCTGCTTGGGATCGTCCTGTGGCAAAGGTTTATGGACGATTTTGCTCTTGGATTTCGTTGCCTGGATGATTTCCTGGGCAAACTCGAGCATCGTCATTTCCCGGGGATTTCCAATGTTCACCGGCATGTTGGTATCACTCATCATCAGGCGGTAGATGCCTTCGATCAGATCTGAGTAATAGCAAAAGCTGCGGGTTTGTTTTCCGGTCCCAAAAATCGTGATCGGCTTATTCTTCAACGCCTGGCTCACAAACGCCGGCACCACACGAC
This sequence comes from uncultured bacterium, assembly GCA_966095605.1. Classification (GTDB taxonomy): domain Bacteria; phylum Verrucomicrobiota; class Verrucomicrobiia; order Limisphaerales; family JACDHS01; genus CBHWET01. Next base: position 10,168 of record CBHTTJ010000012.1, on the reverse strand, counting down.
CGTCGTTGATGCGCATACGTGGTCCATAGGTATTAAAGATACGAACGATTTTCGTGTCGATCTTGTGTTCTCGATGATAGGCCATCGTCAACGCTTCCGCGAAGCGTTTCGATTCGTCGTAGCAGCCGCGCGGTCCGATGGTGTTCACATTTCCCCAGTAATCCTCGGTTTGAGGATGGACCAGCGGGTCACCATAAATTTCCGAGGTCGAAGCAATCAGGAATTTCGCGCCCTTTTCTTTCGCCATGCCCAAGGCCTTGTGTGTTCCCAATGATCCCACCTTCAGCGTCTGAATCGGCAGTTCCAAATAATCAATCGGGCTGGCGGGCGAAGCGAAATGCCAGACGTAATTCACCGGCATATCGAGAAAGAGGAATTCTGTGACGTCCTGCTGGATGAATTTGAAATTCGGATTGCCGCCAAGATGGGCAATGTTGTCGACGGTGCCGGTGACAAAGTTATCAATGCCCACGACTTTATGGCCCCTGGCCAGAAGGTAATCGGTCAAATGAGAGCCAAGGAATCCTGCTGCACCGGTAACAACGGAAATCGGTTGAGTTTTTGGACTGCGTTTTTTCGCCATACCGCCACTGTGGCGAAAAAAATCGTCCGCGTCAAAAGTGAGTTTAGAAAAATGATCAGGCTGCTGAAGATAACGTCAAGAGACTCAACGGAATGCCTAACGCTCCCTCGGGAATCATTTCGCGCCTCGCGCAAACAGAACAACTGGGATCGTGCGCCACAAAATTTTCAAATCCAACCAAAGCGACCAGTTATCAATGTATTCCAGATCGAGACGGACCCAATCTTTGAAATTGCTGATCTGATTGCGACCGCTGATCTGCCAGAGACAAGTCAGACCAGGCTTCACGCTTAAACGGCGGCGATGCGCAAAGTCATCGAATCGTTTCACTTCTTCCACCGGCAGCGGACGAGGTCCCACGAGGCTCATTTCGCCACGCAACACATTAAAGAGCTGCGGAAACTCATCGATGCTGAATTTACGAAGCCATTTGCCGACTGGAGTAATCCGGGGATCGTTAGTGACTTTGAAAACCGGACCCGACATTTCATTAAGCACCGCCAATTCCTGTTTGCGTTGCTCTGCGTCGGTCACCATCGAACGGAATTTATACATCGTAAACGGCTGGCCATTGACACCGCTGCGCATCTGCTTAAACAGAATCGGCCCGCGCGACGTGACTTTGATCAAGATAGCGGCGATCAACATCGGAATCGCAAAGACCAAAAGCAAAACCAGTGCACCGGTGAAATCCAAGGCCTGTTTTGCCACGGCCTGCCAGGAAGCTTCTGGTCCAGAATGGAAAACCAGCACGGGACGGCCATAAAAATCGTCCAGGCTCGTGCGAGAAATCTGTGTCTTGAAGAAGTCCGCCACCAGCCATGCTTCCACGCCTTCCAATTCGCAGGCTTGAATCGCCTTTTCCACCTGGCCGAACAGCGTGTGCTTCGCGTTGATCAAAACGCCATTGATGGAATGTTCGTGCAGGAGATGCACGAAATCTTCGATCGAAACTTCATTGAGATCCAATTCGATTGTCTTCTCGATTTCCTGCTCGGCCTTTAATTTCAGATCAGCCCGTAAACGATTGGTATCTTCTTTTGTTCCCACGAGAAGAAGCCGTCGTTTGATCTGTTGTTGTCCCAGCTTGTTCTCATATCCCCAACGGACGAATTCTTCCTTCAAATAGATTAGAAGGAAGCTGATTGCTCCAAAATAAATCACGACGGAACGAGCGATAAGGTCTGTTTTTGAAAAGAAAACGACGAAAATAACCGCGAGAGAAAGCAACGAACATGAACGCAGCAAAGCCCAAAACGTTTGCCGGCGGGAGAAAAACAACGGCCGGTTATAAAAGCCCTGAGCACGCAAGATAAAAGGCGCCAACGGTATAATGATCAGATACAGAGGAACGTAATGATAAAAAGGAAAAATCGGATCACTTAACTTGCGTGCGAACCAACCGCCAAAAAGCGGGACCCAGCCGACAAACCGCTCCATCGCAACCCCGTCACGAAACATGTGCGCGAACCAAAAAGCGATCACAAACAACGCCATGTCCAACCACTGGTGGATCATCCTGCGAATTTGTTGGTGTCGACGCAACATAGCCGAGGCTTACATTAAATCGGAAATCGACGAAGAAATCAATTTCTGTAAAATCATAGCTCTCCGGCGGGCAAAGAAGTTGCGTGGCCCGTCGTCAATTGAAATTCAGGCACGGAAGCCTGAATCAACCGCTGCAGTCTCTCAAAGGTAGCGTCCTCTTCGCCCGGGGAACAAACGGAAAAATAAGCAACATACGCCCATCGTTCCAATTCGCCTTTGGTCACTAAATTCTTCACCTGCGATGAAATTCGCCCAGAATGGTAAGGCGTAATCGCATTTCCTGAAACAAACCAAAAAACATAGAGACCGCGAGCCTCAACATCCGCACCGGTATTATCTTTGCCAGTCTGTCCGATGACCCATTTCATAACCGGCAAATCATATGGAACAGGCTGGTTCATTTTAATGGTCGTCGATTGCTGAGTTAAAATTGACCAGCCCTGGCCAGGCAAGCAAAACTCAGGCTTATGAATGCTGGTTCGGTCAGTCCCCATCAACACCACGCTGATCATCGCTTTCCGCCCATTCGCATCTTCATACAAGCGACGTCCATAAGTCGTATCTTTGGGAAGAAATTTCAGTTCCTGATCGCCCACGGGCAATGCACTTGAAGAGCACCCTAAAACTTGTTCAGGCAAGCCAACACTATTCGTAGCGACGATTTGACCTTTTTCGTCGAAAATCGCCACTGGTAAAACCTTAACCCCCGCCCGACCCAGCTTTTCATGACTCTTCAGAAAAATGAGTGCTCCGGCCCCAAAACAAATAATCGCAGCCGCAATTCCAAAAATATTCCACTTTTTTGTCATGTCGCAGAACTCTCCGCTACCTCAAGAGAGCGATTGTCATTCTGCCACACACGGCTGATCAATCCCATCGCAACCACCGCCAGCGCATAGGTAAAAAAACCGGACCAATCATGAACGGTGTTGCCGGCCTTTTGACCAAACATTTCCGCAGCGAAAATCACGCTCAACAAACGAAGAACATTACAAAGAATTGCAAATGGAACGGAGGCAGCGATCAATGCCACGCGGCGCATCGGACTTTTAAACCCTACGACAGCGTAAATTGTCATGAGGACAAAGAGGGAAACAAGACTTCGAATTCCGCTGCACGCCGCACTGACATCGTAGCCATAGGCTCCTGTAACATCAAAGAGTTGAGTACCATGTCGAATAACGCCGAACCCGAAAATTGTATTTGCGATCCATGAGCTGACGGTGGCCGCGAAGAGGCGCAAGGGCATCATGACGTTGTTCATGATTTCCAACGTTCCTATGGGAACGCAAAAGCTAAACAGTATGAACGGAAAAAAGGTCGACCTCAACCAACGTGGTCCCCACGCCAATCCCGTCAAACTATACACTCCAGCAAAGAACGCGACAATCGAGGCCCGCGGTTGCTGGACCATGTAGCCGAAAATATGCAGCAGGACAGCGCCTGAAAGAAACAAGAGAGCCGGCCGCCAGATTTCCTTCCGAACCTCCAACAACGCCTCCCTTTTCCACCAAAACAAACCGATCACCACGATCGGAATGAGCAATCCATGGCCATCCTCGCCATTGACCACCGTGTAGGCCTCATACATCCATTTAAACAGCGAGTTGGTGTTGAAGTAGCCGAAGGTGGAATTTCCCAGGAATTGAAAAAGCGCGAGCCATGCCATCAACAGGATGCCAAAAAACAATTTATTGGGCATCCGCTGCCAGCACACAATCAATTCTGTTTTAAACTCGCGCATTGAGTTCAACTCCTTCAAAGCGCGTAAAGGTATCCCTTAACCCCAGATAATGCAAAAAGTGATTTAACGCGCGGCGGAGAGGCGCCCTCGCAACGAATCCCAGATCAAATAAAACAAGAACAACGAATTGTAACGAAAATATCGTTTCACAAGGCGTCTCGGTTCGCTTGCCATCCGAAAAACCCAAGTCAGGCCGAAACGCTGCATCCACATCGGCGCGTCTTGTTTTGTGCCAGCATTCACATCAAAAGCGAAGCCAACGGCAAAAATAACTCCACGATGGATTCTTTTGTGGTTCCTTCGTATCCACTCCTGTTGTTTGGGGGTTCCCAAACCGACCCAGATAAAATCAGGTTTCAAGCGGTTGATTTCTTCGATGATGCCTTCCTCTTCTTGGATTCCGAAATAACCGTGATGCTTCCCGATAATTTTTAAGCCCGGAGCCTTCTGTAAAAAGGCGTCCTCCAAACCCTTCAAACATCCGGATGATCCTCCGAGGAAATAGTGGGTGCACGTTTGGCCGCTTCCAAGAATACACTCGCGCATAAAAGTCGGGCCATACACACGATCTCGCAGTTTGGCTCCGCCGAGGTTGAGGCACCAAATCAAAGGCATCCCATCGGGAATGAAAAAGTCTACTTCGCTCGTAAGGTCCCTAAACCATTGTTCGTGACGACGCATCGTCACAATTTGGGTATTGGAGAAATCGACGGAAAAAGTTCTTTCACGCTTTGCCAATTCGCGACAAAAGGCAGTGAAGTCCGCGTAGCTTGTCAGCCTTAGCGGAGTACCTAGTATCCAGCGGATTGGCGGCTCCAGAGGAACACTCATTCTCGGACAATTAGACTCGGCAGAATTCGCGCCAACGTCAAGCAAGTGGAATTTGAAAGGGGAAGCCAGTACGATGAAACTAGCCTCTGCCTTGCAATTGACGAACGCTTGAGTATCGTTCGACTGCGCACAAAAGAGTGAAAGAAACGCCAAAACTCCCTCATAAACCAAAACTATTAGTTCTTGAACTCTGGGGACTGGGTGACCTCGCAATGGCCACGCCATTTTTGCAGGCCGCCTGCCAAAAATTCGACGTTACGCTCGTAGCAAAAAATTATGCGCATGATTTACAGGCGCGATTTTGGCCGCAGGTGAAGGTTATTACATGGAACGCTCCCTGGACAGCTTTTCAAAAAAAATATGCGTGGTGGCGATGGCACTGGCGCAGCCTGATCCAGTTAATTGCGCAGTTAAAGAGAGCAGAGTTTGACTTTGCTGTTTCAGCTAGATGGGATCCTCGGGATCATTTTTTCCTTTGGCTGGTTAATGCTGATCAACGATTAGGATTCCCTCGGCTTGGCAGCCAGACCTTTTTAACGTCTCCGCAGGAGCGTGTTTCAGGCATGCACCGATATCTACATTGGCGAGCGTTGGGAAATGCACTGGGTCTTGATTTACCCGAGCAAACGAAGCTCATCCTCCCAAGAAGCAGCCAAACAGAAACGATTCTCGTTCACACGGGTGCCTCGCAACCGACTCGGATATGGCCGCTCGAAAATTTTCGACTCCTTGTAGACCAGCTGAGACAGCAGAATTTTTCTGTGCAGGTCGCGTGCGACTCTGCTCAACGTCAGTGGTGGCTCCGTCATAATGAACCAAATGTCTTGACCGCCGGGAATGTCACCGAGTTGATCAAGTTGTGTGACGGCGCGGCGAAGTTTATTGGCAACGATTCCGGCCCAGGCCATGTCGCTGCCATCTGTGGTTTGCCCACCCTGACTATCTTTGGTCCGTCCTCTCCTGAAGAATACGGCCCTATTCATCCGCAAGCCGAAGCAATCTACGGGAAGGCTTGCACGTTCAAGCCCTGCAAAGATTCTTGCCATTTTAAAACGCCGTTTTGTCTTTACGATGTTACCGTCCCCGAAGTTATGGCGCAGACCGGAAAATTTCTGCAAAACGTCACAGGCTGACAACCAACCAGTCCTCCGGACCAACACGAACCAGTTCGGTTATTTTTTCGCTACCGACTAAAGTGGCTTGCCGCTTTTCCAGAAATTCGATGAGGGAAATATGGTAACGTCCTTCGAGAACACTTTTCTTGATAATTAACCATTTTACTTTGGCGTTCCCGACATCAGCCGACAGGTTATCCCCGGTCAAATTCACCAGGCGCCGCGTGCCGAACGGCTGCCACAAGGCCGTTTGGGCGTCATTAATGTCACAAGCCAATCCCACTCGGTGAATATCCGCCGGAATAAGTTTGCGAAGGCTCGCGAATAAATCTCGTCGCGCTTCATAGACCCGATAAACGGAACCGGCACGCACGATCAATGGATGATTTTGCCCGAAACATGCAAGGATTTGTGAAGCAGGCCAGAGCGGACGAGCCGGCGTCAACACCACGACCACAATCGATGACAACATCGCGAGAACAGCCAAGGTCCGCCACCATCTCCTCCGGACAATTTCCTGGCCTTGTGCCACCAAAAAAACAGCAAATAAAAACGGATAATATGGGGAAATCAGCCGTGCGATTTCGATCATGCCTGATTTGGCAAAAAACACCAATAGGGAGATCAAAGAGGACCATCGCACAATTTTGACCCACAAGTTCTCGGTTTTTTTTGAAGTTCTTTTGCACCGAGAAAGCAAGCTGATCAACAAAAGAGCAGTGATCGCGAAGCCAACCCCAGCGGCCTCTTCTATTTGTAATTCACCCAAACGATAATAACCGCCTTCGAAATTGCTCTCGCAGAGCTTGAAAAATGATCCCGGGAGCAGAGTTGGCGCGTGACTATTCCACCATCCCGCAAAAGGAAACACCGGGGGCAACACATTTTGCAGCAAAGCAAAGAAACTGTTTCCGAGCATACCAACCGCCGGCGATTTCATGACCAGTTGAGGCTCAAACTTCGCTCCTGTCCAATCCCCGCCATGCCACCAGTTCGCCAGGGCAATGGGAAAAAAGGAAATTAACAGCGAGATGAGGGAAATGACCAACGAGACAATGGGCCGGACCAAAAGAAGCCGTGCTTGAGGAAGAATCGCGAGTAACCACGGCAACAAAAGTGGCAGATTGCCGATTTTACTTCCGGTCAGAAGCCCCGCTGCCAGAAGGGAATACCATAGATCCAAATCCTTCCTGGAAGAATGCGAACGAAGCGCGAAATAAACGGCGGCCAGCGCATAAACGGCTGCAAAAGCATCGTTGGCAATACTACCTGATTGAATCACAAAATTGTACCCACTCGCCAACAACCACATCCAAAACCATGCAACCCTGGGAGAAACCCCAACTTTAACGAAAAACCCAAAAGCCAGGCCGGGCAACAGCAGAAAGCTAATCCAATTAATCAAGAAACAGGCGCGGTGAGATTTCGTCAGACTGATCAATGGCGCCATGAGCCATTCGAAGCCGCACGTTCGATCGTTCATCCTCGGATCAACAGAATCGATCCAGTGCCAGTTGCCTTCAGCGAGCCAATTCAGCACACGCGGAAGGCGGTAACTTAGTCCGTCATAGTTCGTGGGTGGGTAGAGAATCCCTCCGACGAACGACAGGCCGGCAAGCAACAGAAAAATAAATGGCAACGGCCTCCGAAATCGCCGGATAAGCGGTCGCCAACGAAAAGACGCCCCGCGCAAAAAGCACAGTGTTGTGAAAACACATAGGATTCCACCCGCTAAAAATCCCAGTTCATTCAATTTCCCGGCGAAACTCAATGCCCAACCAGTCGCAACACAAATCGCGGATACTGAAATCCAAAGTCTTAGCAAGATGAGGCCGTTCATCCGACGATTCGATTAAAGTGACCCCTATAGGGCTACTTGGATACTATATAAAGGTCATTTACAAACCGTGCTTCCGCTCCGCTATAAGCCCAGGATTCCATTTTGACAATTTTCCCATGCGCTTCGATTACGGCGATCATTTTTTCCGCGGACACAGGGTACATCGGAATAAACGCTCTGCCGCGGTTTTTAACGTTGCGATAAAAATCTGCCAATGTATTCGGGACAAAACGACGCCATCCCTGCGCGTGTATCGCCTGAAACCACGCCACACCTCCGGGCTTTAAAACACGCATAAAATCCGCGACATATCGCAATTGCAGTTCCGTTGGAATATGCTGCAAACAAATATTGGAGTAGATGAAATCGTAGGTATTGGATGAAAAATCCGTGAGGTCGGATTTGACATTTAGATGGTAGCGGACCTTCTCAGGAAACCGATTCAAGGCGTTTGCTTTTTCAAGCATGGAGCTTGAAACGTCGATCCCGTCGACCATCGAAAAATGCGCAGCCAACGCCTGCGACAACCTCCCGACGCCACATCCAAAATCCAAAGCTCGCGCCTTCCCCAACTGAAGTTTCATCGCGTCGGCCCGCTTTAAAACGGCGGCAATCTCCTCGCGGCCATGAAGAAAAAATTCCTCAACATCCCATTTTCCACCCCTTTTCTGCGGATCCGTCAGGACAACCCACATTGGATCGTCCGTTGCCAGCTCAGTCCAGTTTTGATGAATTTTTTTTATATCCATGGGAACTCAGCTTTTTGGTGCATTCTGTTAAAGACTTTCAACGACAAAACTCACATTTTCCAGCGAAACGTAGGATTATTCACAAGAAAGCATTTTCGAATTTTCTCGTTCTGGGTCGTAAAAACCGCGTATTCGAAGCTTTTTTGAAAATAAGCCCCCGCCGCCAACCGGCGGAACCGATGCTGCAGAATGAGCGAAAATTTCAATTTCTGAGCCCATAGCGGCGCGGAGGAACGCAGCTGTTCCGCTTCCTGACTCGCTCGCTCGCCAGCCGAAAGGTTTTTCCCCGTAATCGTAAATGCCGACGTGAACAGCGGCAGATGCGCCATTCGCACACCAGCCTTTAAAAGGCGGAGCACCCACTCAGCATCTCCTGCCGCTCGAAATTGAGTATTAAACAGCCCATGTTTTTCAATGACACGACGGCGAAAAAACATGGCACAGCTCAACGTGGAAAGATGCACAACCCACGTGTGATACAAAGACGGAACCTGAACCTTGCGATGAAAAAGATAGCTTCCTTCTTTATCAATCACGATGATATCCCCAAAAACAACGTCAACCTCCGGGTTATTTTCAAAATAGTCGTGGATCGTTTTTAACGTACCCGGCAAATACTGCTCATCGCAATTCAAGTAAGCGAGCAGGTCTCCCCTGGATTTTTGCAGCCCCCGATTGATCGCGTCATACATCCCAGCATCTTTTTCTACGCAAAGCCTAACTCTCGAATCCCCAGACAAACCATCCAATGTTCCATCATCTGAACCTCCATCCTGAATGATATGTTCACAATCAACTCCTTGATCTGACACGGAGGCAATGCAGAGCCGCAGCTGGGAGAATTGTCGCAGACTGGGTGTTATAACAGAGATCAACACAGCATGGATTGCTCATCCGGCACCCTGAAAGGAACAGGGTCCTGAGGAATATTCTTACCCGGCAAAATCAAGGCGCTCACAATATTGCCCCTGGAAAATCCCATGCTTCCGAGAGAAAAGCCCGCCAGGGCAGCCAATTGTCGAACAATTTTGGACGGGTGAGCGTTAACGCGCTTGCTCAACCATGCCGTATGTAGTTCCAGCGAATATCCAGAATCCAGATAGTAGCTGTTCAGAATTGCCTCAAGAAAACGGCGGTTCCATCTGAACACGTAATTGTCCCGCGCATCCGGATTACCAAGCGGCGCACGTTCGTAAAGGGTCGCCAGGCCCATTTTTTCAAAAATCTTTCCCAAAAAGGAATCGTAAGGCTCGACAAAAACAACGCCTTTTCGGCAAATCCTTAGCATTTCATATAAACCCAGGACGGGCCGAGCAAGATGATGAAGTCCTTCCTTGCAAAAAACCAAATCAAATGACCGGCTTTCAAACGGCAGCTTTTCACAATTTTCTTGCATGTAACAGATGCGCTTATCTCCAGCAGCCGCACGAGAAACTTCTTCGTGACGATCACCGAAACCCGTGAGCACGATTTTATCGAACGAAAATTCTTTAAAATAGAGAGCCTCCTGAAAATTAGCGCAAACCGCCAACGCACTCCCCAATGGTTCCCCCTTCAAAGCCTTCTGATAACAACGCAGAGCATAGGCAATTTCGTGTTGATGGAAATCGTCCACGGAATTGATGCCACGAACCGCAGACCATGGAACTCGAAAATTGCGAATTTCGTTTTGCATTTCTAAATCATGTCGCCTCGCATGCTTCCTGACCAGCCCCCCAAATGTGGACAGGTATGAAAGTGAGTCTTTGCCTGTTTTCA
>CBHTTJ010000011.1:0-48101 GCA_966095605.1 uncultured bacterium | reverse complement strand
TAATGTGTCCACCATGTCTCCGCACACCTGTCCACTATGTTTCCAGTCTTTACAGGAGAGGGCCGGGGAGGTTGGCTCTGTGCGGAGACTATTTTGACAATAGTCGTTCCAATAAAAAAGCCCTCCCCGTGAAGAGAGGGCTTTTGACAAAAGGAACCTTTTTCTACTTCTTGCCGAGCAATTCGTTGAGCTTCGGTTCGATGGCCTGAGCCCACATCTCATAACCCTTCGGAGAGAGGTGCAGATAGTCAGGCATAATTTCTTTTGAGATTGATCCGTCGTTGTTGATGAAGACGTGACCGAAATCCAGGAAGAACACTTTTTGGTGATCTTCCAAACGGTGGATCGCCTGGTTCACCTGGAGAATCTTGCCGCGTTGATTGTTGAATTTATCGCCACGCGGGAAGATGCCCAGCAACAGGATTTTTGTTTCCGGAAACTTCTCCTGTAGTTTGCGCACGACAGCCGTCACGCCTTCCACGATTTCTTCCGCGGAATTGCGGTCGTCGCCGGAATTATTGGTGCCAATCATCAGGACAGTTGCTTTCGGCTTCATGCCGTCGGCATTTCCATTGTCCAGGCGATAGAGCACATGTTGCGTGCGGTCGCCGCCGATACCGATGTTTACCGCCTTCATGCTGCCGTAATGTTGTTGCCAGACATCCTTGCCGTTTCCTTCCCAGCCTTGCGTGATGGAGTCACCGACGAAGAGAACGTCCACGTCGCCCTGGTTTTCTTTCACCCGCTTCTTCAATTCTTCGAAGCGCGCTAGCGTCTTGTCGTTGCGAGCAATCGGGACAACAGCTGATTCGACGGGAGCCATCGTTTTGATGCGAATGTTTTTAAACTGCACCGTCATCGGCTCGCCCTTGTGAATCTGGAGCGCGAGGATGCCATTCTTGGCAGCGGCCGATTCCTGCTCGTCGACGAGATCAATCGTCTGTTTGCCATTGATGAAATGTTGGACATGATTGCCTTTGGCGATCACGACGTATTCGTTCCAATCCTTTTCCTTGATGGCGGCCTGGATCTCTTCGCTGTTGCCGACGCTGCCGACAACATCTTTCTTTCCATCGGCGTGGATCACAACCTTCTGTCCACGTTCGGCGAGAATGCCGCGTCCCCGTTCTTCATAGAGAATGCCGGAATATTTTTTGCCAGCTTCCATGTCCGCCTGGTAACCGCCGACCACCCAATAGCTCTGGTCGATCACTTTGCTGCGATATTGAATGCCTGAATTGGCAAAACCGGCGTTGTTGTCAGGAACGATGCGATAAGAACAATGCAATTCGAAATCTCCCACCGTGCCATTCGTCCAGATCAGGAACGTATTTCCTTTGACCGCATGTTCCGCCGTGGTTTGACCGGTGATGACTCCGTCTTTGACCGACCAGAATTCTTTGTTGCCATCCCAACCGGAAAGATTCTTGCCGTTGAAAATGTTTTTGAAGCCAGCTTCGTCTGCTCCGAAGACGGAGGACGCCGCAAGAAAACCGCACGTTAATGTTACTGAGATGATTTTTTTCATAGTTAAAAGATCGACCGAAAATGTTTGGAGGGATGTTTCGGTTTAAATCAGATAGTTAAAACTTTTGTTTCGCTGCGAGGAGCAGTTTTTTCAATTCGATGAAGCCTATGACTTTTATCCAGACGACCCCGTCAGGTTTAATGTCAATCCGACACGAATAATCATCATTGTTTTGGAAACGCCACAACGAAATGCCACTGGAAGCTTTAAACGACTGTCGCTGGCTGGAGAAGGGCGCAACCGCTTTGTTCTCGCGAGACATTTCGTCCAGGGCTTCAATCAAAGCATCGCATTCCTGGTGATTTAACAACGCGGAGGACGCTCCCTGGGAAACCTCAATCAGGCGTTCGCGTTTAACTTCATTTCGGACCGAGAATTCAACAACATCGACCCGCAGCATCCCCTGGAAATTTCCTTTAATCTCCCCGATTGGCAGTGACGATTTCACCACCACAGCATCCCGGCGATCCAGAAAGCCAGTAGACTTTGAATTCGACGGAGTCCGCGAAGAAAAACTCGCACAGCCTGCCAGAAGCGACACAGCAAGCAGGCCTGAGAAGCATCGTTTCATCGTTGTCCCCAAACAGACGAATTATTTCAGGGCTGTCTTCAAAAACTTCAAACCTTTGACGGCAATGTCGTCGCGTTTCGGTTCGATCGTGCGCCAGATGGCGGCGGCACGGGCGATGACTTTTACGTCGGTGGTGAAAGATTCGATGACCACGTCTCCCTTGTAACCAACGGCTTTCAACGCCGAAGCAATTGGCTTCCAATCAATATGATCGTTACCCGGCGTGCCACGATCGCTGCCGCAGGCGTGGAAATGTCCGAGTAATTTGCCTGCTTTGCGAATCGCTTTGCCCTGGTCTTTTTCCTCGATGTTCATGTGGAACGTGTCGAGATGAAGTGTCAAAGCTTTGGAACCCACATCCTTTAAAAGTTTTAATCCCTGGTCGCAGGTGTTCAGAAAATCTGTTTCGAAACGATTCAACGGTTCGACGCAAATCTTCACGCCCTTCTTCTCGGCGTACTTGGCGAGTTGCTTGAGGTTCTTCACCACAAGTGCCCATTCTTTCTTCTGTTGCGCGGGTTCAACCGCGTCGGCTTTTCCCACCACGCTATAAACCGGACCGATCAACGAAGGACATCCCAACACGACCATCTGGTCGATGACTTTGATCAGATAATCCATGGCGGTCTTTTGTTCTTCAGCCGTGCCGCGAAAGTCACGGCCGGGTCCCATGCAGGCACAAACGGAACCGCAGACGAGTCCGTTCTTATCGAGTTCGGCTTTCACATGGGCTGGATCGATATGTGAAGGATCTTCGATGGGAATCTCCACCGTTTGAAATCCCCACTTTTTGAATTGTGGGAATAATTTGGTGCTCGCGTTGGTGAAAGGCGACGTGAAGAGAAACGTATTAATGCCAAGTCTCATAGGATTGAGCGCGAGGCTAGTGAAATTCTAAAATGCGGTCAAATGGGGAATCGCGTATTTACTTCCCATATTCCGAAATGCGTCTGGGCCGCCGCACCAGCAGATAAAGAAGGGCCCCAATCCAATGGGTAAAAACAATCACGAGAATCCAGACGACCTTATCATTTCCCTGGCTCGGTTCCTTGCTGGCACAATCGACTAGCGCCCAGATCCAAAACACCGTCGCGACAAGGGAAAAAATAAGGAAGGCAAAAAATAATAGCAGGGGAAGTGCGCCCAAGGCCCCGATGGAAAAAGTGGAATTCATGATTAAATCTGAAAATCCGAACCGGTCGCGACCCGTTCACGCTCTTTTTTGCTCATGACCGAAACCTCCACGCCTTTCGCGAGGACGAGCGAGTTCGGAGGAACGCTTTCCATCAGGAACGCATTACCACCAATGGTGCTTCCGGCTCCCACGATGGTTTCTCCGCCGAGGATCGTCGCCCCCGGATAAATCGTTACGTTATCTTCAATGGTCGGATGACGCTTTGTTCCCTTGAGTTGCTGACCGCCGGAGGTCGAACGTGCTCCAAGTGTCACGCCATGGTACATCTTCACATGGTTGCCGATGATGCATGTTTCTCCGACGACTGTGCCCGTACCGTGGTCGATGAAAAAGTGGGTGCCAATTTGTGCGCCGGGATGGAGATCAATGCCGCTGCGACTATGGGCCCATTCGGACATAATACGCGGAATCAACGCGATCTGTTCCTTGTAAAGTTCATGCGCCATGCGTTGCACGGCGATGGCTTCCATGAACGGGTAGGCGACAATAATTTCTTCTTTGCTCAACGCTGCCGGATCGCCGCTGAAAGCCGCCTCGGCATCGGTCTGTAGAACATCGCGGAGGTTCGGAAGTTTATGGAGGAAATCCAAGGTGAGTTGTTCCGAGGCGCGGCGGAAGTCTTTCTTCGCAATCTTTCCCGGAGCGTATTCCAGGCTCTTGTAGATTTCGTCTTCCAACCTGCCCAGCACAGAATCGAGCAACGTCGCTGTCTCCACTTTGATTTCTGATGAATGCATTGTCCGTTCATCAAAGAAACCGGGAAAGAGCAGGCGCAAGAGGTCCACGGTAATGGAAGCAATAGCGCTTTTGGACGGAAGGTTTTTCCCGTCGAGATGATTGATGCCTCCCACGCGTGCATACGACGCGAGCATTTGGTCGGTCAACTTGGTTACCGAAATGTCCACGGGCGCAGTATTCCGTAAAATCAGAGAAACGCAAGTAAGGGGAAAGGACGGGGTCATCGCACCGGTTTTCACATTGACGGAGACGTGCTAAGGTCCTTGCCATGCATTCGCTTAAAGATGTGGTCGAGGCTCTGCGCCGGGAAATTGGCTCCGCCCTGGAAACCGGTGAAGCTCTCCCCAATGGCGTGCAGCTCGAGGCGGAACGGGTTGCTGCGACGCTGCAGTTTAGCATCGAAGGCAATCCACCTTCCTTCAATATCATGGAAGGCGAAAGTAAGAAGTCTTCTGCGCACAGCATCACCATCGAATTCAACATCAAATCGAACGATGCTGTGACGAAACCCGAAATAAAATCGGCCACCAAACCAGTCGTGGTTGTACAGGCACAGACGGTCGAGAATAAACTGGAAGGCCCGGAAGAAAAGCGAGTGATCGAGCAGCTCACAAAAGTGTTTGGCACGCCGGGATTCGACAGCGCCGCCCGCGCCACGGTTTTTCGGGAAGCCTTGGAAACCTTGTCTGACGCGGAAGCCGGGACATTGGTCAATGCGTTACAGGGAAAGGATGCGGCGGACAAGCACGCCACTGTCAAACGAGCCATGGCCTTGTTACAACGTGTTTCGCACAGTGGACCCGCGGGTGTGGAAAAAGGAAAAGCGGTGCTCGCAGAAATATTTGCCGTCCATTCCGTGCGCTCCATCGTGAGTCTCGTGGCCTCCGTTTGGAAGTCCCAGGAAGATTGGATGAAATAGTTCCCGTCCGATAATCGTCTTCCAGATCAATTCGCGTTTACCTGGCAGCTTAACGCGAATTTCCCAAAAACTCGGCGATCGTCCCAGGATCTTTCGCCGGCGGTTGACACGCTGTTCCAGTACAAAGGAACGCGACTGATCCTTCTTTCGTCGGCAACGATTTCGCGAAATCTTCCACCGGACCTTTGTTTCCTAAAATAACTTTGTTTGGCTGATACACCGCATGCGCCGCGCTCAATAATTGTTTCGTCTTCGGTTCCGCCGGATCGCCGACGATTACCACGCGCTTCGGTTCTTCCAAATAAAAGTCCAACGCCAGCAACAATACCGGCACCGCTTGCGGCAGTTGATGCAACCGACCCGCAAGATGGCGCAACGTTTTTTCCGCTGCTTCCTTGTATTCCTTTCGGTCGGTAATCGCACCGAGCTTCAGCAACGCCAGGGTAGCGACAGAATTTCCAGACGGTTCGGCGCCGTCGTAATCTTCTTTTACACGCAAAATCAAATCCTTCGATTCGCCCGCGCTTTGGAAGAAGCCGCCTTCTTTCGGATCATAAAATTTCTTCAGCATCGTATCCGCCAGCGCCACCGCAAACTCAAGATGCTTCGAATCAAGTGTCGCTTCGTACACATCAATTACGCCGGCCAACAGATCGGAGTAAGCGTCGAGGATCTGCACACTGTCCCGTTCGCCGTCTCGCCAGCGGTGATACAAGGTTTTGGTTTTCGCGTCCCAGAGTTTTGCCTGGAGAAACGACAGATTCTTTTCCGCGGCTGCATGGTACGCCTCGTCGCCAAGAACCGCATAGGCCCGCGCAATCGCGCCGAGCATCATCCCGTTCCACGATGAAAGAACTTTGTCGTCGAGGTGCGGACGCACCCGTTTGGCCCGCACGTCGAACATCTTTTTCTTCGCCGACTCGAGCAGCTTCGCATCATCGTTCGGAAGTTTGGGATCCACAATGCTCAGGACATTTTGATTCGGCAACGGATGCGGATCGCTGTGATCGACGAAATTTCCCTCCTGCGTAATGCCAAAATATTTAACGGCGACATTAAACTCCTCCGTCGTAAGCAGTTTTGAAAGCTCCGCCTTTGTCCAACAATAGAACTTTCCTTCCTTCCCTTCGCTGTCGGCATCTTCCGCGGAATAAAAACCGCCTTCGGGATGCGTCATGTCGCGCAAAACATAGCGAATAATATCTCGCGCTACGTCGGCGTAACGTTCGGGATGCGGTAAATGCTTTTGTTTCGCGACGAGGTAGGCATCAAGGTAGAGATGCACCAGTTGCGCATTGTCATAGAGCATTTTTTCGAAATGCGGCACGAGCCATTTGGCATCGACGGAGTAACGTGCAAACCCTCCGCCCAATTGATCGTACATTCCGCCAGCGGCCATGCGTTCGCAGGTGTGCATCACCATTTCAATGGCGTTGGTATCGCCGAAACGAATGCCTTCGCGCAGCACAAAGGAAGGCTGGCTTGGACGCGGAAATTTTGGCGCATTCCCAAAACCGCCGTTCGTCGGATCGTATTCTTCCTTGAATTGACCCAGCGCATGATGGAGCAGGGCAGGGGAAAGCGACAACGCACTGTTGGTTTCGTGTTGCGTCAAGTCCGCCAGTTTCAGGTGAAAATCTTTCGCCGAATCCAATATATCGTTGTGCCGTGTTTTCCAGAGCTGACCAATTTGTTCCAGCACTTGCGTGAAACTCGGACGGCCATATTTGCTTTCGGGTGGCCAATAGGTGCCGCCGTAGAAGGGCTTGAGTTCCGGTGTCAGGAAAATGTTCAACGGCCATCCGCCCTGACCGCTCATCGCCTGGACAAACGTCATGTAAATCTTGTCGATGTCCGGGCGTTCCTCGCGATCAATCTTGATCGCGACAAAATGTTTGTTGAGAACCTTCGCCGTCGCTTCGTTTTCAAACGATTCACGTTCCATCACGTGACACCAGTGACACGTGGAGTAACCAATGCTCAGGAAGATCGGTTTGTTTTCTTTACGCGCTTTGTCGAAAGCTTCTTCGCCCCACGCGTACCAATCGACCGGGTTATGCGCGTGCTGCAACAGGTAAGGAGATTTTTCTTTTGCGAGCCGATTGGTATGTCGATGAGTTGTCGTCACGGGACCTGAAATTGAGTTTGTTACGCCGCCTTTTTTTGCGTCGACCGCCTGCAGGGAAATGCCGACGATGAGTCCCAGGACCCAAAGCGACATCCGGCGCAAAAGCATTCCGAAACATACCGGCCCATTTTTGCTCGGCAAGGGAACAAATCGCGCGACAATGTCATCTCGGTGATTTTGGGGGTTCCAGCGGCGACAGGTCTGTTGTCGTAATTGGTTTTTCAAAGCGAAAGGACGCAGCACGAAATTTCAGGTTGAAAATCTTCCTGCGATGCCTCAAGGACAAAATTCCAGGGCGGAAAATCCTCTGTTAAGCCAGTTTGACCCAAAAACCTGCTGACGGCGGCTCTTGTCAGATAAACGGGCTCAATTTCGTGATGGAATTTTCCCCTGCGGACTTCGCAGGCCTAATTTCAGGCTGACGGCGGGCAAAACCAGCCCGCAGCACAAAATTTCACGATGAAAAAGACACCTGCTAACGTTGCAGCAGAGAATTTCGTCCTGAAAAAGCACCTGCTAAGGTTAGCAGGTCCATTTTCAGGATGAATTTGGGTGTTGCTAACCTTAGCAAGGGCATTTTCACGACGAAAAAGACATCTGCTAACCTTAGCAGGTCGGTTTTCCGGACGGATTTGAGTGTTGCTGACGTTAGCAAGGGCATTTTCAGGACGAAAAAGACATCTGCTAACGTTAGCATGTCGGTTTTCAGGACGGATTTGGGTGTTGCTGACGTTAGCAGGTGCATTTTCAGGGCGAAATTGGGCCTGCTAACGTTGGCAACTGTTTCTACAAGGCTCTAAATCAGCAATTTAGGAAGAATTCGATCGAAAGTGGCTATTTTTGACCAGTTTCCGGCGAACGGAGTGCGACGGTTTCTCGTCAAAACGCCACCAACGAACCTTATTTCTTCAAATCGTCGAAATAATCTTTGACGGCGCCGCGATAGGCCCGGGGAACCTGATCCTGATTAATCGCAGACTGGGCATCACTTTGCGCGGCGTTTACGGCTTCGGTGTATTCCACCGTGCTCTGTCCTTTGATGCTCACACCTTTCAAGGTAATGCTTGGCATCGGTCCAGGATTGATTTGTCCGCGCAACTTTTCCGCCTTCAAATTATCGGCGAGCTTTCCGTCGCCGCGATCCGTAATGCCGCGAGGATCCATGTCGGGACGTTGCAACCCGGTGTTGTCCCAGCGTTCACTGATCTCCGGATAATAAAGCCAGCCGGTCTCTTCTGCCCAGGTGCCCACACCTTTACCGGGTTTGCCACCTTTGCCGACATTCGGACGGCCATCTTTTCCCCATCCCTGGCAGTTCCCCACGCACATTTGGGCTTTCTTCAGTGCTTCGAGAGTTGCCGCGAGCGATTGAGCGTCGCCCATTTGATCCATCAATTTTTTCAATTCATCAGAGGCCTTCGCCAGTGATTCAGAAGCGGAATTCTTATCACCCTTTTCCAGTTGTGCCGTGGCTTCTTTTAGATGATCCGCGACTTTTCCGTAGGGACTCGCCGGATCAACCGCCTTGGCGACATCCTCCATCAGTTTCTTCAACTCCTGCTGAGAGAGCTGCTGAGACTTCAACTGATCGATCATTTTTTTCAACGTTCCCTGGGCCATTTCGGCCTGTCCATTTTTCAATTGTTCGGCGAGATCTTTGCCAATCTTTTGTCCGGACTGTTGCTGCATCTGCGCTAATTGCTTCGTCATTTCCTGCAATTTCTCGAGGTCGATCATCGCCATATCCAGATTCTTGATGAACAAATCGCCCTGGTCGGCCTGGAGTGCAGCGATCGCTTCTTCCAGATTGCCAAGCGGTTGTCCCATGTTCGCCATTTGCCGGGCCATTTCCGCAAGTTGTTGCGACATCTGTTGTCGTGCCGCCTGGCCTTCTGGGGTGTTTTTATCCGGCATCCCGCTCGCTGCTTGTTTCATGGCTTCCAGCTTGTCCTTGAGATTGTCCAGTTCGTCAGGCGTGCCCATCTTGTCACCGAGCTTTTTTTGCAGGTTTTCCATCTGCTTCTGCATTTCGCCGGACATCGTGCTGCCGGTTTTCGAGGAAGCGCGTGCGGCCCGTTCGAGAGGCTTGAGCGCAGGATTTTTGCCGAGTTCCTTCAGGTCGTTTTTCAATTTGTCAGTAACACTGGCGAGATCTTTCAGAGCTTCGTTGCGAGTCACCGGATTTTTGCTGAGCACATTGCCAAGCTGTTCCACCGATTCCAGCGACTGACGCGTCGGTTCCAGCGCAGGTGGACGCGTGCGTAAATCGCGTCGGGTCAGTTCAGAGAGCTTGCGGCCAACTTCCTTGATGACCGCCTTTTCGTTCTGGCGTTGGACAAATTGTTTCGTGCGATATTCAGGGACGAAACCGAGGCCAACACTGACAGCGAGGACGAGAGCCGCCCACTTCGTAGCCGAGGTAAGATGAAAGGGAAGAAGCTTGCGTGTATCCAGGCCTTGCAGATGCTGGGCGGCGTCGGCGGTCAAAAGCTCCTGCCATTTGTGTTCGATTGGCTTTTCGTTTACTTCGAGGGCTGTGCTCAGCCGTTCTTCGAGATGTTGTTGATCATCCAGCCATCGGGCCGTCTCCGCCAACGACATCTTTCGCAGGTAGCCGTGAATAAATCCTGCGCCGAGGGAAATAAGACCTGCGACTCCCGACAGTTCTACGGCGTTGAACGGGATCGGGAAAAGTTTGTAGGCAACCAGCGTGGTCAGAAAAATCAGGCCGCCAACGAGAAGTCCACGCCAAAGTCCATACCAGCCCCGCTGCAAGCGCCGTCGCCGCGCTGCTGTTTCGAGAGCGTTCCGAAGAATCTGCACATCGCTCATGCGATAGGAAATCTGCTCCTGCTCGTGATCTTTTGCGAGTTTTTTCAGGCGAAAACGGACGCGGCCCGGTGAGATTTATTGTCGCTCGTATTCGCCTTTGCCGGTCTTTTTGAGAACCGTGAAACCCGACTTCTTGGCATCCGAGATCGACAGAGGCTTCAGATGAGTTGGGGTGCTGAAACTGGAGATAACTTTGCGCACCGGCTTTTTGCAGGCCGGGCACTTTGTCAGTTCGGGTGCAGTCACGGGACGACGCAATGTGAATCGTCCCTTGCAGACGATGCAGCTTCCTTCACACAGTTCGTATTCGTAAAAAGGCATATCCTAAAAAGAACTTAACAGAACTGACGGTCGCACTCAAACGCGCAAAATTCCCACGCTTATTCCGTCACGAATGTTCCGTCGCTGACTTGCAGGCGAAACTTTTCGGGCAGATCTTTCGGTGAGATTTTGATGACCACCGAATGTTTGCCCTGTGAAAGATGCTGTTTCGCTTCACCAGCATGGGCGAGGGGAGCACCGTCGATAAATACTTCCGGGCTCTTTGCCGGGTTCAGTTGAAACGCGATGTCGGCGTCGCGGGCAAGTTGAAGTTTCGTAGCGGCATAGACCGCGTCGCCATTTTCTTTCCCAGGAGTTTTCAACCGCTCCTGTAAGGACTCGCGCAGAAGGTCGCCATTCACGGTCGTGTAAATCGGTTCCCATTTATGATCTCCAGCATTCCCTTTGATCAGTTCGTTGGCAGCATCGCCGGGGTTCAGGACAAATAATTTCCAGGAACGGGCGACATTTCCTTTGGAGGCGTCATATGGACCCGGTTTACCCAGCTCGCTCATGAAGCGAATCAAATCAGCGCGGTCTTCAGAGGAGAGGCTGTCGATAAGGCCCGAAGGCATCAGTGAGCCACCGTTTTTGCGCGATTGCAGTTTGCCCTTGGCCACCGAAACGTCCTTGCCGGCGGCGTCGCGAATGACGATCTCGGTTTCCGTTTCACGTTGCAACACACCGCTATATTCCTCGTCGTCTTTCGTCGTGAGAATCAACGTGTGAAAACCTTCCTTGATTTTCGAATTTGGAAAGAGAACGGATTCAATGAGGTAGTCCACGGGGGCGCTTGCGCCAATTGATGTGAGGTCCGGACCGACTTTTCCGCCTACGCCACCAATGGCGTGGCAGTTGATACAGGCGAGGGTAGGGCTGCGGAACAATTTTTCGCCACGCTCGGGATTGCCACTCGCGGTGACGGTCGTTGCGAGTTGTTTAATTTCTTCCGGAGTCAGCGCTTTGTCTTTCTCGTCCAGATTGGCGGCGCGAGTAATCGCGAGGATCAGGTCGGCTTCATTTTTGCCGCCTTCACGTGCGACCTTGAGTCCGGATTTTGCGACTGGCAATGCCAGATCAGTCTTCGGCAAGGCTTTGGCAATTTTAGGGCCGGCATTTTTCACGTTGAGCAATGAACGCCAGAGATCAGCGGCTTGCTCCTCCGTTTTCGCAGAACGAAGCACCTCCACGATATTTGAAATGCTGCCATCAAAGTCGACGCGAGCCAGGGTCAGGACTGCCTGACGCTGAACTTTTCCGTTGCCTTCCGTTTGCGCCATTTTTTGCAGGCGCGCGAGAATTTCCTTTCCATTTCCACCATCCACACCGATTTCGGCTAAAGCTTCAAAAGCGGCTTTCTGTTCCACAGGGCGAGCATTATCGGCGGCATGATCGACGAGAAGCATGGCGTGGTGTTGCAACCTCCACGCGCCCATCAGACGGAAAACCGAGGCGGAGATTTTTTCATTCTTGCCGACGAGTTTGGAAAGATTATCGGTCCCGCCATCAGGTTGGACATTGCGCTTGCGGGCGGCTTCCTCCAATGCATCCAGCGCGCGGCCGGTGGCTTTGTCGGAGAAACCTTTGTTCACCGTTTGCTCCAGCAGTTTGCGCAGCTGCTTGCCGTTGCCAATCGAGCCAAGCAGGTCGATCCATGGACCATTTCCATCGCGAGGGAGAGGTTTATTGCCCAGAACATTCTCGAGCACTTCGCTGGCAAGCTTCGGTTCAATGGCGCGCAAGGCGAACTCCAATTGTTTTTCGCGACCGCTCACTTTCCACGCGTCATTGTGGACGGCATTGACCCAGACTTCGGCGAGGTCGTTGATGCTCAGCCAAACTGCGTAGTCCAGGAAAGGATCCATTGGCTCGTCCAAAGCTTCAAGCACGAGGGACGCAGAAGCTGGCCATGGGATTTTCGCGAGGGCACGAACGGCTTCGAGGCGGACTCGCGGATGTTTGTCGTGAACCAACTTTTTTAAACGGGAGACCTGTTCTTCAACGGTTACGCGAGAGTGGTCTGCAAGAATCCGCACGGCCGCGGCGCGAATGCGACCGTCGTTTGCCGAAAGATTTTTTAACAGAAGAGTATCGTTGGGTTCGCCAATGGATTGATACGTCCAGAGCGCCTCGAGCAAAGCCTTTTCATTTCCTTCGGCTGCCTGTTTTTTCGTCCATGCACGAAGATCACCGGAAATCTTTTTCCCACGTTCCGCCAGGACACGATGCGCCTGGCCGCGATTGAATTCATTCGGAGAAAGCAATTGATTGAGGAGTTCCTTATTGCTCGCTTTGGTCAGGTCCTGTTTGGCGACAAGAGGCCGACCCTTTGCCGTAATGCGCCAGATACGACCATGTTCGTGATCTCGGCGAGGGTCACGAAAATCGACTTCGCCGTGATTAATGATTGGGTTCGACCAGTCGGCGACATACAAAGCGCCATCGGGACCGAACTTCGCATCGATCGGGCGGAACGTAACATTCGTGGTCCGCATCAGTTCGGTGAGTTCCTGCGCGGCAAATCCTGCTCCCTGTTCCGAAACGGCAAAACGAACAACACGATGCGCGCGAAAATCAGAAGTAATCAGGTTGCCTTGCCAATCGGGGGGGAACTGTTCGCTGTGGACAAACTCCAGTCCGCAAAACTTTGGATAACTCCCCGGACTGATGCTCTTCATTTCGCGGCGCATATTGGCGTAAGTGAAATAGGTGGCGTCGCGAATACCGAAGTTGATTCCCTGCGATCCAGCGCCGTCGGTTACGAATGATTGACCGAAATCATCAAAGGCGTGTCCCCACGGATTGCAGAAACCACGGAGAAAAATTTCCAGATCGAGTGTCTGCGGACGCAAATTAAAAACGCCGCCGCTCTTCAAGCGAACCACGCCGTGCGGTGTTTCAGCGTCGGTGCGGATGTAAATCGATTGGTTGAAATACATCTGGCCGTCCGGCGCCCAGTGAAGGGTATGCACGTTGTGATGGGAATCTTCGGTGCCGAAACTCGACAAAACAATTTTGCGTTCATCGGCTTTGCCATCTTTGTTCGTGTCGCGGAAATGGAGCAGTTCGGTGCTTTGCCCGACATAGACGCCGTCGTCGCCGGGAAGCACGGCTGTAGGAATCAAAAGGCCGTCGACGAACACCGTGGATTTATTCGCGACTCCTCGACCATCGGTATCCTCGAGAATAAGAATTTTGTCGTCCGCTTCCTTCCCTGGCTCGATCTGCGGATAAACGGCGGAACTCGCGACCCACAAACGGCCCTTCGCGTCGAAGTTCATTTGAATCGGTTTGGCGAGCAGCGGATTCTCCGCCCACAAAGTGGCTTCGAAGCCGGGCGCCATCTGGAATTCGGGCAACGGTTGAGGTTGAGGCTGTTTGTGGTCGCCGATGGTGGAGACGCGAGGTCTGCTCAAAACAAAGTCGACGGATTCCTTTTCCTGATGCCTGGCAATGGTCTGCAACATCCTGGAAATCTTTTCGTCGACGGCAGCGACGAGTGGATCGAATTTTGGAATTTCGGCGGCGTTCCTGCCTTGCTCCGCTTTTCGAAACCCAAGGAGATAGGCCATATTTTGCGGACGCGAACGATCAAAGAACAACTGATTCTTGCGGATGATTTCCTGTCGGACCTGTTGAAAAGGTTTGGTGTTCAGACGTGAAGGTTTAAAGCCGAGACCTTTTTCAATCGCCGCAGCCGCGCGCTTGTAACCTTCTTCATTGAGATGGATGCCGTTATCGGTGAGAGGATGCCGCGCTTTCTGTTTGGATTGGATGTTTAGATCATCCAACAGGGAGATGAATGGAAAACCACGCTTGGAGGCGATCTCGGAGATCGCTTTCGCGTAAAGCTCCAACTGCGCATTGTGCGGCGTTGGGTTTGGAAGGGGTTCACCCAAATTTTCATGACGAATGGGACTGAGCAAAACAAAGCGAACCTGAGTGGAACCTGCTTGTTGCTGAATAGTGTCGATCAACCCATTTAAATCGCGGATGAACTTTGGCAACCCTTCGGGCCCATCGAAGGAATTGGCCATCCCATAGCCAAGGAAAACGACCGTTGGTTTCACCAGCGCGATTTGTTCCTGAAACAAGTTCCATGCTTCATCCGCCGGTTCGTGGCCTGCCTGCAATTTACTCAGACTCGAACGTGAGTCGCCGCGCGGCGTATCGGCGCTCCAACCGAGATTCCGGAAGCTGATTTTTTGATCTGGAAAGTGGGACGCGAGCGCCAGCTCGATGTAACCGCCGTATTGTTCACGCTCCATGAGCGTGTCGCCGATAAAGGCAACCCGGTCCCCATCTTGCAATGTGAGGAGAGGTTTTTCCGCCGCCGCAACATTCAATGCCAGGACCGCAGTAAAAACCGAAAACAAACAACGTAATGTCATAATTGAGCGCAGTAAAAAAATCAGTGTAGATGAGACGAACGGGCGTGACAAACCTTCAACGCGCCCTCCA
Organism: uncultured bacterium; assembly: GCA_966095605.1. GTDB lineage: Bacteria > Verrucomicrobiota > Verrucomicrobiia > Limisphaerales > JACDHS01 > CBHWET01. The sequence continues at coordinate 33,408 of CBHTTJ010000011.1, read as the reverse complement.
AAAGAGAAAAGATTGGAATCAAATCCCAAAGGATTTATCCTTTGCGCATCCATCGACATGTGCTTTGTCCCGCGCAAACTCCTTTTCTGTCTTTTGCTGGGATACATCTTTTTAGGATCGATCGGCCTGAATGGAGCCGGCACGCCGCAATACGTTGCCACCTCATGGGACAACGACAGTGGACTTCCGCAAAATTCCGTGCAGGCGCTGGTGCAGACTCGCGATGGTTACCTGTGGGTCGGTACTCAGTTTGGCCTGGCGCGATTCGATGGTGTCCGCTTTACAGTTTTTGATACCAACAATGTTCCTGAGCTGAAGGGAAGAAATATTTCTGCATTGGCTGAGACGCGTGATGGCGCGCTGTGGATTGGAACCTTTGACGCCGGGTTGACGCGCTACAAGGACGGGCAATTTCAACACTTTGGCGACCGGGACGGGCTGCCGAACAACTACATCAAAGTCATCTATGAAACCAGCGATGGAACCCTCTGGGTCTCCACCCTTGCGGGACTGTTTCGATTTGAAGACGGTGAATTTCATCAATTTGGCTCCGCCGAAGCTTTCAATGGATCGAATACCGTTCGAGCCATGATGGAGGATCGCCATGGAAATCTATGGATTGGGACCGCGGTAAGCCTGGTTTGTTGTCACGACACGACGATTATCACGAATTACACTCCAAAAGGAGCGGGTCTGCCGATCAGTTCGTTGCGCGCATTGGCGGAAGATGCGAATGGAGATATCTGGGCTGGAGGCACGGGCGGCCTGGCACGATTACACGCCGGCAAATTCGTGAATTTCTCGAAAAAGCAAGGTCTGGCGGACAATAACGCTACGGCTCTTTTTTCGGACACACACAGTAATCTCTGGGCGGGAAGCTACGGCGGATTGAATCGCCTCGTAGGACAACAGTTCGTCACGGAACGCACGCCCGATGGAATGGCTTACGACATGATCAATGTGATCATCGAAGATCGCGAAGGCAACATTTGGGTTGGTGCAAAGGACGGATTGTATCGTGTCACCTTGAAACAATTCGTTACCTACACACAGCAGCAGGGTTTGTCCCACAACAATGTGATTTCCGCGATGCAGGATGCGACCGGTACGATTTGGGTCGGAACATGGGGCGGGGGATTGAACCAACTCCAAAACGGGAAATTCAAAGCCTTTAACAAACCGGGTATGCCGACCGAGCTTGTACTGGGTTTGTTGAAAGATCGGGAAGGAGACGTTTGGCTGGGCACCGATTTTGATGCGGGTTTGTTTCGATTAAAGACGAATGACTTTACGCGTTTCGGACGCTCAGAAGGAATTTCGGCGTCAGCAATTCGCGTTGTTTTTGAAGATAGTACCGGGGAGCTGTGGGTTGGAACAAGCAGCGGATTATTTGTTTCCCACGCCCGAAACTTCAAACGATTTTCGAAAGTGAAAGGCCTGGTGGGACAAGCCATTCGCGACATCAGCGAAGATCGCGACGGATCATTTTGGATTGCGACCGATGCCGGGCTGGCGCGAATGAAGGGAAAGGAAGTTAAAAATTTTACCACCAGGGATGGTCTGGCCAGTGACTTCATCGTTTCGTTGTATCGCGATCGGCTAAATACGCTCTGGATTGGTACACGCGGAGGCGGGCTCAATTGTTATCGGGACGGGAAATTTTTCTCCTATACCACCCGGGACGGTCTTTTTAATGACGATGTCTTTGGAGTTCTGGAAGATGATTTTGGCTATTTCTGGATGACTTGTCGCAAGGGGATTTTTCGCGTCAGAAAACAGGATTTATTCGATTATGACCAACGCAAGATCTCTTCAATCATGAGTGTTTCCTTTGGTAAAACTGATGGGATGGCCAGCACCGAGTGTAACAGTATTGCGCGCCCCTCCTGTTTCAAATCCATTGATGGAAAACTTTGGTTTGCGACCGCGAAAGGGCTCGTCATGACGGATCCAAATTCTGGCGTTCGCGCCAACACCAATGTTCCTCCCATTGCCATTGAAGAAGTCTACATGGATAAACTGAAGGTTCGCCTTACGAATGGAGTGCACCTCGCTCCGGGAAAAGGAGAACTGGAGGTTCATTACACGGCGCTGAGTCTTTCGGCGGCCGAGAAGAATGCATTTCGTTATCGCCTGGACGGATTCGATACGGAGTGGAAGGAGGTAGGCACGCGGCGGGTGGCCTATTACAACAACATCGGTCCAGGCAGCTACACGTTCCGGGTCGTCGGCTGCAATAATGACGGTGTATGGAATACTAAAGGTGCGAGTGTTTCTTTCGTGATCGCGCCGCATTTTTGGCAGACGTGGTGGTTTGCCACGGTGATGGGTTGTGTTGGAATTGTGAGTTTTGCCGGTGTCGCAAGAGTGGTGACGTCGAAGCGCCTGCGACGTCGCGTTGAACGCCTCGAACATCAGCACGCCATCGAAAAGGAACGGATGCGTATCGCCAAAGATATGCATGATGAGATTGGAGCGAAGCTCACAAAAATCTCATTCCTGAGCGAAGTCACAAAACGGAACTTGAACAATCCCGTGGAAGCGGCGCAGCAAATCGACAATGTTTCCGCCAGTGCGCGGGAAGTATTACTGGCTTTGGATGAGATCGTCTGGGCGGTTAATCCGAAAAACGACACCCTCGATAATTTTGCAACTTACCTCTGCCGTTACGTGAGCGAGTTCTTTTCCAACACTTCGATTCTTGCTGAACTGGAGGTTCCTTCCACATTCCCTCCGGCAACATTGTCAACGGAGGTTCGTCACAACCTCGTTCTCGCGATCAAAGAAACGCTGAACAATGTTCTCAAACATGCCAACGCCCAGCACGTGCGCGTGGAATTAATCGTGGGGACCCACGACGTGCAAATCGTGGTCGAGGACGATGGTTGTGGCTTTGATTTGGCGCAGAGGCAAAATCCTCTTAATCGTAACGTGAGAGTCGGCAATGGTTTGACCAACATTCAACAGCGCCTTGAGCAGTCGGGAGGCAATGTAAAAATTGAAACCGCTCCGGGGAAGGGGACGAAAATGATTTTTACGGTGCACCTTCCGAAAAATTAGATCGAAGACCAAAACATTTTGGCGCCGGGGTTGTCTGCTAATCGAATGAAACGCAAAATAATCGCAGGGACCATCGCCTTCATATTTCTTTTCATCGTGGCTGTTTTGTCTTTCGCGCCAGATTCAGAGAGACCACGGTTTGCGTCAGTTCCATCCAATTTCAAAGTGAGTCCTCCGGCGCATATGACATACGGTTTTTTGCTGCCAGGTCCCTTTGAAGGAGGGCTCGTATGGATTTCAACATTTTCGGCAAACCCACGTTCTACGCACACCTACCTTTGCGACGTGGACCAAAAAAAGATCCTTGGTGAATTAACGAATGGCTGGCCTGTCTTCGGTAATCGAGATCAGTCGAAAATCCTTTTGCACACCCATCATGCGTCTTCAAAAACCGCGTTGATGCGTTTGCTGGATCGCGTGACCGGCGGGAAATTCAAGTTAGCGTCATCAAATCGCGAGGAGGCCCTGGCGGTTTTTGACAGAGCTGCAAATAAATCGAGGGGGCTTGGATTTTTATATCAATTTCCGGGAACGGGCAGTCGTTGGTACCCCTCACCGAACTTGCGCTACGGCTTCACTCGTCCGACCGCGAATGCGGGTCGTGAAGTGTTTCTCTGTGATCTTGAGAAGGCTGATCTGACGAAATTGCTGATCCGAGGAGAACCAGTGGGGTGGTGGAACGACACCGCAATCTTATTTAAATCTGAAAACCAAAATCTTGAGATATATGACATTGTCGCCGGGCGAACCTCGGTCCTTTTGGCCGGCAGTGAGATTCTTGAGTTTCTGAAACAACACGGACTCTCCGTTGATCTCTCCAATGGAAACGTAAAACCATTTCCGATATGGAATGACGGCGACTACCAATTTTATTTCACGGATACGATGAAACGATGGGAGGCCACCAACGGTTTTCTCACAAAAATGGAGAAGCCTTCCGGTAAACTGAAGTTGATCGCAAAGGATTTTAAATTCCAATGGTCTGATAGTTTTGATTCCACCGGACGTTACTACGTTTATAGCGGACGGGACGCCGCTTCTAAGGAGAAAGTCAGTGCGGTGTACCTCCGTGATTTACAAACGGAAAGCACGCGCACGCTGGTTGAGGACGACGGAAGTAATCAACACAGCATCCCTCATATTCATGGGAACGGTGTCATTTTTTCGCGAAGCAATATGCTTTGGCGCGTGGGCTTGTTCGATACCAACGTGACTCGTGTATTTCCGCCACCGGCGGAATGAGCGGATTTTATTTTTCGCCAACGATGCTCCACCCGCCAGGGACGACGAAGTTGAGCATATTCGTTCCAACCACGTTCGTTCCATTGAGATACCAGGTCATCAAGGTGCTGTTGGTTTTGTTCTGCCAGAGAATATCGCGAGAATTGGCGCCATCGATGTCCACCAGGCCTACGGCGTTCCAGGCTTTCGTCGGAGTCGGACCGTTCTTGAGGAAGGCCGCTTTCTTGAAGCGAGCCCGGATCATGTAGGTGATGTAAATTTTGCCAGTCGCAGGGTTATGCCAGAGCAAATCGACATTGCCGTCTTTGTTGAAATCATCCATCCCCACGAGTTGATAGGCTTTGCCCATTCCGCGAACAGGAACAGATTTCAAGATCTTCGTGCCTCGCATCAGCCAGATTAACGTCGCGCCATTGCTGTGGCGTAAAATGATGTCAGTATTGCCATCGCGATTGAAATCACGCGCGCCCATCACCTTCCATGGGGCTTTGACGGCGTTGGTGTTCAGGGCAACGGAATTGATCAGATTCGTTCCATCCATCAGCCATACCGACATAAACCCGCCATTCTGGAAGACGTAATCGGTTTTATTGTCGTGATTAAAATCGCCTTTGCCGGTGAGGAGCCATCCGGGCGTCAGCGGCAAACCATCGTTCAAGAGGAATGATCCGACGTAATTGGTGTGGTCCAGGTTCCAGATGCCCAGGAAGCTATTGGTGCTTTGCACCAGGATATCCACATTTCCATCGAGATCGACGTCATTTGTAATGACATTGGGATCGTAATTCACCGTCAGCACGGAATTGGAACTGGTCAACGCGCCTGCAACATTTGTAACGGTGACATGATACGTGCCTGCATCTGTAAACTGTGCCGACGCGATGTGAAACGTTGATTTCGTTTCACCAACCAATGGGTCTCCATTGTAATACCATTGATAAGAAAGGGCCGGGCCCGTCGCCACGATGGTGAAGTCAACCGGATCGCCCAGGACCACGTCCTGATTGGAAAGATTGGTGATGATCTTTGGGGCGACGACTGCACCGACAATTACGGAAATGGGGGCGCTCGTAACACTGCCGGCGACATTCGCGATGATAACGCTGTAGTTTCCTGAGTTTGTTGTCTTCGCATTGAGAAGTTTCAGAGCAGAAGTCGTCTGGGTGGCGAGAGTGTTTCCATCCTTGCGCCATTGATAGCTAAAAGGTTGGGCACCGGTCACGATAAAGCCGACGTTCGTGGAAACAGGAAGAGTGAAATTTGCGCCTGCCGTCGTATGAAATGAAGTGGGCTGGGCAACAATCACGGGAACGGGGATTACCTGCAAAACCGCGTTCGAACTCGTCACGCTGCCCGAGCCGTTGGTTACCACTACGGAGTAAGTTCCAGCCTGTGAACTTTGAACATTCGGAAGGGTTAACGTGCTCGCGGTTTCGCCGTTGATATTCGTTCCGTTAAATTTCCACTGGAAAGCGAGAAGGGGACCGCTGACACCGATAGAGAATGTCGCTGGAGATCCTTGACCAACCGTTTGGTCTTGCGGCTGCGTATCGATGATCGGAGGAACGGAATTAATCGTCAAAGTGCCGTTGTGCTTCGTCACGATATAGTTCGTCTGTCGGTTGCCGGGGTCCACGAGCGAGATCGTAATTGGATAGGTTCCGGGGACGCTGCTGGCCACGGCACTGCTCGAAAAAGTCGGAGTAATAACGTCGCCGTTCGTTAATCCCGTGATGCTGCTGCCGGTGAACGCTGGATTTATATCGCCATAATTGCGGCTGGCATCGTTCGCGGTGACCGACGCAGCTTTTCGTAACACGGTAAATTCCTGATCAATCGAAGGAGCTGCGAGATAGTCAACGTTACCGGATTGAGAAGCGCGAGCTACGACATTGCCGGCTCCTGTTAAAGTGACAGTGCTGTTGGAAATCGTCGCCGGGCCGGAAATGATGCTGAAGCTCACGGGCAGACCAGAGGAGGCCGTTGCGCTCAGTGTGAATGACCCATCGCCATAAACCTTTGCCGGAATATCCGTAAAGGATGTAATCGTCTGATTGGTTTTTGGTAAGACAGTGAACACGACACTGATTGCGTTGCTTAACCCGCTGGCGCTCGCCGTCAATTGCTTATCTCCCTGGGTGCTGATCGATAGATCTGTGAACATCACCACGCCATTGCCGTCATTGGTGCCAATATCAAGGACCGTGGTTCCGTTGAGCGTCCCGGTGCCTGAGGTCAAATTCATCGTTACATTCAAACTTGAGCCGAGACCCGATGCGGAATCATTTCCATAAAGGTCCTGAGAAAGCACGATCGGTTGAATGCCGAATGGTTTCCCGACGCCGGCGAGGTCCGGTTGCACATCGAAAACGAGCCGTTTCGCAGCGCCAGGATTGATCGTGATGACGTCCGAAACGGTGGAATTCAGGTTCGTGCTCGTGAATTGAATCGAAAGATCCGTCGCGTTCGTGTGAAAAAGATTGGTGAACGTTGCAACACCGTTGACGACTTTCACGGATAGCGTTCCCTGCAACGGGTCCGTCGCATCCAGATTCGCGGCGGTGACATAAGCGTTATTTTCATTGGTATACGGCAAATCGTATTGATCCAGAATCATGACAACCGGTTGCTGCGAAAAAGCTGTCCCGGCGACGTTGGATGCGGAAGGTTGCGTCTGAATGGACAAGGATGTCGCGACAGCTGGCGGCGGAGGGCCGGGGAAAACCTGGATCAACGCCGAAGCGACTTCGGTCAGGTTCGAGGTGGAAAAGGTCAGAATCACCTCCCCGGGATCACTGAGCGAAAGATTCGTAAAGGTAGCGAGACCGTTGACGGTCACGGCAGTCAAAGTACCAGACAAGGTTCCCGGCCCTGAGCTGATGGCTGCTGTGATGACGCGGCCGTTATCGGACAAGCGCACATTGCCGCCACTGTCTTCCACTGCGATCACGGGTTGGCGTCCGAAAACCGTGGCTGCGACAACGTTGGTTGAAGGTTGAGCGCGGATTCCGAGTTGGGTGGCGGCGCCAGCGATCTCTGTTAATGCACCAAAGACCGTGACCGAACCTTTGCCTTTGCTGGACTCTGCTTTAATTCCCGAGATGACGGCCGTTCCGCCGCTCGCTCCAGCAGGGCGAACGATATTGCCCCGCGCCAGTGGCGACATAAAAGAGGCGCGAACCTGGAGGTTGCTGATCGTTAAAGTGTCGAATCCTGCCGTGCCGGTGGCAGTGAACGTAAGGCGCAACGTCAACGAGTTGACGATCGCAGCAGTCGCGGAAGAAATATCGCGGCCTGCCGTAAAAGAAATATCGGGAGCCGTGCCCGTGTTGAATTCAAATCCTGTCGGAGCGCGCAAAACCAATGTGAGATTACTTCCACTGGCAATGTCGTTCTTCTTGCGTTCAGTGATAGAAATAGGGCCGAGCGTCGTCCACGCCGGAGAGGCACTGTCGCTGGCAAAGTCGGCGAGCACACTGCCACCGCTCGCTGGTGTCACTTTCACGGTCGCTTCCGCAGCCAAAGCAACCAATAAAAAACACGCTGTTAAAACGTACAAATAAACAGGTCTTTTCATAAAGAAATCGAATTCTGAACAGGTTGCAACAACGCCTCCCGCCGCAGTTCATCAGGAAACCTTCCCTATGTCGAGGATTAAGGGTTTCTATTATTAGATCTAAGGGGCTTCCCGGGGGGCTTCCGACTGTCCATCAAACAGATTCAGGCGTCTCGAGGTCTCAATTGACGATTTTTAGGGATGGGTTACCCTCCGGTCGGTCTCAATTCCACTGTATGAACACGGCTAAACAACTGCTTTCAATCGTCTTTGTCTTCTTCGGCTTAATCGTTTGTGCCCGCGCTGAAGACGAAGGACCAAAATATCAAACGGGTTTCACTGCGACGATGAAGCTCGGGACGGACCTCTACAACGGGCTCAAAGGTAAATACCGTTCGCAGATTGCTTCGCAGCCGATTTCGCTGGAGACCGATGTAAAACCGTTTATCAAGCCGACGGAGTATCCTGATGAAAAGCAACCGATTCGCATGGTGTTTATATCGGTTGGATTCCTTGACCTGATTAATCACGTCGCCCACGCCAAGGCGATCGACAAGATTGAGCCCGGCTATTTCGAAAAATACCTTTTAACTCTTGCGGAAGAGCAGGGGGAAAAGTCATTGAAAGAACCGCCCAAAATTGAGGACAAGCGTTTTTGGACGGATGAGATCATGAACGAGCAACTCAGTAACTTTAACCAAATGACTGGAATGCTCGTGGCGATGAACCTTTCGCACTTTTATCTCGGACATTATAAAAAGTACGCCGACAAACTTGACGAGGACAACGGCAAAAAAGCCGAGATCATTGACAAGCTGTTGACCTCCTCCGAGTGGGAAGATTCGTTGAAGTGCGGCGCCGCCCACGCTTTGGACTGCGGTTTCGGGGTTGATGGGATCAAGGCTCTTTACGACTGCCTCAGCAAGATGCCGAAGCGTCCGGCCTGGACCCTCTACTTCCTTCCGGAAAAGGCCAATGTGAACAAAGTCAAAGGCCAACTGGAGAAGTGGGAGAAGGATTATTTTCAGGGCAAATTGACCTACTGAGCGGCGGTTTTTGAGGTGGAACAACCCTCTTCCAGGGACTTTTTCCGCGAGATTTTCCCGTGGCATAGCCTCTGCTAAGATGGTCCCGGCCATTTTTGGCCGATTTCTACACAAAACGCTGATGTAAAACGTTTTGGGAACTCATCCGGCCTTTCAGAAAAGTTGGAAAAGATTTTCGGGAGAAGATTCCGAGAGTCAAAATGTCCGGAAAACGTTTTTAGAGCGTCTCCGGAAAGTTAAAATGTCCGGAAAACATTTTTTCCATGCTTTTTAACTCCGGGAAAGTTCGGAAAAAGTTTTTTCCATGCTTTCTGAGAGTTGGAAAGGACGGAAAACGCGCTGGAAGATCATTCGGACTTTCAAAAAGTCTGGAAAACATTTTCGGAAGGTTTCCGGACTTTCCGAAAAGTCGGAAAAAATAATTTCCGGACATTTTGACTTTCGAGAGACGCTCTAAAAACGTTTTCCGGACATTTTGACTCTTAGAATTTGTTCCGAAAATCTCTTCCGCTGATTTCTGAAACGACCAAATTGCCTGGGATGTTTTAGCGCCCTGTCCGGACATGAGGCGGCGTCCCGCTAAAAGTCACGGGGTAGAAATGGCCCGGAAAAATCGACGAGTGGATGCGGGGTTGTTGTCCAAATAGTCGTAATTGGTGTTTTGCAGCAAATTGGTCAACACCGGTGTCCAGTTCAGGAGGTCCGTGGAAGATTGCAGAATAAATCCCGCCCCGATATTTCCCTGGAGTGTGATTTTTAACTGTTGATTGGCAGTCGACGACGCAATCAATCGGAGAGGGGCGGACCCACGCATGCTTTTTATCACTACCTCATCGAGCCAGCCATCGAAGTTCCCGAGAGTAAGCGTCGCTGATCCATTGGTCGGCCAGTTCTTAAGTTCATTGCTCGGCACTTGCGTGAGCGTAACGCCGTCGACCATTACGAGGTATCCCGAGGAATTGATCTCCATATGAACATGATGCCATTGGTTCAACGTAAAAGCCTCCTGCACCGTTGCTGTGGAAAAGTTGAGATTCGTGCCGCCCCGAAAAACGAAACCGATATATCGATTGTTCACCAGTTCCAGACTCGCGTTCCAATTTCCAACGAGCGAAAGAAAGGGAGCCGTGGCGATGGTTGGACGCGCGTGGACATAAATCATCGCTTCCACCACGATTTTGGTGGTGTTCGTCGTTTTCAGGCTGTTGTTGCGAATCAATGTCGTGGCGGTGTCGCCCGCGCCTGTCGAGTGCAACGATGTTCCTTCAGGTTCTCGCATCCAACCGCGGTTCAGCGTGTCCAGAGACGCTGCGGCGGCATTCGTTAAACTCGTTTGCTGACCGGTGGTGTCGGTGAAATCTGAATCCAGATGATAAAGAGCCGCCATATCTGACGTGACGCTGAGCGGTTCCGATTGAAACGGATTGGCCGGTCGGTTGGAGTTTAAGCTGGCGTTGAAATTTTTCGTGGCAAACAGGCGACGTCCATTCGGCAACGTTACTTCGGCCTCAATCCATTGCAGGCCGGGATTCACCGGCGAAAAATGGAACTCGGGCGCCAACGCCGGTTCCTGATCTTCTGCTTCCCAGACGATGCGGGCATTCGTCAAATCGAGGAAGCCGTTGAAAAAGCGAGCGACGATCGGATCTCCCGTCGCCGTGTCGTCGGGCACGTCGAGGATAGTGCCATCGGCTGAATTCCAGGGTTCAAACTTCTCTGGCGTTTGCGCCATCAGGAAAGCCATGCTCGCGAGACTGCGCGCCTGTTGTGGTCCGACGAATTCCGTCATCGTATTAAAGCTGTCACCCCATTTGTCATAAGGTGCGTAAAAGTTGGTCGCGCCGTAATCGCCCGGAAAGCAAAGCGCGCTCAATTCGGTTTTGTAAGGATCCAAATACGCAAAACCTTGTTGGATATTTCCCAAAGGAAGACCGCTGGGAGGCAACACCCGTCGATCGTTCTGAGCATATTGATGAACGATCTCGCGCTGACGCAGCTGACCGATGCCGGTGAGGAAATTAATGTTTATCGGATTACAACCAGCTTCGTAATTCATGTTACCCACGATTGCTTCGAGATATTCTGGCCTCGGATTGAGCTGATACGCAGTGGCTAAATCGAAGGTCTGATTTACGGAAAAATACCATCCGGCCGTGCGAGGACCTTTGTTGGCGTCTGGAAAACTGCTGCCGTAAGCGTTGTCCAAAGCATATTGCAGCTGATCGTCCCCAGCGCCTGAAATTTCTGCGTTACATTTTGCCAAAAAATCCATGTCGAGCTGACTCGGGTCAATGCGACCAGTTTGGGCGGCGAACGCGTAGCTGCGCACCGCGCAACCGTACCCCTCGAACAAACGCCACCAGGTCCAAAGACGCGTCGCTGAACTAGAGGGATCGAAATGGGCAATCAAGTCGTCCTGAAACGCGGGATCGCCGGTGGCGAGAAAAAGTTCCGTGGCGGCCCACGCCAATTCATCGTCGTGCATGAAGTTGTCGCCATAATGCGTAATCATCTGATACGACCCATCGCGACCGTAAGTGGCGATGGCGTTCTGTAAAAACGCCCAGCCCGCGAGCGCCTTTTGCAAATAAAGATCTGCTTCGTCCGGGTAATAGGCGCGAAAAATTGGGGAAGAAGCCGTTTGTGCCAATGCGGCGACGGCGGCGGCGGTGGCAGCGGTATTTTTGGGAAAGACAACCTGCGGATCGCCGTGGTCCGGCAAGACATCGTATTCATAGGAGCGATTGCGTGGGTAAACCAAAAAATAAAAACCGCCATCGGCGTCCTGCATTTTTGCGAGAAAGTCTGTTTCCTGCTTTGCTTCCTGCAACAAATCAGGAATGCCGTCGCCGCTCTCGGGCAGCCCAAGATTATCCAATTCGGCGACACCGGGAAAAACGTCGACGGCAAAAATCAGAGCATGAGCCAACTGCGCTGAATTGATTGTGTACTTGCTGTAATCGCCCGCATCGTGGTGGCCGCCGGAAACGTCGAGCTTGTTCGTATTTACAAACGGATAGCGACTGGAATTCACGTCTTTCAAACGTGGTGCCGTATGTCGCGGATTGGAGGCATAGTTTTGTGTGAAGCTCGCCAATTCGGCGTTGACCGTCGTGAAATTCATATTTGGCACTTCCACCAGGCCGGTGTGGCAGGGACCGTGTGTGAAACGTGTGTAAGGAAAATCGTTGGCAACGCCGCAACGTTGATGATAGAGGCCGAGGGAATAAGTTCGCGCAAACAACGCCGCAACTTCATGGCCGATTAAAAATGGAAATGAAACCCCCAGCCCGGGAATTTGCAGTCGATATTCACCTGGCACATCGAACGGAGTGAAGTCAGCTTCCAGGACTTTTTGATAAGCCGGCGGATTGTAACCAATATCCGGACGAGAGGTCAGCGCGCCCTGGTAAACCACCGTATTGGAAATGGTTTCGATGAGATTGAAGCCGAGTCCAGGATCAACATCCATTTCGCCGAGACTCCCGAGGTATTCACCGATCATTGCCTTTTTACTGAAGCCGAGGAGATAGCCTTGCTGATTAACATGGATCGCGGGGTTCCAACGTAACGGATCGACCGTGGCGGTAAATGGCTGGTTTGAATTCCAGAGCGTCCCATCCGGATTGTCGACGCGGACGCTTTGGCCGTCGACGAGCGGTTGGGCGAGTTGGAGATAAAGATAATTGCCGATGCGCAAATCTCGTTGGACCAGCGGTGCGTAGATAGGACGACGCTTGAAGCCGATCGCCTGAATCGGGATAGACTGTGCGTCCACCGTGACAATCAGCTGTGAAAGATTCGGCGGGACAAAGATACCGTTGGTGACGAAATTCCAGGACGTTACCGGAGCTGGATCGGGAAATTTGGTGGTTATCAGTGTGATTTCCAGCAGGGTGGGGGAGAGAATGCGCAGATGGTTGTCTCCGGGAAGCGGCATGCGCAGTGGGTTTTCATTTGTGACAGGCACCTCAATGGCAGGAAATCCCAGCACACTGGCCAAAACCGACGCCAATAATATCCCGTAGACCCTTCGCATCCCGGCAATAAGTTCGTCTATGACAGAATTGCGCAAATAAGCGTGCAGCAGTTTTTTCTCGTCGGGGAATGGAATGTGATGCGCAACCAAGTTTGCGAACCACTCCGCGGTGGTTTTAGCGCATGCAAAGAAAGCCTGGGAACAATCCGAGAAGGAAAACCGCCTTTCTAAGCTGCTGATTTCAAAGGAAAACAATCGAGGTCGCTGCAATTAGTATCGAAAGCGGGAGTGGAAACGCTAGTGGGTTTCGTGCCCGAGAAACTTTTTGCATCTCCGCTGCTGGCTGCTAGTTTAACAGGAATTATGTCAAAAGCGGACTCCAGTCCCAAAACCAAGCTGCACGACAAGCAGAGCGAACGGGACCATCGTAAACTACGCATCGATAAAGTCGGTGTGCGTGGATTGCGCTTTCCGATCCAGGTCCGCGATAAGGAACATGCGGTGCAAAACACCGTGGCCACGATCGGCATGTACGTCGATTTGCCGCACGAATTCAAAGGCACGCATATGAGCCGTTTTATTGAAGTGCTCAATGCTCACGGAAACATCGTTCATGTGGAAAACATCGAAGACATTCTCCACGCGATGCAGACCAAACTAAATGCGGCGACCGCGCATTTGGAGATGGAGTTTCCCTATTTCATGACCAAAAGGGCGCCGGTGACCGGGCGCGAAGGATTAATGGATTACACCGCGCGTTTCGATGCGACGGCGTGTGGAAAAGAAATTGATTTTGTTCTTACCGTGGTCGTGGCGGTAACAACACTCTGTCCCTGTTCCAAGGCCATCAGTCAATACAGCGCACATAACCAGCGCGGCCATGTCACCGTGCAGATCAGGGCAAAGAAAGCGATTTGGATCGAAGATTTAATTGCCTTGATCGAAAGCTCCGGCAGTTCTGAGCTTTATTCCCTTTTGAAACGAGAAGACGAGAAAGCGGTGACCGAGCGGGCATACGAGAATCCGGTGTTTGTGGAGGACCTCGTCCGGAACGTCGCCGTCAAACTGAACGCCCACAGAGATGTGACGTGGTATAAGGTCGAAGCCGAGAACTTCGAGAGCATTCACAATCACAACGCCTACGCCAGTATTGAGAAAGGATGAGGCAGGGCGGGGGTGTAAAAGGTGAAACGGCAGGGACGACGCTGGTTTTGCTCCGGTTTAACCGCTCTCCGGCAATGGTTTGCCACCGTGGATTTTTTCCTAAAATTTTTGTGGCATATTTGATTTTGTTTGTTACATTCGCGCACTCTCGTTTTCGGGAAAAACCCCGATTGGAGAAAGAATTTCAACCAAAACCGTTGAGTTGTGGCTACGAATAAGAAGAAGAATACCGAGAAGAAGGTGAAGGCAGCACCCGCGAAAGCAGCTGCGCCAGCACCGAAGGCCAAAGCGAAACCCGCTCCAGCCAAGGGCAAATCTGTAGGATCGGCTACGCTTGCTTCGATCTTGGGAAAGCCAGTTGCGAAGGCATCCTCTTCCAAAGAGTTCAATGGCATGCCGAAGATCAAACCGGATTGGGTGAAATACTACCGCAATCTGATGGACCTGCGCGAACGTTTGCTCGCCCAGATGAGTGGTTTGGCCAAAGAATCAGCTGAAGAAATGGCAGGTTACAGCCTGCATATGGCAGATTCCGGCACTGACAATTTTGACCGCGATTTCGCGCTGAGCCTGCTCTCTTCGGACCAGGACGCGATTTACGAAATCGAAGAAGCTTTGAAGCGCATTGAAAAGAACACCTATGGAGTTTGTGAGCTGACCGGCAAACAGATTCCGCGCGCTCGTTTGGATGCTATTCCGTGGACCCGTTTCACGGTGGAAGCCCAGGCGCAGCTGGAAAAAGAAGGTGCTTTGCGTCAACGCCGCCTCGGCGCTCTCGGAACCGTCGATAGCTCTGGTGGAGCAGAAATCGAAGAGGAATCCGAAGAAGCGGAAGAAAAACCGGCGAAAGAAAAGGAATAATCAGGAGTAGTTGTTTATGCCACGAGAAATTATCACCATTGAATGCACGGAAGCGCGCAAGGAAGGAAAATCTCCTTCCCGCTACACGACAACGCGCAATAAGAAACTGCAGACCGAGAAGCTCGAGATCAAGAAATACAATCCGGCTCTCCGTCGTCACACTGTGCACCGCGAAATCAAGTAATCGTTATGCCACGTAAAACCAATCTCGATAAGCCTAAACGCAAAGGCACAACCGGCGAAGCACGCACCCCGCGTCCAAAGCCCAAGATCGATTTCACCGCGGACGCGCTCGACTTCAAGAATGTCAATTTGTTGAAGCAGTTCGTGACTGATCAGGGCCGTATCCTTCCCCGTAAATACACGGGACTTCCGGCTCACTATCAACGCCGTCTGAACCGCGCCATTAAGCGCGCGCGCCAGATGCTTTTGATGAAGTAATTTTCGACACAGCTTAATTTCAGCCCGCAACGGTCTGTTGCGGGTTTTTTATTGCCAAGCTCCGGCGGCCTTGTCAGAACCCCTTGAACTATGGACTACCTGATCCTGCTTTCGAGCATCATTCTCGGAGCACTCAGTGTGTTCGCGTTTAAGCTGGATGCCCCGCGCCACGTCAAATTGCTTAACGCCTTTACCGGCGCCTATCTGCTGACGCTGACGTTGCTGCATCTTTTGCCGGAGCTTTATCAGGTTCATGGTCTTGTTTCGAATGATCATTTGAAAATTGGCGGGCTGATGCTCGCCGGTTTTTTCACTCAGATTGCACTCGACGTTTTCTCCATGGGAATTGAGCACGGGCATGCTCATCATATTCATCACAAGATTCCGGTGGGTGTCCTGGCTGGCCTGTGCCTGCACGCATTGATCGAAGCGATGGCTTTGGGAGACGCGCATACTCACCATGATCCGGCATCCCGCAAATTATTGCTCTGGAGTATTGTGCTGCATAATTATCCGGTATCGATAGCGCTTCTGGGAATGTTGTTGCACAGTGGCATTGGGAGAAACAAGTCGCTCGGCCTGCTGACCGTATTTGCTGCGATGGCTCCGCTTGGGATGCTGTTAAGCGCTCACACGTCGCTCGCTGGGTATTCCCGGGAACTGATGGCTTTTGTGATCGGAATTTTTATGCACATCTCCACAACGATTTTATTCGAAAGCGGAGATGTGCATCAGATCAAGCTAATGAAAGTCATCGCGATTGTTATTGGAACAATCCTTGGAATCGCGAGCGTAATGATACACTGAATCAACGCAGAGGAGCTGCGCTGAAAACCCTGCTTGATCAGGGAGCCTGAAGATCTTCCCGCCAATCGCTATGACGCAGAATTTCTTTTATTTTGCGGCGTTCGTAACGATGTTTTTGGGCTTTGTGAGGACGATCGTCTACTTGATGGAAGGGATGCTTGGGAGTCTTTACCGTTTCTGCAATGAAGTCTAACGATTTTGCCATACTTAATTTCCTTTCTGGATTTTAAGCATTACGGCTCCAACAGAGCTCCAACGCGTTGTGGGACTGCAGTTGGTGTCGTCGCTTGTCAAGAGTTAGAGTGGCACACCCGAAAGAATGTTCAACCTGAAATTACGTAATTCTACAGAAAGACAGCCCGAATTTGTTTTCAAAGTTTTTCTGACGGTCTATCAGCTGGAGTAGTGGCTCGTAAACGCCTGCTTACCGCATAAGGCGCTTGAAATGTCCCGATTGCCATTCTTTTTCTTGCTGCGTGGCAACGAGTCTGAAACCGATTTTGGCGTAGGCGTTTTGGACTTTTTTGAACTGCGAAATCAAAATGCCAGCGAGTATCAAATCTCCGTCGGGCTTGAGCCGATTCGTGATTCGCTTTGCTTCAGCGATCAGCAGGTCATAAATCAAGTTGGCGCAGACAACGTCGAATCGACGCGCGGCTTTGACCGGCAATTTTGTCAGATCCTGTTGCTTCAGGTTTACAGCTCTTTCAACTTTGTTGCTCTTTGCATTCTCGCGGGCCACCCGGACTGATTCCGGATCAAAGTCAAAAGCTTCAAGAGGCGCATATCCTAATTTTGCTGCCGCAATGCTGAGAATTCCCGAGCCCGTGCCGATATCAATCAAAGATTGTTTGGTGTCGTCGCGACGCGCCGCGACGATGCGACGCAAACAAAATGAAGTGGTCGCATGTTGGCCGGTGCCAAAGCTCAGGCCTGGATCCAGGACAACGACTGCCTGGTTTTTCTTTGGCTTACGTTTGATCCAGCTTGGTTTGATAAGTAGCGCCGATCCGACCTCAATTGGTTTAAAATGTTTTTTCCACGATTCGGCCCAATTCTCTTTTCGGACTTTTCCTTCAGTCAGTCCGCCGATCTCCGGAAACTCTTTACGCAGATTGGACAACGCCAAAGAAAGTTCCTTTCGTTGCGCAACATTTAACGGCTTCTCCAGGTAAACACTTGCGCTTGTCTCTCCTGTTTCTGCGTCTGTGTAAAACGATGGAACTTGCTGAAGCGTCGCTTCGAGAAAGGTGCTGACAAGATCCTCCAATTCGGGGGCCAAGGTCACGGAGAGTTGAATCAAAGTTTTCAAGCGAGGTCTCGCCAGGGCGTAAGGTTCAGCAATTGGACTTCCGTCTTGTGCGGAGCGTAATGAACTTCTGTCAAACTGGCATATTCAATGTTCATCAAAGCGGTGCGTGGCAATGGAATATCCAGCAACACCGCCAATAACATCCGGACAACGCCCCCATGGCACATGATCGCAATGGTTTGACCCGCGTGTTCGTCGAGGATCATTCTGAGCTGCGGTTCCACGCGGGCGCGAAAGGTTTGCGTGCATTCACCGTTCGGAATTTTGGCCTGCTCCATCATCTCCAGCCAATGAAAGGCACTCACCTGGTATTTATCATGAACCTGCTGCCAGGTCATGCCGGTCCAATCGCCAAAATGACATTCACGCAGATCATCGATCAGAGCAGGAACGATAGAACGATTCTCCAGAATTGGCGCCAGCGTCAACTGAGCCCGCTTCATCGGGCTCGCGTAGATCGCGTCGAAGGAGAATTTGCTCAGATATTTCGCCAACGCTTTCGCCTGAGTGTGACCACGGGGTGAAAGTTCCATGTCGATACGACCACCAAAGACGCGGTGATAACGTTCTTCGACCTCAGCATGACGTAACAGGAAAAGACGAGTAGGGGCGGACATCGTAAAAACGTTGAAATCAGGCGGCGCAAAGCGCTGTCTGTTGTAAAGCCAGCAGCTGTTTGATACCCGTTTTGCCCAAACTCAACATTGAAGCCAATTGCTGTTCGGAGAAACTGGTTTCCTCGCCGGTGCCCTGAAGTTCAATAAACTCTCCCGCGGAGTTCATCACCAGATTCATGTCTACTGCAGCGGCAACGTCTTCCTCGTAGCAAAGATCGAGCATCGGTTGGCCGTTGACGATGCCGACACTGACTGCCGCAACTCCGTTAGCGATGGGGTTCTCACTGATTTTTCCGGTTGCGATCAGCTTTTGCATCGCAAATTGCAGCGCGACAAAAGCACCGCTAATGGCGGCCGTGCGCGTGCCGCCGTCCGCCTGCAAGACATCGCAATCGACCCAGATCGTTCGCGGTCCCAATTTCTCGAGATCCAGAGCAGCCCGCATGGATCGGCCTATGAGTCGTTGAATCTCCTGGGAACGTCCGTCGATTTTTCCTTTGGAACTGTCGCGTTGTTTACGTGTTAAAGTGGAGTAGGGGAGCATCGAATATTCTGCTGTAATCCAACCACCGGTGACATTCTGGTCTTTCATCCAACGCGGCACGGATTCCTCAACTGTCACACCACAAATGACACGCGTCTTGCCCCACTCGATCAAAGTCGAACCAGTGGCGTAAGGAGCAATGTGGTTTTTGAAACAAATCGGACGTAATTGATCGGGACGACGTCCGTCGATACGGGCGGAAATGGGTTGAGCTGTGGCGTCAGCACTCGACATGCGTCAAACAATAATGCGACCCACGCGCGCGAGCAACGGTGAAAATTCGGCGACTTTTTCATTCGCTCCCTCGGCGCGGCAATCTATATTGAATGGCAATGTCGGAGTCGCAACAACCAGTCACCAGTCTTTATGTGCACGTCCCGTTCTGCGCGCAGAAATGCGAGTACTGCGCCTTCTATTCGGAAGCATCTAATGGCGATGTCACGAATCGCTATGTGCGGGCACTAATCCGTGAGCTGGAGTTAGTCGCTCCTGATCTGAAGCCCCGCACTATTTTCTTCGGCGGTGGCACGCCTTCGATTCTGACGATGCGGCAATGGGAAGATATCCTCAAAGAGATGGAGAGACTTAATCTTCTCGGGGCCCAGGAATGGACGGTAGAGTGTAATCCGGCCACGGTATCGTTGGATAAAGCAAAATTATTTCGGAGTTACGGCGTCAATCGCATCTCCATGGGGGTGCAATCCCTCGATGAAAATCTGCTAGACCGGCTGGGGCGTGTGCATAGTCGCGACATGGTTTTCAAATCGTTCGATACTTTGCGTCGTGCCGGATTCGACAATCTTAACATCGATCTGATGTTTGCCATTCCAGGCCAAACTATGGAGATCTGGCGTGACACACTTCGCGAAGCCACTGCGCTGGGCAGCGAACATCTTTCTTCTTACGAAGTTATTTACGAAGAAGACACTCCGCTTTTTGCGCAACTCAAAGCGGGTGAATTTTCGGTTGATGAAGAATTGGCCTGCTCCATGTTCGAAGAGTTGTTGCACGCCGCGGACAAGAGCGGTTTTTATCAATACGAAATCGCGAACTTTGCGAAGCATTTCTCTGGAACCGTCGCCGACATTCCGGATCGAGCGTGCCTTCACAACGTGAACTATTGGCGGGGTGGCTCTTTTTACGGTTTGGGTCCGAGCGCTGCCGGATTTGTTCGAAATGTGCGGACGAAAAATTTTGCCAATACCCAGATGTATTGCGAGCGGTTGGAAAAGGGAACACGCGCCATCGAATCAAAAGAAGAATTGATGCCGCTTGCGCGCGCCGGCGAAATCGCGGCGTTCGGTTTGCGCATGAATTCCGGCTGGCCTCTGGCGGAATTCAAACAACGCACGGGGTACGATTTACAGGAACATTGGCAGCCAGAAATCCGGCAAATGGTAAGTCTCGGTTATGCTCAGATTGACGGGCAACGCCTTTATTTGACAAAGCAAGGATTGCGCTACGCCGATTGGGCCGCCGAACAATTCCTTAGAGTTTAGTTACGGAGCGGCGGGCGGCGTGACGGGGTTCAAACGCAAGGTGCGCGTTGGAATCTGGCGCATGCCTTCTGGTGGCGGTGGAGGTGCTTGAGGATTCACGCCCGGTTGGACGCCGGTCCCCGGGGCTGGCGGCGGAGTAGCTGCGCCACCTTCCAAAGTCGGTTGTGGTATCGCCACGGCAGGATTGGCAGCGTTCGGATTATACACGGCGGCGGATGGATTCGGCGCCGGCTGCGGAATAAGTGGTGGAGGTTGCGGTGCGCCGGGTTGGGGAGCGATCGTTGCACCTTTATTGCCGTTGTTTTTGAAATTCAGGACCATTTTAATTCCTGCATTCACCACTTCCACTTCTCCTTCATCTTCGAAAATTTTGCTCACTTCCAGAACGTCCGCTTTTTCACCTTCAGCCAGCGTGACGTAAAGCGGTTGTTCTTTCGGATCTTTTCCCGGAATGGTGAAGAAGGCGCGTTTGTGACCGCCTGCTTTGGTAATCCCGTTGAACTTCACGTTTTTTGGCGGATTTGCAACCGGGGCATTCGTATCTACTGGGGGAGGGGGATTCAGTCCGAATGGATTCCGATCGACAATTGTGTGGTAAGGGTTTTCTGCCGGGACAGCACGCGAAAGCGACACGCTCAGGCACAAGGCCAAAAAGGTCAGCAAGATGCGCGTACCAGAAATCATTGGCGGACTATAATGAGCGGTCTTCTTCAATCCAATCCTAAATACGTAAGTTATGAAACCAATACCGGATAGGGGAAAAACACCAGAACAAAAACTTAGTTGCGTTAAAAAAGACGTTCCTGAACGTTCCATGTCAACCGGCGTTGCTGCGCAGCCCAGACGTTTTATGTCCAATTCGGTCAAATATTATCCAGCTGCTGGCAATGCTGAAAAAATCAGGGCAAAGCAGCAGCTTTGCCCCACCACTTTGAGAAAAAAAGAACCCAGGAAATTACTTTCCTGGGTTCCTGAAAGATTCTGTGGAATCCGAATTAGTAAGCTGCTTGCGCGCCTTTGATGTTGCGCTTCGGCATCCACGGCATGAGGGAACGGAGACGTTCGCCCGTCTTTTCAATACCATGCTGCTCACCCTTCTTGAGGAGTGCATTGTACTTCTTGTAACCGGTCTGATATTCCTTCACCCAATCCTTGGCAAATTTCCCGGTCTGGATGTCTTTCAACGCGGCTTTCATGCGTTTCTTCACGCTCGCGTCGATGATCTTCGGACCGACCGTGACGTCGCCCCACTTCGCGGTTTCAGAAATCGAGAAGCGCATACCGGCGATGCCTTTTTCGTTCATCAAGTCGACGATGAGTTTCAATTCGTGCAGGCATTCGAAGTAAGCCATTTCCGGGGAGTAACCGGCTTCGACGAGCGTTTCGAAACCCGCTTGAACGAGCGCCGTGCAACCGCCGCAAAGAACGGTCTGTTCGCCGAACAAATCGGTTTCGGTTTCTTCCTTGAAGCTTGTTTCGATCGTGCCGGCGCGTGTACCGCCAACACCCTTGGCCCAGGCGAGCGCAATTTTCTTCGCGGCAGGTCCACCTTGATAAACCGCGATCAACGCCGGAACGCCTTTGCCTTCCGTGAATTGACGGCGGACGATGTGGCCAGGGCCCTTCGGGGCAACGAGCACCACGTTCACGTCTTTAGGCGGAACGATCGTCTTGAAATGGATCGCAAAGCCATGGCTGAACAAGAGCGTTTTGCCTTTGGTCAGGTTCGGCTTGATATCTTTTTCGTAGCAGGCGGGTTGTTTGGTGTCAGGCAAAGCGACGAAAATCACGTCTGCGCGGCGCACAGCTTCCGCGGTGCTGACAACTTCAAATCCTTTGTCCTTCGCGACTGGAATCGACTTGCTGCCTTCGTAGAGACCAATGATGACCTTGAGGCCGCTTTCCTTGAGGTTCAACGCATGGGCATGACCCTGGGAACCGAAGCCGAGAACGGCGAGGGTTTTATTCTTCAGAACGCCTAAATCAGCGTCTTTATCCGTATACACTTTAGCTGGCATATATTATTTACGATTTTGGATTTACGATTGACGAGTTGATTGAAAATGACGAGCCCTATTTACGCGGCAATGCAATCTTGCCGGTGCGGGTGAGTTGAGCAATACCGAAGGTTTTCATCAAATCGATGAACTTCTCGACCTTGCTTTCGTTTCCGGTGATCTCGATCGTGAGACTCTTTGGCTCCACGTTGACGATTTTGGCGCGGAAAATATCAGCGATCTGCATGATTTCGGCGCGGCTCTTGGCATCCACTTCCACCTTCACCAAAACCAATTCGCGATCCACGAAATCGCTGGCGCGGAAATCGGTCACTTCGATCACATTCACAAGCTTGTTCAATTGCTTGACGATCTGATCGAGCGTCGCGTCGTCGCCCACCGTGACAATGGTCATGCGGGAAACTTTAGGATCATGGGTCGGCCCGACATTGAGAGTATCGATGTTATAACCACGGCCGCTGAAAAGCCCAGCCACGCGGGTGAGAACGCCGAATTTATTTTCCACCAGAACGGATATAGTATGTCGCATAATTTTGGTTTCGTATTTCGCTCGCTGGTTTTGCGGGCGACGAAACCACCCGCAAAATCAAAAACCCGCGTTCCATCTGGAACTGCGGGCGACCTGCGAGCGTTGGACAATGTCTCTCAGGTCGCGTTAGCCGACTACGACTACGCGAACAACAGCGAGTACATTGACCAAAAGTTTCATTGCGCCGCGAAACGTAGCAATCGAAACCGAAGGGGTCAACACGTTATTTCTATTGGATGTGCCGGAAAACGCACATAGAACTTCCTTCCAATTCCGGGCAAGGTTCTGCACGGCTTATGGGCAAACTAATGAACGCACGTTTTTTTCTCGTTTTGGTGTCGGGGTTCCTGCTCAATCCGATTTCTTCCGCCAATCCACTCGATCATTGGGAGGAGCGTTCGATGGGAAACACCAATTATACTGTCAGCCAGATTGCTTTTGCGAAAGGACAGTATATCGCCGCAGTGGATAAAAGGGGCGCTGATCTTGGCCTTTTATTTTCGTCTGCGGATACAAAAGCATGGACCCAGTGCAGCGCCTCGGGCACTCCGAACCCGGTTTTGAACCTGTTCAACGTAACATACGGAAACGACATCTTCGTGGCAGGCGGTTTATGGAAATCTCTATTTACTTCGAGCGATGGCAATAATTGGACAGGACAGACCGTCACGGGTTTTCCGACGGCCGGCGGATTTTCCTTCGACTTTCAGTCGATTGCGTTTGGCAACGGTCAATTTATTGCGGCGATGAATATCGCTCCCGGATATTCCACCGCGACCAATATCGCCAGTTCCCCGGACGGGATCAATTGGACACTGCAGCCCGTCGACATCCCGATTCAAAAAGTGGTCTGGTGTTCCAATCGCTTTCTCGCCGTCGCCAAGCCAGCCAATGGAACGACAAAAATTTTCCGATCTTTCCAGGGGACCTCTCCATGGACATCTTTCGACACGGGGACGAATAAGTTTTTGCAAAGCGTGACGTTTGGCAAAGGGGTTTACGTGCTCGTGGGCGAGAGCGGTCTCATCATGACTTCCACCAACAGTGCGGGACCCTGGACCCAACGAACGTCGGGAACGTCCGCCTGGCTTTATGACGTTACGTATGCCGCAGGGGTATTCGTCGCGGTCGGGGATTTCGGAACTATTCTTTCCTCGGCCGACGGGATTAACTGGACGTCTCATGCATCCGGCGTTCCCGGGATATTAACGTCGGTGATGTATGCCAACGGCAGATTTGTCGTATCCGGATGGGGAGGAAAGATCCTTCAGTCTGATCCGCTCATGAATCTCGCCGTGACGGGATCCCAGCTGACTGCGGCCGGTGCCCCGGGAGTTTCTCTGACGATTCAGGGATGTTCGGATCTAGCCCTCACAAATTGGCAAAATATCACGAATTTGACGCTTTCCACCAACGCCGCGACCTGGAGTGACCCACAATCAGCCGTTTCCCCTCGTTTTTATCGCGCTTTGTTGTCGCCCTGAGGGGTAAACGGAGCTCAGGTTCCCTAAACTGCACATTTCCAATCGCTTCCGCCGATTTTAAAGCGAATTTCAACTCTTGAAATCTCTTTCCGCACGCGCGGAAAGAAAATTCCACTCCCGAAAACGCCTTCCGCACGCGCGGAAACGATTTTCAACTTCTGAAATGGCGTCCCGTGCGTGCGGAAAGGGATTTTT
The DNA here is from genome assembly GCA_966095605.1 of uncultured bacterium. Taxonomy (GTDB): domain Bacteria; phylum Verrucomicrobiota; class Verrucomicrobiia; order Limisphaerales; family JACDHS01; genus CBHWET01. The sequence goes on along the minus strand of CBHTTJ010000011.1, from coordinate 9,054 downwards.
GGGCCTGAAAAGCCGTTCCGCGTCCTCGGAAATCGTTTTCAACGTTGGAGATGGATAACTCGAAGTATCGACCTGCCGGTCGTCGCCCTAGGTTCCACGACCATGAAGACCGATATCGTCAAGGTTGTTGGACGGAAGATTCGGCGCGAAGGGTCTAGGTAGCCCGGGCATCACGAGCAGGAAAAATATATTTTTCGAGACCGGGATTGGTCGTAGTGATGCGCACAATACTGGCAACCGAGGTTTCAATGCGCAAACGTCCCTTCCTGAAGTAAGATGACCTTCTGCTCAGTTTCGGCCAGGATCATTCCGCTTCAGACCAACGGACTGAGCGATGTCGTCGAACTCTTCACGACTGACGGTCTCGAGAGACTTGCCTTTTTTGTTCAGCTTCTCGTTGATCTTGATGACCTTTTCGGTCATGACCTCATGCGTCTCTTGCGATCCACCGACGAGGGCAAAGTTGTCCCCGGACGTCACCCGTTTATGTCCATCGGAGTCGAGTCCGAGTCCGAGCATCATGGCCTTTTTCTTATTGCTTGAGGAGTTCGGCATTAAAATAACCTAAGGGCATTGCTATTTAAGTGCAAAACAAAACAGGGCGTGACGCGGTCACAATCGGAATTGATCATCGCCGTTCTTTTCGGGCAGGGTCTCAGTCCGATGTCCGGCCATAAAATTTTGTTTCTCGGTTTGTTTTTATCCTTCTTGGGTAATCCTGCTTTTTCGGCCTCCCCGAAATCGGGCGTGCATCGGGTTCCGGAAAAAGATAACCGCACCTCATTGGATTGGGTTTATCCGAACAGAACTAACCAGCATTCTATCTGGGGTTTGCGCGGTGGTCTGATGTGGGCCGTTGCGCCGGACGGTTTTCGGCGAGGTGAACCGCGCGGACTGATTCGACTGGGATACCCGGTGCTCACAAATGGTGGTTACGACCTCATCAACTTCATCGCTATTGAACCCATCGTGCAGGGCAAAAAAGGTTTTAGTGAACTGGAGTTCAGTGCCCTTGATCAGAAACCAGGGAAACGATTCTGGGCTTCGCAATCTTCAGCGACGGACGGCGCCACCCGCATTTCTGACCTGGGAAAAGGTGTTCAACAATTGGAAACGACAATCTACGTCGAGCCTTTTGAGAACGGGGCGAAAGTTCGTTTCGTCGCTTCGCAGCGTAGCGATCGGCCCGATGAACTTTGCCTTACTCTGCACACCGAACCGGGCAGCGCACCGATTGAATATTGCATCGTCACGGCGACCATGGGGAATCTGGTCCGCACGCGCGAGTTGCATTTGAAGAACGAAATCGTCAGCAGCTTGAAATTATATTCCACGCACAAGGGAACTGATTTCGCGCCGCACACGATTTATCCGCTGGACCGTTTGGCCCGCAATGGGGCAGGGGACATCATTGTTCCGTTTACGAATGACGAACGCGATCCCGCGTCGGTCTTTCCCTTTCCCGGGACGAAGCGCTGGCATTATGGCGGAGCGCGCGTGACGCAGTATTGGAAAAAAGCGCACGGGACTTTTCATGATGACCTCCATGCCGCGGTGAACGCCCGTTACACTTATTGGAAATCTGAAACAGCGATTCCGGGAGGCGTAGCGTTCGAGAATGTGGAGTTGCGGGAAAAGTTTTACGACGGCCAACAGTTCACTTTTGGGATCACGACGAAAACCCCGGAGCAATTGAGGCAAGATTGATCACTCAATCGCCGCACGCATTGCAGCAAAAAGATTTTTTCCAGAATCTACCGTCACCGGACCTTTCGCGCGTTCCTCTGCATCTTCAACCAGGTCCTTTGGAAGTTCCTTCAGGAACGGCGAAGGATGACACGGCATTAACTGCCCGTATTTCTTGCGACCGCTGCAATGGGTGATCGCGAGACTCTCCTTCGCACGGGTGATCGCCACGTAGAACAGTCGTCGTTCTTCGTCCAACGTGCCTTCGACTTTGGAGCGCGAATGCGGCAGCAAACCATCCTCGAGACCGACAACAAAAACGTGCGGGTACTCCAGGCCCTTGCAGCTATGCATCGTGATCAACGTGACGGCATCGCCTTTGTTCTCTTTTTCTTCCTCGCGCTCAGCATCCAAAGTCATTTCTTCCAGAAATGTTTGCAATCGTTCCGTTGCAGGAGTCGTCAGCGGCTCATCCCGATCGAGCGACGTCACGAGTTCCTTCAAGTTCTGGACGCGATTGTCGGCGGTGTCCGGATTCTTTTCCAGGCGGCGCAATTCGTCGGGGTAACGTGTTTCCGTTAAAAATTTGTCGGCCCATTGTGAGAGAGAAAGGTTTTCTGTGGCCAATTCATTGCGTGTGTTCTCAATGAAAGTCAGAAATGCCATGATCGATTCGCGTGTCTTCGGCAGGAACTGCGCCTGGACATCGGTATGTTTCATCGCGTTAAACACGGAACAATGACGTTCCTGGCTTGCGGCCAGCAGACGTTCCATGGTGACGTCGCTCAGTCCACGCGCGGGAACATTCGCAATCCGCAGCAGACTGATGTCGTCGTGCGGGTTCATAAACATTTTTAGATACGCGAGGAAATCGCGGATTTCGCGCCGGTCGAAAAAGCTTTGTCCACCGATGAGGTGATAACGAACGCTGGCTTTTCGCAGCGCGGTTTCGAGAGCGCGCGATTGCAGGTTCGTGCGAAAGAGAATGGCGTGATCCATCCAGGGGATACGGGCACTCAGGCGATTGAATTCAATTTGTTCCACGACGACCCGAGCTTCTTCTTCATCATCGGTGAAGGCGTGCAGTTGGATTTTTTTTCCATCCCCTTTCTGCGACCACAGCTGCTTCGGACGGCGACGAGCGTTGTTTTTGATGACGGCATTCGCGGCGTTAAGGATTGTATTGGTGGAACGATAGTTCTGTTCCAGTTTTACAATGCGGACTTCCGGGAAATATTTTTCGAGTTCCAGCAGGTTCGCGATTTCCGCACCGCGCCAACCGTAAATACTTTGGTCGTCGTCACCGACAACACAAAGATTCCGATGCTGTTCCGAAAGCATGTGGACCAGACGGAACTGCGACGCATTCGTGTCCTGATATTCGTCCACCATGATGTAACGATACTTCTCGCGGCACGCTTCCAACGCATCGGGATGTTCATCAAACAATCGAAGCGTGAGGAGAATCAGGTCATCGAAGTCAACGGCATTACAGGCATGCAATGCGGACTCATATTTCTTCCGAACGTGCTCCGCGAGTGCGGAGACATTTGGATCGTTGAAGGCTTTCGCTCGTTCGCCGCCGTTTTTAAATTTACTTAACATCGCCAGGACAGCTCCGGGGTCGACCTTTTCTCCCTTGCTGCTGAAATGGCTCAGGATTTTCTTAATCGCGGCGAGTTGCTCCGATTCGTCGTAGATAACAAAATTCTTTTTATATCCGAGCTTCTCGATGTGTTGACGCAAAATGCGAACGCACAACGAATGGAACGTGCAGATCGTGGGGCGTTCCGGCTTTTGGCCGTCTTCCGTTTTTTGACGGGGAATCAGCTTGGTCACACGCTCCTGCATTTCGCGCGCAGCCTTGTTGGTGAACGTGACGCCCAAAATTTTGCCGGGATTGATCCCTCGTTCCACCATGTGCGCGATGCGGAAAGTGATGACCCGCGTTTTCCCGGTTCCTGCACCGGCAAGGATCAAAACAGGACCTTTGATCGTCTCGACGGCTTGTCGCTGTTGCGGATTGAGCGAATGCAGATTCAACATGGGCGCGAGAGTTTAATGCGTCGCAAAAATTAAACTCAAGAGGAACAAAAAAAAGTTATTCAACTGCACTTTTAAATTGCTTTTCAGTGTGAGAATGCAGTGCTGGGAATAATTTGTTTTTCGATGCCCGGCCCCTCCCACAAAAGAACGCAACCCGCAAAGCCTTCGTTCTGGTAGTAATCCACTTTGATATCGTGCGGCCCCGCGGAAAGTTCAACCTTTCCGGTTTTCTCAACCATCTTGTGACGCCCGTTGTGGTCGATCACAATCTTGCGGTCGATGCTCAGGTAGGATCCATCATCAGAAGACAAGGTGAACGTGTAGAGTCCCGACTTTGGAATGTTAACCTTCCCGGTCCAACGCGCATAGAAGTGAGCGTGCAGATCTTTCAGGGCAAAGTTTTCTTCACTTGAATAAGAGATAATCGGATCCATACGGGACACAGTCGGTTTTTGATATACCTGAAAATCTCCAACGTCCCACAACGGTACACCCATATCAAAGAAATCGGCGATTAACCCGGCCCCAGGTTCCGGTGGCGGTGGCGCAATAATGGGTTGGTGCCAGAGCGCCGTCGCCGGAATAATTTGCTTTGGAATCGTGTCGGATTCCCACGACATCCGACAACCCCCGACGCTCCCTCCCTGAAAGAATTCCACCATCAGCGCATGATCTCCAGCCGGAAGATCGACTTCCCCCGACACTTCCGTCATGGCGTGCAGGCCGCCATTATCCACTACTTTCCGCCCGTAGATAAATAACTGCGAACCGTCATCGGAGTTGAGAAAGAAACGATATTTATCAGACTTTGGAACCCGAATCTTCCCCGTCCAACGTACATACAAGTCGTTGGTAAACCTCAGCTTCATTTGTTGGATTTTTCCAAAGTCGACGACCGGATCGATTCGTTTGACGGACGGTTTTTGGTTCGGTTCCAGCTCTGGCATTTCGCGGAGGGCGGGACCGAAATAGTAATATTCACCAAGCAAACCGGGTTGAAGGGTTTGTGCAATAGAGGTGATGCAAAGCAGGAGGGTTGCGCCCGTTGTTAAGACCTTTTTCATCGGGTACCCTGACTATAGCAGCGCGGTGACCCGCTCCAAGTTTTTTCCCGGGGGAGGAGAACCTTAACCGCCGAGCTTTTTCAGGTCTTCAGCGAGAAACTGGGTAACGTCCTTAAATTTCCGCACATTCTCCGGGTTCAAATCCATCAAAGTCTTATGCGCCTCGAGGCAGGTGCGCGTCACTTCCACACGACTCGCCTGTTCGCCGGCGACCGGTTCAAATTTTTGCGCAGGAGTCTTTTCGTCCTTCACGATTTTGAACAGATGCGCGACCCCAAGATTCTCCAGAAGGTCCGCGATACGTGGTGTCGGGTTAAAAATCACCACCGCGGGATTTTCGCCATTCGCTGAATTGGAAGAAAAACGCACCCCGATCCCGGCCAGCACCCCGAGAAACGTGCTGTCCATCATCTGGCATTCGGACAGATCAAAGCCAAATTGTTTGTATCCCCGTTGCGCCAGTTCGTTAACGACCTTTTTGAAATCGACGCTGTTCGTGAAATTCACCCGGCCACACACTTTGATGCAGACCAGCGAATCAAAGATGGCGACCATCAGACTGGCGGAGGATCCGTTCATTTTTGCTAAACTTAAGAGAACTATCGAGTTCGCCCTTTCGGACGTCAAGGTTTCGCGGAAGGTTTCAACGCTACTTTGACGCCGTCGTTGGACGCGCAACAATTTCCACAATGGTCTGCTGCAGAATCAAGGCATTATCCAGCCGACTGGAAATTAATTTCTGGTTGCACTCCAGCAGGAGCTGCATAGCCCGTACCAATTCCGCTTGCGAATAATTCTTCGCCTGGGCCATGGCTTTGAACAAAACGTAAGGATTCACGGACAAGGGATTGAACTTCTTATCATCGGGCAACGCATCGGCCGGGACTTTGTCCAGCTGCGTTTTGAAGGCCGCAAAGTTGGGCGTCATCTTCAGCCAGCCGGCATCGAGCATCTCCTTAAGGAAAATTAACACCCGAACTTTCGTGATCAAACCGTAGAGCAAACCGATTTCTGACTTCTCACGATCTGTCTTCATTTCCCAAAGTTCTTCATCCAGGCAACGAAGCACCCGGGAAAGATTCCTTTCGCCAAAAGCATCACCCAACGCAAAGGCTCGCGCCTGTTTGTTGCGCGTCACAATTTGGGCGACGTCCTCCATCGAAATCTCCGGGCGATCCCCGGCAAAAAGTGTGAGTTTTTCAACTTCGCTATTCAGTTGACGTGGATTCGGACCGACGTTGGCGACGAGTTCGGACAATGCTTCATCGGAAATCTCCTTTTTAAAGTCGCGAACTTTGCGTCGGGCAAACATTTCCGCCTGGTCAGCCCAATCTTTATCTTCGATCGACCAGCCGGCGTAGGTTTCTACCGCGCCGATCTTTTCAATCGCTTTGTAAAATGCTTTGCGTTTATCAACTTTGGCGGTGCTGATAATGAGGCGCACGTTTTTCCAATCGAACGCTTTCAGGTCCTGCGTAAGGCTCGCCAGATTTTCGGTCACGGCCTGAGATCCGGCCGTCCGGTCATCGCCGAGAAACGAACAATCCTTCAACCAAACCGCCTTGCCACCGCCGAAGAAGGGGAGTGTCTGCAATGCTTCGCGGAGTTTCGAAAGCGCCTTGAGAGCATCTCCGGCATTATTCGCCCCGCCATCAATGATTTCGTGGTCCATGCCGCCAAGATCCGCGGACCACTTGTCGAAAATCTGTTTGGAACGTTGCTTCACGGCGAGATCGTCGTCGCCGGCAACCAATACGAGAGGAGCCGTTGGGAAGGCAGCGGGCGCCATGCTATTCTGATTCGCCGCCGCTATTTTCGTTGATGCGTTCGAGCACTTCGCTCATGTCTTCCACCTGTTCAAAAAGCCCTGCGCGAACGAACAAAGGTTTTTTCTGGGCCGTCGCAATGGCGATGCAATCACTGGGACGCGCATCGATTTCCACCAGCTTTTGTCCCAGTTCGTTGTCCTGCTTTAGAGTCAGGCGAGCGAAGTAAGTAGAATTTTTTAACTCTGTAATGACCACGCGTTCCACTTTGATATCGAATCCTTTGAAGATACTGGCCATCAGATCGTGGGTGAGGGGACGTTCCTTGGGAGTGTCGCGCAAAAACATGCCAATCACTGCTCCCATGCTGTGTTCCACCTGGATGACGAAGACCTTTTCCTCATTCCCGACAAAAATAGCGCAGCCGCTGTTTGCGGGTAAGATTCCTCGGATCTCAATGGGAACTACGTCGCTCTTCATGTACACAGTCTAAAACGGCGAAAACAAAAAACAAGTCTCCGGCTGCAAAAGCTAGGCAAATTTGTCAGCGGTCTTTCAGGTAAATCCCTGGGTCGAATGGCACGAACAGTGCACTTCTCATGGTTGCTATGAAGCGAAAAGTCTTAGCCACGGTCACCCTCCTTTTCGCCCTCACGGTTGCTTTTGCCGGAACTCCGGCGGAGCGGCTTATGGAAACCGCGCAGAATCTCGATGAATCTGTGCAAAGCGTGGAGTTGAGCAAAATCCTGCCGGATATTGCCAAGCTCCTTAAAACCGAAACTGCCGTGGTCGAGAAAGCCATCTTCTATCAGAACATGAAGCTGAGCGAAGTGGTTCTTGGCACCTTTGTTTCTGAAAAATCCCATGAATCGCTGCCCGAACTGTTGAAGCCTTCGATCAATTGGACTCAGGTTCTGGAGCAGAAGAAGCTCAATACCGATGATGCGAGGGAATATCTCGACAGTATCAGTTCTGAAGTCGCTTTCCTCGTGTTCGAAAAGAAGAACGCGAAGGATAAATAAGTCCAACCTGCGTTGGCCGGCCGAACCTGTGCGTGGGGCTCACGGGTTCGGCCGTTTTATTTTGTACATTGCCAATCGGCGTTGCTTTGGCACTCTGCGATTATGAATTTTCGGACGAAGATTTTGAATCCAACCACGCTCCCTCAATGGCGCGAGGATCTTCGTAAGGCGGGAAAGCGCCTCGTGGTGACCAATGGTTGTTTCGATATTCTTCACGCGGGACATGTGGCTTATCTCGAGAACGCCAGGAACCAGGGCGACGCGTTGCTCGTGGGCATTACCAGCGACGCCGGGACCCGACAATTAAAAGGTCCCAATCGACCAGTGAATGTGGAAGAGGATCGAGCCGCCGTGCTTGCGGCCCTGGAATCGATTGATGGCGTTTTCGTTTTTCCGGAAACTACCGCGGTGAATTTTCTGACCTCCGTTAAACCAGACATTTATGTGAAGGGCGGCGATTACACCATCGATACGATCAACCAGGAGGAACGCCGACTGGTGGAAAAAATGGGCGGGAAAATTTTAATTCTGCCCGGTGTCCCGGGACGATCGACCACTTCCGTCCTCGAAAAAATCGCGAAGTTATAGCGGCCGATGGCTGTTAACTCACTATCGACAGACCGGGAATTTCCTGAAAAGCTCCGCGCCCATGAAACAAACCGTTGTCACTTTAGATTTGGAAGGCGTGCTGGTCCCCGAGATTTGGATTTCCGTTGCAGAAAAAACCGGCATTCCTGAATTGCGTCGCACCACTCGCGACGAACCAGATTATGACAAGTTGATGAAGGGACGCATCGAAATCCTGGATAAACACGGTTTGAAATTGAAGGACATCCAGGACGTCATCGCGAAAATGGAACCGATGGAAGGGGCAAAAGCGTTCCTCGACGAACTTCGCTCGTTGACCCAGGTGATTATTCTCTCGGATACGTTCGAACAATTCGCCAAACCGGTGATGCGTCAGCTGGCCTGGCCTACGATTTTCTGCAATTACCTCATCATCGAAGACGGCCGCATTGCCGGATACAAGATGCGTCAACCGAACCCGAAACGCAGTGCCGTGGCCGCGTTGAAGTCGCTGAATTATTTCGTGATTGCCGCCGGTGATTCCTTCAACGACACCGCGATGCTGACCGAAGCCAACGTCGGATTCTTTTTCCACGCTCCCGAGCATATCCAGAAGCAGTTCCCGAATTTCAAACCCTTCGAGAAATACTCAGACCTCCTGCACGCCATGCGCAACGCTATGTCGTAAGAACGGGGAAGGGGACAGCTCCATTTCACAAATTGACACGCGTTCGTCGAACGAGGAGGGCGATCCCTCCCTTCTCATTCACGATTCACTCGCCCGCTCAGCCATGAGGTTGAAGAGGCCAAGAAGGCCGGGCTTCCCTTCGGAACAAATCCGTGCAAATGGGCGCATGAAAGGCGTCGTTCTCGAGAAGTCCCTGATTTCCAACCATTAAAAAA